>NZ_JBELOI010000002.1:0-426392 GCF_040276065.1 Castellaniella sp. GW247-6E4 | reverse complement strand
GCCGCCGAGAAAGCCGCTGCTGAAAAGGCAGCCGCTGACAAGGCTGCGGCCGAGAAGGCCGCCAAGGAAGCCGCCGCCGAGAAGGCCGCCGCCGAGAAGGCCGCCGCCGAGAAGGCCGCCGAGAAGGCCGCCGCCGAGAAGGCCGCCGCCGAGAAAGCCGCCGCCGAGAAAGCCGCTGCCGAGAAGGCCGCCGCCGAGAAAGCCGCCGCCGAGAAAGCCGCTGCTGAAAAGGCAGCCGCTGACAAGGCTGCGGCCGAGAAGGCCGCCAAGGAAGCCGCCGCGAAGAAGGCGGCTGCTGAAAAGGCGGCCGCTGACAAGGTCGCGAAGGAAAAGGCCGCCAAGGAGGCAGCCGCCAAACGCGAGGCCCTGCGCGAGGCGATGCGCGGTTCGGCGCTGGAGGCGGCCGGCATCCCCAGCGGCACCTCAGACCATAATCAGCGAGGCGGCGGCGGAGGCAGCGACGGCTATGCCGCCGCGGTGCGCCGCTGCATCCAGCCAGGGGTCATCTACAACGTGCCTCCGCGCGAAGGCTCAACCAACCCGACAGTGCTGTACCGCACCTATCTGGACGGCAAAGGTGCGGTCCTCAAGGTGGACCTCAAGCGCTCGTCAGGCAACCCGCGTTTTGACACCGCCGTACGCCAGGGCATCCTCGCATGCGCCTTTCCAAAACCTCCGAGCGGTAAGTATCCGTCGTATATTGACGTTGATTACCGCATGTACGACTAGGAGATCGCACACATGACCTCATCCCTCGCCTCGAGCCTCGTGGCGCGCCTCTGGCGGCGCACCGCGGTTGCGGGCCTGTCCTTCCTGTTCGTCGCGGCCTTGAACACGCCGGCGGCTCATGCGCAACTGCGCGTCGACATCTCGGGTGTCGGCGCCACACAGTATCCGATCGCAATCGCCGATTTCGCGGGACCGAGCGGCACACAGGTGCCCGAGATCATCAGGGCCGACCTGACGCGATCGGGCCAGTTTCGCCTGATCAGCGCCGCCGGCGCGACGCTCGACTTCCAAAGCACGGTGGCCTACGCCGACTGGCAGTCCCGAGGAGCCGATTACATCGCCTTCGGCTCGATCGCCCAGAACGGCGGCCAATATACAGTCAGCTATCGCCTGGTGGACAACGCCCGCAAAACGGAGCTCGACCAGGTGGCCTTCAGCGGCACCGAGGCGGAGTTGCGCCGGATTTCGCATCGGATCGCCGACCGGATCTACGAAAAAATCACCGGAGTGCGCGGCGTGTTTTCCACGCGCATCGCGTACGTGTTGCAAACCGGCAACGGCTATGAGTTACAAATTGCTGACGCCGACGGCCAGAATCCCCAGGTCATGCTGCGCTCCCGGCAGTCGATCATCTCGCCCGCCTGGTCGCCCGACGGCAGCCGCCTGGCCTACGTCAGCTTCGAATCCGGCAAGCCGGTCATCTACATCCAGACCTTGAGCACGGGCCAGCGCACACCGGCGGCCAACTACAAGGGCAACAACAGCGCACCCGCCTGGTCGCCTGACGGCAGCCGCCTGGCCATTGTCCTGTCGCGGGACGGCATTTCGCAGATCTACACCATCAATGCCGACGGCTCGGACCTGCGTCGCGTCATGCGTTCGCCACTGATCGACACCGAGCCGCGCTTTACCCCCGATGGCGGCTCGCTGGTGTTCACCAGCGATAGGGGTGGCAACCCCCAGATATATAAAGTCCCCGCCGCCGGCGGCGACGCCCAGCGCCTGACATTTTCGGGCAGTTACAATATCTCACCCCGCGTCTCTCCGGACGGCAGCCAACTAGTGTACGTTACACGAAGAAACGGTGCCTTCAGGATCGCGACCATGGCCTTGAATTCCGGAGCCGAACAGCTCCTCACCGCCGGCCCGGATGACCAGTCTCCCAGCTACGCCCCCAACGGCATGCAGGTACTGTACAGCTCGATCCAGAACGGCCAGAGCGTATTGGCCGTGACCTCGGTCGACGGACGCGTCAAGCAGAGGCTGTCCTCCCTGAATGGCAAGGTTCGTGAGCCGACATGGGGCCCGTTTACTGATTAGCCGATTTTCGTGTGACTCTTTTTGAAAGGAAATTAAATGAGCTCGCGCATCACCAGGACCCTGACAATAGCCGCTTTCGCCGCCTCTCTGGCGGCTTGCAGCTCCGTACCGCTGGACCAGTCCGGCGCCGGAGGCGCAGGCTCGGATTCTGCGTCCACGGGACAAATCATGGATCCGTTCAATCCGCAAAGTCCCCTAGCGCAACAACGCTCGGTCTACTTTGAGTTCGACAGCTATGCCATCCCCGAGCAGTACCGCAGCGTGGTCGAGATGCACTCCAACTACCTGACCAGCCACCAGAGCCAAAAGGTGCGCGTCGAAGGCAATGCTGACGCCCGCGGCGGCACCGAATACAATCTGGCTCTCGGCCAACGCCGTTCGGACGCCGTGGCACGCATGATGACCCTGCTGGGCGTCAACGCCAACCAGATCGAAGCCATCAGCTTCGGCAAAGAGCGCCCCAAGGCGCTGGGCAACACCGAAGCCGACTACGCCGAGAACCGCCGCGCTGACATCACCTACCAGCGCTGATTCCGGCCTTGCCGCAGCAACGCCGTGGCGGTTCCCGCCGCGGCGTTTCATTTGCCGCCGGGCCGCCCCAAGGTAAAATGAGGCCCCCTTGAGGGGCAACACGCCGAAGGCACAGCGCGTGGGCTTGATTCGCCGCCAGGGGGCAGCAAGGCAAAAGCGCGGCATGGAGGTCTTTTTGGATGGAACTCGATATGCAAGCATTCATATTCCGCATGGGCACCACCCTCACCGCCGGCCTGATCGCCGTGCTGGCACTGGCCGCGGCGCCCGCGCATGCATTTTCCGACGACGAGGCCCGGCGCGCCATCCTCGACCTTCGGACACAGATCAAGCAGATCAACGAACAAAACCAGCAGGCCAGGCTGCAGTTGGCGGACCAGATCGACATGCTGCGCCACGAGGTGGCGTCCATGCGTGGCCAGATCGAGCAATTGACGCGCCGTCCGCCCTCTGGGGACCAACCCGAGAATGCGCCACAGGACCGCCAGGCCGCCGACCCTCAAGAACAGGCCGCCTACCAGGCGGCGGCCGACCAGTATCGTAGCGGCAAATACAAAGAGGCCGCGGGCGCCTTTGCGTCCTTCACACAAGCCTACCCCGACAGCGATCTGGCGGGCGACGCACGCTTCTACCTCGGCAGCAGCCAGTACGCGACGCGCGACTTCAAGGGATCGGTCAAGACCATGCAGGATCTGGTCAAGGACAAGCCGCAGGATCCACGGTCGCCGGACGCGCTCCTGGTCGCGGCCGCCAGCCAGATCGAGCTCAACGACATGGCCGGCGCCAAGGCCAGCCTGCAGCGCATCATCAAGGACTATCCCCAGGCCTCAGCGGCCGAAACCGCGAAAAGCCGCCTGAAGCTGCTGTAATGGCTGGCGCCCCCGAGCTCCCGCAGGCCACGCTCGAGCGGTCCCACCCGATTGCCTACACCGAGGCGGGCGCGGGAGACATCGTCCTGCTGATCCACGGATCGCTGTGCGACTACCGCTACTGGCGCTGGCAGATTCCGCAACTGAGCGCATCGTATCGCGTGGTGGCGGCGAGCCTGCGCGGATGCTGGCCGCGGGCCGGAACGCATCCCGACCCCGGCTATCGAATCGCCACGCATGTCGAGGACATGATCGCCCTGACGGACGCACTGGGGGACGGCCGACCGGTGCACGTGCTGGGCCATTCTCGCGGGGCGCAGATCGCCCTGGAATTCGCGCTGCGGGCGCCGGAACGCTGCAAAACCCTGACGCTTGCCGACCCGGGCTTCCGGTTCACTCACGAGGCACCCGTGGAGCCCTTTTACCTGCCTGCGGTCGACCTGCTGGCGCAGGGGGAGACCGATGCGGCGGCGGAGCAATTCATCGACACGGTCAACGGCGCCGGGACCTGGCGCAAGATGGTGGGTTGGTTCAAGCAGATGGTGCGCGACAACGCGGCGACCCTGCGCTCTCAGGTCCTCGAGGCGAACCGACCGGAGCACCTCGAGGATATCGGCCGCATCGAGTGCCCCGTCCTGCTGCTGGGCGGCGCCGACAGCCCGGCCCGCTATGCCGCGCGGCAGGACCAGTTACAGGCCGTCCTGCCGCGCGCGCGGCGGGAGGTGATCCGCCTGGCCGCGCACGGCATGAATCTCGCCAATCCACGCGCCTTCAATCGCGCATGCCTGGCGTTCCTCGGGGACGGTGCCTGAACGCCGTCAGTGGCTCATGGCCTTGGCGGGTTTGACCTCGCAGGTCGCGCTGAAGCCCTCGCCGTTGCCGAGGGCAAAATCCACGCGCACGTGGTCACCGACCTTGAGGCCCTCTCTGGGCTGCTCGAGCATGATGTGATAACTGCCGGGCTCGAGGGCGAGGTTCTGGCCCGCCGGGATCGAGACCTCATGGACCATGGACATCTTGCTCAGGCCGTTTTCCTCAGTGGTCTGGTGCAACATGACCATGCCGTAGTCCGGCGAGGACACGCCCTTGAGGACCGTCGGCTGATCGCCGCCGTTGTGCACGAGCAGGAATCCGCCCGACGGGGCGGGTGGGGGCAGCTGCCGGATCCAGCAATCCCGCGCGCTGACCGTCGACGAGGCCGGCAGGCCCGCCGCGGAACTCATCGCGGCATGCCCACCGCCGTGGCCATGGGCCCAGGCCGCCGGCCCGGCCCAAAAAAGCGCCGATGCGGCCGCGGCGCCGAGGATACGTGAAAATAAGGGTTTCATCCGATACTCACCAAAAACATGTTTTTCCATGCTTGGCCAGGCATGGTAACTGGCCCCTGCGAAGGCGCGCGACGGCCTTCGCCCCACCGGGGGCGGCATCGCCCCCGGTCGCCAGTGTACTATCCCCGCGGCGCCCCTTGTTTCACGCGACGCGTACCGGCAAGGGCTCAGCTCTTGCCGAGCTTGCCGACCACGCCCTCGACGTAATAGTCCATGGCGTTCAGACCCTTGTCGTCCAAGGCGCCTTCGGCCAGGCGCACCTTGCCCTCGTTGTCCTTGATCGGCGCGGCGAACGGATTCAGCGTGCCGGCGGCGATGGCGTCCTGCTGCTGCTTCAGGAATGCCTTGACCTCGTCGCTGACGTCCGGGCCAAAGCCCTCGAGAGCCACCATGCCTTCCTTGAAGCCACCCCAGACTTGATTGGACTTCCAGGTGCCGTCCAGCACCGACTGGACCTCTTGGGTGAAGTACGGCCCCCAATGGTGGGTGACGGCGCCCAATTGCGCCTTGGGTCCGAACTTGGACATGTCGGAGTGATAGGCGATCGCGTGCTTGCCGCGCTCTTCGGCAGCCTGCACCGTCGCGGTGGAGTCGGTGTGATGGGTCACGATGTCGGCCCCCTGGTCGAGCAGCGCCAGCGCCGCATCGCGCTCCTTGCCCGGATCGAACCAGCTGTTGACCATGATGACGCGCACCTGGGCATCGGGCTGGACGCTGCGCAAGCCGCGCGTGAAGGCGTTGATGCCTTGCAACACCTCGGGGATGGGATAGGCGCCGACATAGCCCACGACCTTGGTCTGGGTGACTTTGCCGGCCAGCATGCCGGCCACGTAGCGCGCCTCATAGAAACGGGCATTGGTGGTGGCGACGTTCGACGCGGTCTTATAGCCGGTCGAGTGCACGAACTTGACGTCGGGGAACTGCTTGGCGACTTTGATCGTCGGGTTCATGTACCCGAAGGACGTCGTGAAAATGAGCTGATTGCCCTGCTGGGCAAGGTCGCGGATGACCCGTTCGGCGTCCGCCCCCTCGGGGACGTCCTCGACGTATTGTGTCTTGACCTTGTCGCCTAGCGCGGCCTGCATCTCGCGTCGGCCGATGTCCTGCTGCCAGGTCCAGCCAGCCTCGCCGATGGGGCTGACATAGACGAAGCCGACCTTCAGCGGTTCGGCGGTGGCGGGGGCGGCCAGTGCGACGGCCGAGGCCGCCGTGAGAGCGTAGAGCGTCTTGCGGAGCATGGTTCCCTTCATGATCGTTCCTTCAGGAATTGGGGTTGAAATTCTTGCCCAGGGAGGCGGGCATGTTGATGCGGATCCAGTTGATATTCCTTGAGATGAGCACCAGTACCAGGATGGTCGCGAGATACGGCAGCATGGACAGCAGTTGCGAGGCGATCGGCACGCCCAGCGCCTGCATGTGAAAGGTCAGAATGGTGATGCCGCCAAACAGATAGGCGCCCACCAGGACGCGGGCCGGGCGCCAGGTCGCGAACGGCGTGAGCGCCAGCGCGATCCAGCCGCGGCCCGCCACCATGCCCTCGACCCACATGGGCGTATAGACCAGCGACATGAATGCACCCGCCAGGCCGCAGCACGCGCCGCCGAACAGCAGCGCCGCCAGGCGGATGCGGCGCACTTTGTAGCCCAGGGCATGGGCCGACTCGGGCGACTCACCCACCGCCCGGAGCACCAGCCCCGCACGCGTGCGATAGAGGAAGTAGCCCAGCGCGGCGCACAGGACGAGTGCGCCATACACCATCGGGTGGTGCTGGAACACGGCCGGGCCAAGGAACGGAATGTGCTCGAGGCCGGGGATGCCCCAGTTCGAGGCCTGGATCGTCGCGCCGACATACGGCATGCCGATGTAGGCCGAGGCGCCCACGCCGAACAGCGACAGGGCCAGGCCGCAGGCCACCTGATTGGCGCCCAGCCACACCGTCAGCCAGGCGAACACGCCGGCCAGCAGGGCACCGGCCACGGCACCGGCCAGAAAGCCCGTCGCCGGGCTGCCGGAATGCACCGTCACCGCGAACCCCAGCGCCGCCGCAACCAGCATCATGCCTTCGGAACCGAGGTTGATCACCCCGGCCTTTTCATTGACCAGCAGGCCCAGGGCCGCCAACATCAGAGGGGTCCCCGCGTTCATCGACGCGGCGATCAGGGGGGCTAGCGCATCCATGGTTCTAGTGGGTCCTCCCGACAGGCCTCAACCTCCAGCGGAATTGTTTGTAGATCAGGACATCGCACGCCAGCAGCGCAAACAGCAAAATGCCTTGAAAGATGCCCGTGATGGCGCTGGGCATGCCCAGGCGGGTCTGCGACAGCTCGCCGCCGATGTAGAACAGCGCCATCACAAAGCTGGAAAACACCACGCCCAGCGGATGCAGGCGTCCGACAAAGGCGACGATGATGGCGGCAAAACCATAGCCCGGCGACACCGAGGGGGTGAGCTGGCCGATGGGCCCCATGATCTCGCAAGCACCCGCCACCCCGGCGAGCGCGCCCGAACACAGCAGGCAGGCCCACAAGGCGCGGCGCGAAGAAAAACCCGCATAGCGCGCCGCCAGCGGCGCCAGCCCGCCGACGGTCAGGCGGAACCCGGCGAACATGCGCGACAACAGGAGCCAGGCCAGCAACGCCGCCGCCAACGCCAGCAGCACGCCCAGATGCAGCCGCGTGCCCGGCCAGGCCGGCAGCAGGAAGCCATCGTCGAACAGCCGCGACTGCGGAAAGCCGAACCCGTCCGGATCGCGCAGGACACCATGCACCAGATAGCTGAGCAGCAGCTCCGCCACGTACACCAGCATCAGGGACACCAGGATCTCGTTGGCGTTGTAGCGATCGCGCAGCCAGGCCACGATGGCCGCCCAGAACGCACCGCCCACGGCCCCCGCCAGCAAGGCGAGCGCGATCATGAACGCACCGCCGCCCTCGCCCGAGCCATCGTCGAAATACAGGATGACGGCACCCGCGACGATCGACCCCAGCACCAACTGGCCCTCGGCGCCGATATTGAAGATATTTGCGCGAAAACACAGCGCCAGTCCCACCGACACCAGCAAGAGCGGCGCGACCTTGACCCCGATCTCGGACCAGCCCCGCAGGCTGCTGATCGGTTCGATGAAAAACACCGCCAGGCCCTCGATGGGGGATTTGCCGACGGCGGCGAACATAAGCACCCCACAGGCCGCGGTCAGGATCACGGCCAGGATGGGAGACAGCCAGGACATCAGGCGCGAGGGTTGCGCGCGCGGGACCAGTTCAAGCATGGGCCGCCTCCGTCGCCTGCGCCTCGGCCTCGGCGCCGGGCCACAACCCGCTCATCCATTGGCCGATCCGCTCGCGCTGGGCCTCGCCAATCGGCACCGAGGGCGACACGCGCCCCTTGGCGATGACGATCAGGCGGTCGGAAATCTCGAAGAGTTCGTCGAGCTCCTCGGAAATCAGCAGGATCGCACAGCCTGCATCGCGTAGGGCGAGGAGCTCGCCGCGGATTTGCGCGGCCGCGCCCACATCCACCCCCCAGGTGGGCTGCGCGACCAACAACAGGCGCGGCTGCCGCACCACCTCGCGCCCGACGATGTACTTTTGCAGATTGCCGCCCGAGAGGCTGCCGGCCAACGCCTGGGGGCCCGGCGCCTTGACGCGGAATCGTTCGATAATGCCGACGGCCAGCGCGCGCACGGCGCCCTCGCGCACGAAGCCGCGCCGCACCGTGGCCTCGCCCTGGTGCGACAAGAGGATATTGCGCGCCAGCGACAGCTCGGGGACGGCGCCGCGTCCAAGGCGTTCCTCGGGCACGAAAGCCAGCCCGCGTCCACGGCGCCAGGCCGCCGAGCGGTGGCCAACCGGCTCGTCATCGATGCGGATGCTGTCGGCCCTGCCGCGCGTGTCTTCCCCCGAGAGCGCCGCCATGAGTTCTTGCTGGCCGTTGCCCGATACGCCCGCGACCCCGAGGATCTCGCCGCTGCACAGATCGAACGAGATGTCCCGCAGGGGCGTGGCGAAGGGATGGGCGCGCGGCAGATCCAGGCGCTGTACCCGCAGCACCGGCGCGCCGGCCTCACGCGGCGTGCGCGCGATCGCGGGCAGTTCCGTTCCGATCATCAGGCGCGACAGGCCGGCCTCGGTCTCGAGGCGCGGATCGCATTCGCCGGTCACGCGCCCGGCCCGCATGACCGTACAGGTGTGGCAGAGGCTGCGAATCTCGTCGAGCTTGTGGCTGATGTACAGGATGCTGCAACCCTCCTTGGCCAGTTGCCGCAGAATATCGAACAGCCGATGCACAGCCTGCGGGGTCAGCACCGACGTCGGCTCGTCGAGAATCAGCAGGCGGGGCTCGCCCAACAGCGCACGCACGATCTCGACGCGCTGGCGCTCGCCCACCGACAGGGTATGCACGTGGCGCGTGGGCTCGAGCTCGATCCCGTATTGCTCGACCGTATCCGCGATGCGCTGCTCGAGCGCGTGGATGTCGGTATCGCCCGGCAGCCCCAGCGCGATGTTCTCGGCCACGGTCAGGGTGTCGAACAAGGAGAAATGCTGGAACACCATGCCCAGGCCAAGGGCCCGCGCCTGCGCGGGGCTGTCGATCTGCACCGGCTGCCCATCCCAGAGGACGGTGCCCGAATCCGGGCGCACCACGCCGTAGATGATCTTCATCAGCGTGGACTTGCCGGCCCCATTTTCGCCCAGCACAGCGTGTATCTCGCCCGGCTGCACGGCCAAGCTGACCTGGTCGTTGGCCCGCACGGTGGGATAGGACTTGCTGATATTGTTTAAGGCGAGGCGGGGCGGCATGGCGTCATCCTGGTCGAATCATCCGTAAAGCACCTAAGATGCAAAAAATTCTACCCAGTAAGCGCAGCGACACCTAAAGGGATAAACCCTAAAGGCTTCGAATAAGGGAAATCCGCGCAAGGCCCGCCGGAACCTCGGCCAACGCGCGCGCGTGCCCGGTTTTCCGCGGCCAGGCATCATGGCGTGGGAATGCGCAATATTACCGTAGCGTGATGTGCCGTGCCCGCCACGACGGACTCAGGCCTCGAAAGCCAGGCGGCCGGCGAACCAGAGAAACACGCCGCCGGTCGCCGCGCTCCCCAGCCGCGCCACACCTGGCCGGCGCCGGAAGGCGGCCGCCAGGCGTGCGCCGCCGAAGATCAGCAGCGACAGGTACAGGACACTCAGGCATTGCAGAATCGCCGCCAGGATCAGGAAGGACAGCGCCGGATGCGCGTAAGAGGGGTCGACGAACTGCATGAAGAACGACAGCAGGAACAGGATCGCCTTGGGATTGAGCAGGCTCAGCAGCAAGGCCTTGCGAAACCGGCTGCCCGGCCCGACGGTGACCGGCCGCGCCTGATCGGGCGCGGCCGGCTTCCAGGCCGAAGCCACCAGCCGCAAGCCCAGATAGCACAGGTACAGCGCACCCATGATCTTGAGCGCCACGAACAACATCGGCAGTACACGCAGCACCGAGGCCGCGCCGGCCGCCGCCAGCGCCATCAGGATCGAATCGCCGACAAAGATGCCGAGGGCCGCCTGGTAGCCGACGCGCACGCCCTGGCTCGCGCCCGTCGCCAGCACGAACAGCGAATTGGGGCCCGGCAGGACGATGATGAACACCGTGCCCGCCACGTAAGTCCACAGATCCAGGACGCCATACTCGGACAGCACGGCCGTCGCCTCCAGGTCAGAGCAGATCCTGCCGCAACTGCGCCGGGTCGCGAGGCGACAACAGGCCGGGTGCCACATCGAAGGCCGTCCGGGCGCCGCTGGCGCCCTGCTGGCGCATCCTGTGCGCGGCGCGTGCGTAGGCGACCAGCACGCTGGAGGTGAAGGCCGGGTTACTGTCGAGCCGCAGTGAAAACTCGATGAGCTGGCGAGTACCGTCGCCGGTCTCGGCGCTGCGGATCACGAACCCGCCGTGCGGCATGGCGGCATGGTCCCGCGCCAGCGCCTCGGCGGTGATGAAATGCACGGTCGTGTCATAGTCGGCGAAATAGTCGGGCATGGTGACGATCGCCTGGCGCACGGCCTGCGCATCGGCGCCTTCAGCCAGGACGACGTGGCATTCACGCGTATGCTTTTCGCGTGTGGCGAGCGTCGGCCGCTCGCCCGCGCGCACCCGCCGCATCGCCTCGGGCGACGGGATGGTGTATTGAACCGCGGCGCGCACACCCGGGACCCGGCGCAAGGCATCCGAATGCCCTTGGCTCAGGCCCTTGCCCCAGAAGGTGTAGGTCGACCCCTGCGGCAGGACGGACTCGCCGATGAGGCGATTGATGGAAAACAGGCCCGGATCCCAGCCAATGGAAATCATGGCGACCGTGCCGGCCGCGCGCGCGGCCTGGTCCATGGCCGCGAAATACTCCGGAATGTGCGCATGCGTGTCGAAACTGTCGACCGTGGTGAACATCGAGGCCAGCTGCGGGCCTTGCTCGGGCAGGTCCTGACGCGAACCACCGCACAGCAGCATCACGTCGATGCGATCGCGCCAATGCCCGGCCTGGTCCAGGGCCACCACCGGCACGCCGACATCCCCGCAGACCACGCTCGCGGGATCGCGGCGCGTGAACACCGCCTCGAGGCGCATGTCCTGCGTGAGCGCGAGCGCCTGCTCGGCGCCGCGCCCCAGATTGCCGTAGCCGACGATCCCCACCCTGATCTTGCCGCTCATCGCATCCCCTGATCGATTCGAACGATTTCCAGGCCGATATTGTAGCGGCTCGATCGCCGGGTCGCGGCAGGCTGGGGCACCCGCGCCCCTGCCTGCGCTCAGGCCACGGCCTTGACGTCCTGCCCCTCGTCGGCGACCGAACTGCGGATCAGGTGATCGAAGGCGCCCAGCGCCGCCTTGGCCCCGTCGCCGGCGGCAATGATGATCTGCTTGTACGGCACCGTGGTGGCATCGCCGGCGGCGAATACGCCGCGCACCGAGGTCTGGCCGCGTGCATCGATGACGATCTCGCCGTGCGGGGTCAGGTCCACCGTGCCCTTGAGCCATTCGGTATTGGGCACCAGGCCGATCTGCACGAAGACCCCGTCGAGCTCGACGCGATGCTCGGCGCCGGTGCCGCGGTCCTTGTACGTCAGGCCGACCACGCGCTTGCCGTCACCGTGAATCTCGGTGGTCTGCGCCGACAGCAGGACGGTGACGTTGGGCAGGCTGCGCAGCTTGCGCTGCAACACCTCGTCGGCCCGCAACGCATCGCCAAACTCGATCAGGGTCACATGGGCCACCAGCCCCGCCAGATCGATCGCCGCCTCGACGCCGGAATTCCCGCCGCCGATGACCGCCACGTGCTTGCCCTTGAACAGCGGGCCGTCGCAATGCGGGCAATAGGCCACGCCGCGATTGCGGTATTCGCGCTCGCCGGGGACGTTGATCTCGCGCCAGCGCGCGCCGGTCGACAACACGACAGTCTTGGCCTTGAGGGTCGCGCCGCTGGCCAGTTCGACCTGGACCGACTTGCCGGGCACCAGCCGGGTGGCACGCTGCAGGTTCATGATGTCGACCTCGTAGGCCTTGACGTGCTGTTCGAGCGCCACGCTGAACTTGGGGCCTTCGGTCTCGAGCACCGAGAGGTAGTTCTCGATCGCCATCGTATCGAGGACCTGTCCTCCGAAGCGCTCGGCCACCACGCCGGTGCGGATGCCCTTGCGGGCCGCGTACACGGCCGCGGCGGCACCCGCCGGGCCACCGCCGACCACCAGCACGTCGAACTCTTCGCGTGCATTCAGGGCTTCGACCCTGGCCGCGTCGTCGCCGACATCCAGCTTGGCCAATAGCTCCTCGACTCCGGCGCGCCCCTGGTGAAACAGCTCGCCGTTCAGAAAGACGGCCGGCACGGACAGGATTTCGCGAGACTGGACCTCGTCCTGGAAAAAGGCGCCATCGATCGCCACGTGACGAATGTTCGGGTTGATCACCGACATCGCATTCAGCGCCTGGACGACGTCCGGGCAATTCTGGCAGGACAGGGAAAAATACGTTTCGAAAGTATGGACGCCCTGCAGGGCGCGAATTTGGTCGACGACCGCGTCGTCGAGCTTGGGCGGATGGCCGCCGACTTGCAGCAGCGCCAGCACCAGCGATGTAAATTCATGGCCCAGGGGGATCCCGGCGAAGGACACCGCAACATCAGTCCCCGTGCGGGCAATCGCGAACGCCGGCGTGCGGCCCGCGCCCGCATCACTCTCGACCAGCGTGATTTTGTCGGACAGGCTGGCAATGTCTTCGAGAAAGGCACGCAATTCCTGCGACTTGGCGCCCTCATCCAGCGAGGCGCGCAGCTCGATGGGGTGCGTCACCCGCTCGAGATAGGTCCCTAATTGGCCTTTGAGGCTTGCATCCAGCATTGTCATCACCTTTTACTTGGACAAACATCCCCCGGACCGTGCCGCCCGGCACCGCCTGGTTCTTTGAATCGGGGGTGGGGTGCCCGCCGCTTGCGCGCGGCGGGCCGTCGGGCCGGGCGGCCCTTGGATCAGATCTTGCCGACCAAGTCCAGCGAGGGGGTCAGGGTCTTGGCGCCTTCCTCCCACTTGGCCGGGCAGACTTCACCGGGGTGCGAGGCGATGTACTGGGCGGCCTTGACCTTGCGCAGCAGCTCGGAAGCATCCCGGCCGATGCCGTTGTCGTGGATCTCCAGGACCTTGATGTCGCCTTCGGGATTGATCACGAAGGTGCCGCGCAGCGCCACGCCCTCTTCCTCGATCAGCACGTCGAAGTTGCGGGACAGCACATGAGTCGGATCGCCGATCATCGGGTAGCTGACCTTTTTGATGGCTTCGGAGGTGTCATGCCAGGCCTTGTGGGCGAAATGGGTGTCGGTCGACACGCTGTAGACCTCGACACCCATTTTTTGGAATTCGGCGTAATGATCAGCCAGATCCTCGAGCTCGGTGGGGCAGACGAAGGTGAAGTCGGCGGGATAGAACACGAACACGGACCACTTGCCCGCGACGGTCGCATCACTGACCTCGACGAACTTGCCATTGTGATAGGCAGTGGCCTTGAAGGGCTTGATTTTGGTATTGATCAGAGACATCGCTACTCCTTGTTCAGTGATTGGCCGATTTGGCAACAGGGCTAGTGTAGGCGTCCCTGATCAATAAGTAAAATTGATTGTTTTTATTGATGCAATTGTCTATAACTATCGAATACCCGGGACTGGCGACCCCTCAGCGGCCGGAATCGGTCATGTAGCGCAAGATCATATCCTCGACATGCGCGCGCCGCGCACGCAGTTCCTCGAGGCTGCCCCAGTCGCGGCCAAACAGAATCGTGAACGTATGGCGATTCGACACATTATGAAAGCTCAGCGAGCTGATCGACATGTGGATGTTCAGCAGGTCCAGGCCCCGTCGGAACACACCCGCCTCGACGCCGCGTTCGTAGATGCCGCGGATGGTTTCGATCGCCGGAGAGCTGAGGCTGCCGATGCGCTTCGAGCCCGCCAGGTGCCGCCCATTGAGAATGTTTTCGTTCATGACCAGCCGGATATAGTCCGGATGATCGTTATGGTAGTCGAAGCGAAACCGGACCAACGTCCGCATGGCGGCCTCCGGCGTCAGCCCGTCCAGGCGCAGGCGCGCCTCCTCGATCCGGGCCTGGCCATAGGCCGATTCCAGGACCGCCAGATACAGGCCTTCCTTGTTGCCGAAATGGTAATAGATCATCCGCTTGCTGGTCTGGGTCAGCGCCGCGATATTGTCCACATGCGCCCCGGCAAATCCCTTCCCCGCGAACTCATGCGTTGCCGCCGACAGGATGTCCGCCCTGGTCTGTTCGGCGCCGCGAGCCAGCGATGCCGGCGGCCTGCCCTTGGCCGGTTTTCTGCTTGCCACACGCCCCTCCTCGATCCGCACCGCGACAGGATACACGCTTCGGCCTTGAAATGTACTTGCGAGTACATTATTATTGTCTCACAATCGAACGAGCGCATTCCATGCCCGAGGAAACGCCGCCATGCCCCTGTACCCTGTGATCCACGCCAATGACCTGCTCGGCGAAACGCCTCTCTGGTGCGATCGGACGCAGTCACTGTGGTGGCTCGACATCCTGAGGCCCGCGCTGCATCGGCTGGACCCGCGCTCGGGGAACCACACCCGCACGCCTTTCGATGCCAAGCACTTGGGCTCCCTGGCCCTGTGCGAATCCGGCAAGGTCTTGCTGGCGATGGATCTGGGCCTGCACCTGTACGATCCCGAGACCGCCGCCCTCGAGGAAATCGCCCGGGTACCCGCGCAAAACCGCGGGACGCGGCTGAACGATGGGCGCTGCGACGCGCATGGCAGGTTCTGGGTCGGCACCATGGATCTCGAGTACACGCAGCCCGTCGGATCCCTGTACCGCCTCGATCCCGACAGGACGGTCACGCACATGGCATCCGGCATCCGGCTGATCAACTCGATCGCCGTCTCCAAGGACCAGCGCACACTGTACTGTTCGGATACCCGGAGCCACGTCCTCTGGGCTTTCGAGCTCGACGCGCCAACCGGCACGCTCGGCACGCGGCGGACAGTCGCCGAATACTCCGGCCGCGAAGGGCGGCCGGACGGCGCATGCATCGATGCCGAGGGGTGCTTGTGGGTCGCCATGTACGCGGGCGGCCGCATCCTGCGATACGACCCGGACGGCCGCCTGGAGCGCACCCTCCACCTGCCCGTCACCCATCCGACCTGCATCTGTTTCGGCGGCCACGACCTGCGCACGCTCTACATCACGTCCGCCCGCCACCCATTGAGCCCGACACAGCTGCGGCAAGAACCCTTGGCTGGCAGCCTGCTGGCCATCGACTTGGACATCCAGGGCTTGCCAGAGGCCCGCTACGCCGCCTGACACATCACACAAGGAGAGCACATCATGACATTCACCGCCAAGGCCGGCCGCAGGCTCGCCGGCTTCCTCGCAACGGCCGCACTCCTGGGCGGCGCCCCCGCCCAGGCCGAGCCGGTCAAAATCTATACCATCGTCGAGCTCACGGGCCCGGGCGCCGCCTCCGGCGAGCCTTTCAAGGACGGGGTCAAGCTGGCGGTCGACGAGATCAACGCCTCGGGCGGAATCCTGGGCGACCAGATTGAGGCGCCGGTCCTGGATTCGCAATCCAACCCCTTGATCGCCAAGGCGATGGCCACCAAGGCGGTCGACGACGGCGCGTACGCGATCATGGGGCCGATCTTCTCCGGCTCGGTGCTGGTGAGCATGGAGGTCGCGCGCGAGGCGCACGTTCCGAATTTCGTCGGGGGCGAGGCCTCCAGCATCACCGAGCGCGGCAATCCCTACGTTTTCCGCACCTCGTTTTCCCAGGCCAAGGCCATGCCCAAGGCCGCCCACTACATGGCGAGCATCGCGCCGGGTAAATCGGTGGGGATCGTCTATGTCAACAACGATTTCGGCAAGGGCGGCCTGGATGTCATCGCCCCGACACTCAAAAAACTGGGCATGCCGATCGCGGTGGAAGTTCCGACGAGCCAGGGCCAGCTCGATTTCTCCAGCCCCGTCCTGCAGCTCACGCGCAGCAAGGCCGATCTGCTGTTCGCCTACCTGAATGTCGAGGAATCCGCGCGCCTGCTGGGCGAGCTGAAAAAGCAAGGCTGGGATAAGCCCATCATCGGCGAGACCACCATCATGCAGCAAAGCGTGATCGACCTGGCGGGCGGGGCCGCCGAGGGCGCGCGCGGCCACGTCGGACTGACCATCGATGCCCCCAATCCCCTGGTGCGGGATTTTGCGCAACGCTTCGAAAAAACCTACGGCTACAAAAGCAGCCATGACGGCCTGAAGGGCTACACCGGCATGTACATCCTGAAGGCGGCCACCGAGCGCGTGGGCCGGATCGACCCGGAGGCACTGGCGGCGATGATGAAGGGCTTGAGCCTTTCGGCCAAGGATCATCCCGGCATCCTGATGGACGTGCACTACGACGACAAGGGTGACCTGGCGCGCGAAAGCTATGTGGTCGAGGTCCAGGACGGCCGGCAAGTCGTCATCGAAACCCTGCCTGCGGTGTTCAAGTAAGCCGCGCCAGGCCGCGCCCCCGCAGGATCGGCCCCATGGCACCGCCCCGCCCTTTCCGCGAGCGCCTCGCGCGCTGCCTGCTCGCAGCCCTGCTCATCGCCGGCGGCCCGCCGGCCGCGTGGGCCGCGCACATTCTGGTGGATGCGGGCCACGCGCCGGCGCAGCCGGGTGCGCGCGCGGCCAGCGGCCGGACCGAATACCTGTACAACCGGGAGCTGACCGCCGCGCTCGCCCGCGCGCTGGCGGCGCTGGGAGAACGCGTGACGCGGATGGAGGGCGGCGCGGCCGGCATTCCCCTGGCGCGGCGAGCGGCGGACGCGCCAGACACCGACCTCTTCGTATCCATCCACCATGATTCGATACAGGCGCGGTATATCGACGCGGGGCGGCAACACGAGTTCGCCGGCTATTCGATCTTCGTCTCCCCGCGCAACCCGCGGTACGCGGACAGCCTGCGCTGCGCCCGCTCGATCGGCGACGCGCTGCTGGCCGCCGGGGAACGCCCCTCCAACTACCACGCCGAGCCGGTGGCCGGCGAGAACCGCCCCTTTGTCGATCACCGCCGGGGCATCCACCGCTACGACGACCTGGTGGTGCTACGGACCGCGGCCATGCCGGCCGTGCTGATCGAGGCGGGCGTGATCGCCAATCCGGATGAGGCGGCACGCCTCGCCAGGCCCGATACCATCAGAGCGCTGGCGCAGGCGATCGCGGGCGGCGCCCATGCCTGCCTGCGCTCGTCCGCGAGTCCACGGTGAAACCCCGGCCCAGACAAGGGCCAGCGCTGGGATCGCTGGGTCCATCAACACCAGCGCGGCTGTCGCGAACGGCAGTCAGCGCCGCCGGCGATCATTTGTAACAACCCCTGTCCCCCTCTTGAATATCCCGTGATCGTCCTTATAATTAGCACTCGATGGAGATGAGTGCTAACAAGCGCCTTGCACCGCACGGCATCTCCCGCGTTTCCTTAATTCTTTCTAGGAGTTCCTCCATGGCACTGCGTCCTTTGCACGATCGCGTGATCGTCAAGCGTCTGGACAACGAGCGCACCACCGCCTCGGGTATCGTCATCCCTGATAGCGCGGCTGAAAAGCCCGATCAGGGCGAAGTCCTGGCCGTCGGCCCCGGCAAGCGCACCGAGGACGGCAAGGTCCTGCCCGTTGACCTGAAGGTCGGCGACAAGGTGCTGTTCGGCAAGTATGCCGGCCAGTCCGTCAAGGTCGATGGCGAGGAAGTCCTCGTCATCCGCGAGGACGAGATCTTCGCCGTCATCCAGTAAGCCTCGCGCACTGTACATCATTCAAGGAATTCAACATGGCTGCAAAGCAAGTTTTCTTCGGTGACGACGCCCGTTCGCGCATCGTCCGTGGCGTCAACATCCTCGCCAACGCCGTCAAGACCACCATGGGCCCCAAGGGCCGCAACGTCGTGCTGGACCGTTCGTTCGGCGCCCCCACCGTGACCAAGGACGGTGTGTCCGTCGCCAAGGAAATCGAACTGAAGGACAAGTTCGAGAACATCGGCGCACAACTGGTCAAGGAAGTCGCCTCCAAGACCTCCGACAATGCCGGTGACGGCACCACCACTGCCACCGTGCTGGCCCAATCCATCGTCGAGGAAGGCCTCAAGTACGTGGCCGCCGGCATCAGCCCGATGGACCTCAAGCGCGGCATCGACAAGGCCGTCGCGGTCGCCGTCGACGAACTGCACAAGCTCTCCAAGCCCTGCACCACCAGCAAGGCCATCGCCCAGGTCGGCTCGATCTCGGCCAACAGCGACGCCTCGGTGGGCGAGATCATCGCCAACGCGATGGACAAGGTCGGCAAGGAAGGCGTGATCACCGTCGAGGATGGCAAATCCCTGGAAAACGAGCTGGACGTCGTCGAAGGCATGCAATTCGACCGCGGCTACCTGTCGCCCTACTTCATCAACAACCCCGACAAGCAAGTCTCCGTCCTGGATGATCCGTACATCCTGATTTTCGACAAGAAGATCAGCAACATCCGCGACCTGCTGCCGGTGCTCGAGCAAGTCGCCAAGTCCAGCCGTCCGCTGCTGATCGTGGCCGAGGACGTCGAGGGCGAGGCCCTGGCCACCCTAGTCGTCAACAACATCCGCGGCATCCTCAAGACCACCGCCGTCAAGGCGCCGGGCTTCGGCGACCGCCGCAAGGCCATGCTCGAGGACATCGCCATCCTGACCGGTGGCACGGTGATCTCCGAGGAAACCGGCCTGTCGCTGGAAAAGGCCACCCTCGAATTGCTGGGCCAGGCCAAGCGCATCGAGGTTGCCAAGGAAAACACCACGATCATCGACGGCGCAGGCGATGGCAAGAACATCGAGGCTCGCGTCAAGCAGATCCGCACGCAAATCGAGGAAGCCACCTCGGACTACGACCGTGAAAAGCTGCAAGAGCGCGTCGCCAAGCTGGCCGGCGGTGTGGCGGTGATCCGTGTGGGCGCCGCGACCGAAATCGAAATGAAGGAAAAGAAGGCCCGCGTCGAGGACGCCCTGCACGCCACGCGCGCCGCGGTCGAGGAAGGCATCGTTCCGGGCGGCGGTGTGGCCCTGATCCGCGCCAAGGCCGCGGTGGCCAAGCTCAAGGGCGATAATGCCGACCAGGACGCCGGCATCAAGCTGGTCCTGCGCGCCATCGAATCGCCGCTGCGCACCATCGTCACCAACGCCGGTGATGAGGCCAGCGTGATCGTCAACGCGGTCGAGCAAGGCGAGGGCAACTACGGCTACAACGCCGCCACCGGCGAGTACGGCGACCTGGTCGAGCAAGGCGTGATCGACCCGACCAAGGTCACCCGCACGGCGCTGCAAAACGCTGCGTCCGTCGCCAGCCTGCTGCTGACGACCGAGGCCGCCGTGGCCGAACTGCCCGAGGACAAGCCGGCTCCGGCCATGCCCGACATGGGCGGCATGGGTGGCATGGGCGGCATGGGCGGCTTCTAAGCCCTCCCGCCGCGGCCGATGCCTTCGGACATCGGCCATCCCGGCAATGCCAAGAAAACCCCCCGTTGCGATTACCCGCAACGGGGGGTTTTTCGTTGCCAGCCGGAATGCATTGCCTAAGCGGCGCGAGCCCATGGCCCGCCCATTGTGGCTCAAGCGTTACGAGTGCTACGATTTCTGTATTTTTATTTCAAACCTCAATGGGAAAACTTCATGGCCACCGACGGTAGCCCGTATGCTCATGACCTCGACGCCCCGACCTCGCCCCAACGGCGCAGCGTGCTGCAGGCCGCGTTGGCGGGCTCGATGCTGGGGCCGCTCGCGGCCTGCGGAGATTCCGGCTCGGATTCCGGGCCAATCGATTATTCGGCCACCATCCGGGACGGCCGGGCCGCAATCATCCAGGCAATGGCCGACACGGACACCTCGTCGGTGTCGGTGGCTCTCGCCGACGGCTCGCGCCTCGTCTGGCAACAGGCCTTCGGCACGATCGACGACGCCAACGGACAGCCCGCCGGCATCAATACGCTGTACAACATCGGCTCTGTCAGCAAGGTGTTCGCCGCCTTGGCAGTGATGATCCTGGTGGACCGGCGCCTGGTGGACCTGGACGCGCCGGCGAGCACTTACGTCCATGATTTCCAGATGCTGTCTCCGGAATTCGCAAACGTGACGGTTCGCATGCTGCTGAGCCATACGTCCGGATTCCCCGGTGCAAATTACAACAACATATTCTCATTCCAGCCTTTGCCGGGCTACGCCCGCAAGACGCAAACCGTGCTGGCGGGCGAACACCTGAAGCACACACCGGGCGAGCTGGCGGTGTATTGCAACGATGGATTCACCATGGCCGAGCGCGTTGTCGAAGAGGTCAGCGGAAAGTCCTACGCGGTCTTTGTAACCCAGGAAATTCTGGGGCCGTTGGGCATGAGCCTCAGCCGCTACCCGCTGGCTCCTTATCCAGCCGGCAGTTTCGCCCACGCGCGATTCAAGGGTGCGGACCAAAGCCAGGAGTTCGTCAACGCGTACGGCACGGGCGGCCTGAGCAGCACGCCGACCGAAATGATGAACCTGGCCATGATGTTCCTACAGGGGGGCGAGTTCAATGGCCGGCGGATCCTCTCGCGCGAGGCGGTTGCGGAAATGGGCCGCGACCAGACGACCGGCACCATGCTGAATCCGACACCGCAGTGGAAATGGGGCCTGGGCTGGGATCAGACCGATCATCCGGGTCTGCGCGCAGTCGGCTTTACTTGCTGGGAGAAAAACGGCGGCACGACCTTTTTCGGCAGCGATCTTTTTGTGATGCCCGACACCGGGCTGGCCGTGATGATCACCGGTACGACCAGCGCGTACGGTGCGGGCAGGCTGGCCGAACGCATCCTGCTGCACGCCCTGGTCGACAAGCGGCTGTTGCCGCAACTTCCGCCGCCCCTGCCGGCCGCGCCGCCACCGGCCGTGACCGCCGACGATGCGGTGCTCGATGCCATCACTGGGTATTACGGCAGCTTCGAAGGCGTCAGCCGGGTGGACAAGAACGGCGACCGATCCATGACTCTCTTTCGCCACGAAGCCGGTGCGTGGACGACCGTAGCCGCCGGGCTGCGCCTGCGCGACGACGGCTGGTTTTCCACCGAGGGCTCGCCACGGTCCTTTCGCCTGGTCGACAGCGGCCCCTACCGCTATCTGATCATGCGTTTCACGAACATCGACGGACATTATCGGAACTCCATGCCGTACGGCCAGCAGATTACGGCCGCCCCCGCCCTCTCGGCGAGCTGGCAGGGCCGGTTGGGAAAAAGCTGGGTGCTGATCAACGAACATGAATCATCGACGATGCTCAATGTCGACTCGCCCCGCGTGACGCTGACCGAAATCGCCGAGTTGCCCGGATATGTGCAGATCGACGGCCGCCAGCCGCTGCTGCCAGACACCAATCTACGCACTCACCAGTTCCTGAAGATTCCGGTGAATTTTGGACGCGACTTGTATGAGCTGGTCGTGCGGATGCAAGGGGCCGAGGAATGGCTGGCTCTCGGGGGATATTTTTATCGACCGCTGGATTCCATCCCCCAACAGGCGGGGCCAGGCGGACTGGACGTCCCCATCGGCGCGGATGGCTACTCCGAATGCGTGAAACTGAGCGGCGCGAACACATTGGCGGTGACGGGCGCGCGCGCCTGGCGGCTATACGACGATGGGTGGAATGTGCTCGAGTTCAAAGAGGGGGACGGCAGCGCAAGCCTGCCGACCGGCACCGATGCCTTCGTCATGATCCACGGCGAGCCCGCGAGCCTGGCCCGGGCCACGCTGGCCTGAGCGCGATAGGGTGCGCCCGAGCCTATGGACGATCGGCCGGCATGGGCGCGCGGCTATTCGCCCCCTTCCATTACAATGCCGACGTCACCCCCTCCGGCGCAGCCATGAACCGATCCTCACCCTACAAGAGCACCGGCGGCTTGGTCCGCATCGTGCGCGCCTTCGGCTATTCGCTGCAGGGCCTGGGCGCGGCATGGCGGCACGAGGCGGCCTTCCGGCAAGAGGTCGCGCTGGCGGTGATCCTGATTCCGCTGGGTCTGTGGCTGGGCACATCCGCCCTCGAACGCCTGCTGCTGGCGGGCGTACTGGTCCTGGTGCTGGTGGTCGAGCTGCTCAATTCCGCGGTCGAGGCCCTGGCCGATGCGATCAGCACGGGCCACGATCCACTGCTGGGCCGCGCCAAGGATATCGGCAGCGCCGCGGTGCTGCTGACGCTGCTGCTGGCCGCCGCCACCTGGGCCGCCGTACTGCTGCCGCGCGTCTTGCCGGACTAGCGCCCGCGGGCGGCGGCCCGCGCGGCGGTATTCCATTGCATAATGCGCATGTCCGTGCGCCGCAGCCGCCATCGCGCGCTCACCGCCAGGCCGAGGCATTCGCCACGCACGCCGCCAACCATTCGATGCCAACTGCCCGATATGAACTTCATCGAAAAATTGAACCGCGCCTGGAAAACCCAGGATTCTCTGCTGATGGTGGGTCTGGATCCCGACTCCCAACGGCTCCCGGCCGGACTGGCCGAGCGACCAGACGGGGTATTCGAGTTCTGCCGAGCGATCGTCGACGCCACCGCGCCCTACGCCTGCGGCTTCAAGCCGCAAATCGCCTATTTCGCGGCGCTGGCGGCCGAGGATCAATTGCAGGCCATTTGCCGCTACATCCGCGAGCATCATCCGGCGCTGCCGATCGTGCTGGATGCCAAGCGCGGCGACATCGGCAGCACGGCGGCCCAGTACGCCCGCGAGGCCTACGAGCGCTATGGCGCCGACGCGGTAACGGTCAACCCGTACATGGGACGGGATTCCATACAACCCTACCTGGACTACGGCGACCGCGGCGTGATCATTCTATGCCGGACCTCGAATGTCGGCGGGGCCGACCTGCAGGACATGCGGCTGGCCAACGGCACGCCGCTGTACCTGCACTTGGCCGACCAGGTGGCCCGGGTCTGGAACACCACGGGCCAGTGCGCATTGGTGGTGGGGGCCACCTACCCGGAGGAAATCGGCCTGGTGCGCCAGCGGGTGGGGGACATGCCGCTGCTGATCCCGGGCATCGGCGCCCAGGGCGGCGACATCCGCACCACCGTCCGGGCCGGTCGCACGCCGGCGGGCCTGGGCATGATGGTCAATTCGTCACGCGCGATCCTGTATGCCAGCGATGGCGAGGACTGGGCCGAGGCGGCGGCCAAGGCCGCCCGCGCCACGCGCAGCGCCATCCGGCTGGCCTTGATGAAGGACCACTGACCAGCGCCGAGGCTCAGCGCCGCCGCGTTTCCTCGAGCACGGCGCGCAGAGCGAAGCCCACCGCAGCCCGGCGGACGGCCTCGCGATCGCCCTCGAACACGTGGGTGGCGGCGCGCGTCACGATGCCCTGCCCCGCCCGACGCGCGATGCCGAAGCACACCATCCCCACAGGCTTGCCTGGCGTGGCGCCGTCCGGCCCGGCGATCCCGGTGGTGGACAGCGCCAGGTGCGCGGCACGCGCGCAGGCCAACACCCCAGCCGCCATCTCCATGGCGGTTTCCTCACTGACCGCGCCGAAGCGCTCGAGCGTATCGGTGCCCACACGCAACTGCTCGACCTTGGCGGCATTGCTGTAGGTGACGAAGCCGCGATCGAACCAGGCGCTGGAGCCCGGCCGCGCGGTGAGCGCCGCGGCCAAAAGGCCGCCGGTGCAGGATTCCGCGCAGGCGCAGACCCAACCCGCGGCCCGCAACGCGGCGCCGACTTCGCCGGCGAGAATCTCGAGGTCCCGCTTGACCATCATCCGCCTCCCATGCGTACGATCACCGCCATCACCAGCAGGGTATAGACCGCCGCCAGCACATCATCCAGCATCACGCCGAAGCCGTTCTTGAGCCGCCGGTCGAAAGTCCGGATCGGCGGCGGCTTGAAGATGTCGAAAATCCGAAACAGAACGAAGCTGAGCGCCTGCATCCAGAGGCCGCCGGGCGTCAGCCACAGCACCAGCCAGAAGGCGACGATCTCGTCCCACACCATGCCACCGTGGTCGGGCTCCCCGAGGGCGAGGCCGCACCGCTGACAGGCCCAGCACCCCAGCACAAAAGACGCCACGAGAATCACGGCGACCCAGGGATCCGGCACGCGGGACAGCAACGCGGCCCACAATGCCCAGCCCACGAGCGTGCCCCAGGTCCCCGGCGCCGGGTGCAGCAGGCCCGAGCCCAGGCCGAAGGCAATGACGCGACTGGGGCGCGAAAACACCCAGGCCGCGGTCGGATGCTGCGGATTTTTCTTAGCCATGATCGTCAGGCGCCGTTCGCGCCCTCACCCACGAAATGGTCGTAGCCGCCCCGTCCGACGGACAGGACGGCGCCGTCGGCGTCCAGCACGCGCAAGGCGTCCCCGCGCGTCACCACGCCGATCCGCGACACCGGCACATCCAGCATGCGCGCGGTGGCCTGGATCTGTTCGCGCCGCTTGGGCGTAGCGGTGAAGCAGAGCTCGTAACAGTCACCACCCCCCAATATGATGTCGCGGCGTACGTTTTCGTCCAGGCCGTCGAGCATCGGAGCCGCCGGAATCCGGTCGAACATGAGGTCCGCGCCACAATGGCTGGCTCGCAGAATATGACCGAGGTCTTGCAAGAGCCCGTCGGAAATATCCAGGGCCGCGCGCCCCATCCCGGCCAGCCGCTGGCCGAATCGCAGGCGCGGCCAAGGCCGCTCGAGCGCCGGACGGGCGGCGGCAAGCCGCGCCGCGTCTGCGGGCAGACGCCCCTGCATCAAACGCAAGGCCAGCTCCGCGGCACCCAGCTCGCCCGTCACCCAGATATCGTCGCCGACCTTGGCCGCGTCCCTGCGTAAGGCGTGGTTGCGGCGGACCTCGCCCATCACCGTGACGCTGATCACCACGCCGGCCGGATTGCGGGTGGTGTCGCCCCCGATCAGAGGGCATTGCGCCTGGCGCGAAAGCGTCTGGAATCCCCCCGAAAATCCCCGCAGCCAATGATGATCGATGCGCGGGATCGAGAGAGCCAGCGTGCACGCCAGGGGACGCGCGCCCATGGCCGCCAGGTCGGACAGGTTGACAGCCAGGGCCTTGTATCCCAGGTCCGCCGGGTCGACGTCGGCAAAGAAATGCTGGCCCTCGACCAGCATATCGCTGCTGACGGCCATCTGGAAACCGTGCGAGACCGATAACAGGGCGCAGTCGTCGCCCACGCCCAGCATGCCGGCGGGTGCCGGCCAGGCGAAATACCGTGTAATCAGATCGAATTCGCTATCGGGTCGCACAGGACCACCCTGGCTGCGTCAGC
The DNA here is from genome assembly GCF_040276065.1 of Castellaniella sp. GW247-6E4. Classification (NCBI taxonomy): domain Bacteria; kingdom Pseudomonadati; phylum Pseudomonadota; class Betaproteobacteria; order Burkholderiales; family Alcaligenaceae; genus Castellaniella; species Castellaniella sp. GW247-6E4. The sequence continues at coordinate 400,813 of NZ_JBELOI010000002.1, read as the reverse complement.
GTCGCGCACCAGCCTGGACCTCGGCCGGGCGTGCCTCGGCGGCGAGCTTGTCGAGCACGCCGTTGACGAAGCGGAAACCATCGGTGCCGCCAAACGACTTGGCCAATTCGACCGCCTCGTTGATGGCCACGCGGTAGGGAACCTCGACGTGCTGGACCAGCTCGAAGCTGCCAATCAGCAGGATCGCGTGCTCGATCGGCGAGAGCTCGGCGATCGGGCGGTCGATGTAGGGCTTGAAGCGCTCGCGCAGCGACTCGGCCTGCGATACCGTCCCCTGAAGCAGGATCTGGTACCACTGGATGTCGGCCTCGGCGAAATCCTCGCCGTCGCGCACATGCGCGTCGATTTCGCCGAGCTCGTCCAGGCCATCGCCGCCTCGCAGCAGCCAGGCGTAGATGCCCTGCAGGGCGAACTCGCGCGCCATGCGGCGCGCGCTGCGCGCGTTGCTGCGCCCCGCGCGCGCGCCCTTGGGCTCAGTCATCGGCGTCCTCGTCGTCGCCATCCTCATCATCGTCGTCATCGTAGTCGTCGTCCTCATCGGACTCGGGCTCGAGGGCCGCGACGAGGTTGGCCATCTCGACGGCCGCACGCGCGCAGTCCCGGCCCTTGTCGGCGGCGCGCACCTGCGCCTGCTCGTCCGTATCGGTGGTCAGCACGCCGTTGGCCACCGGGATGCCGGTCTCGAGGGCCACCCGGCTGATCGCCGCGGCACTCTCGTTGCTGACGAGTTCGAAGTGATAGGTTTCGCCGCGAATCACCGCACCCAGGGCGATCAGCGCATCGAACTCGAAAGTCTCGGCCATTTGGGCCAGTGCCACGCCCATCTCGAGCGCGCCGGGCACCGTCACCACCATGACGTCGCGCTCGTCCACGCCCAACGCGGAGAGCTCGTTGAGGCAGGTTGCGAGCTCGGCCTCGCCGATTTCGGCGTTGAAGCGGGAGCGCACGATGCCGATGTGCAGGCCTTCCCCATTCATGTCAGGAGTCATCACGTAAGGATTCATAGTCCGCATCCATCATCAAGTATCGGCACGGGAGTCGCCGGGTTCACTATGGTAACCCGTAATGGTCAGCGCAAAACCCGCCATGCTGGGCATTTTGCGCGGCCTCGCCAGCAGGCGCGCGCGACCCACGCCCAGGTCGCGCAGGATTTGCGCGCCGATGCCGAAAGTGCGCAGGCCGCTGCGCCCGCCATCGGCCTGGCGGGCCGGGGATTGCTCGTCCAGACCCCGGTTCCAGGCGCCGAGCTGGCTGAACACCAGGCCCTCGATCCCCTCGCAGTTCATCAGCACCAGCACACCGCTGGGCGCGGCCTGGATCGCGCGCAACGCGGCCGGGATCGTCCAGCTATGACGCGTGGGCCCCTCGCACAGGAGGTCGAGCACGCTGGTGGGCTCATGGACGCGCACCAGGGCTTCTGTGTCCGAGTTCACCTGGCCGTGGACCAGGGCAAGGTGTGGCGCGTTGGAGGCCAGGTCCTTGTAGGCGACGATGCGGAACTGGCCCCAGGGCGTCTGCGCCTCGCGCTCGCTCAAGCGCTCGATCATGGACTCGTGCTCGCCGCGGTACTGGATCAGATCGGCGATCGTGCCGATCTTGAGCCCATGGCGGCGCGCGAAAACCTTGAGATCCGGCAGCCGCGCCATGGTGCCGTCGGGCTTGAGGATCTCGCAGATCACGGCGGCTGGGGTCAGGCCCGCCATGGCCGTCAGGTCGCAACCCGCCTCGGTGTGACCAGCGCGCACCAGAACCCCACCCTGCACCGCGCGCACGGGAAAGATATGACCTGGCTGCACCAGATCGGCCGGACGGGCATCGCGCGCAACCGCCGCCTGGATGGTCCGGGCCCGGTCGGCGGCGGAAATCCCGGTCTGCACCCCTTCGGCGGCCTCGATGGAGACCGTGAAATTGGTGCCGTATCGCGTCCCGTTCTGGTTCGCCATCAGCGGGAGCTGCAGCTGCCGGCAGCGGTCCTGGGTCAGGGTGAGGCACACCAGGCCGCGCGCGTGCGTGACCATGAAATTGACCGCGTCCGGCGTGACGAAATCCGCCGCCATGACGAGGTCGCCCTCGTTCTCGCGATCCTCCTCGTCGACCAGGATCACCATGCGTCCGGCGCGCAGCTCGGCGACGATCTCGGGGACCGGAGAAATTTCGAAGGATTGCGCCGCCTCGAAGTCGGCGTCGGTACTTACGCTCATAGTTGGCCTACAAAGTGAATCGAATCGTTTGGCATCCGCCCGGTGTCCGGCCCCTCAAGCCCGCCCGCCGAGCAGGGCATCCGCGAACTCGGCGGCGACGAAAGGCTGGAGATCGTGCATGCCCTCGCCCACGCCGATCCAGTAGACGGGGACCGGGCGCACGCCCTGACTGCCGGCCGCAACCGCCGCCAGGGTGCCGCCCTTGGCCGTGCCGTCGAGCTTGGTCACCACCAGCCCGGTGAGCTGCAAGGCGGCGTCGAAGGCGCGTATCTGGGATATGGCATTTTGGCCCGTGTTGCCGTCGACCACCAGCAAAACCTCATGCGGCGCGGCGGCATCGGCCTTGCCGATCACACGCTTGATCTTCTTGAGCTCCTCCATCAGGTGGAGCTGGGTGGGCAAACGCCCGGCGGTATCGATCAGGACCACGTCCGCCCCCCGGGCCCGGCCGGCGTTGACCGCATCGAAGGCGACCGCGGCCGGATCACCGCCTTCTTGGGCGATCACCGTCACATGGTTGCGCGCGCCCCAGGCCAGGAGCTGCTCGCGCGCCGCCGCCCGGAACGTATCGCCCGCCGCCAGCAGCACGCTGGCCCGGCGCGCCTGCAGGGCATGCGCGAGCTTGCCGATGGAGGTGGTCTTGCCGGCGCCGTTGACGCCGGCGATCATCACCACCATGGGTGCGGCTTCCCCCACCACAAAGGGTTTTTCCAGGACCTTCAAGTGCTCGGCCAGGATATCGCGCAGGGCGGCCTTGACCGCCGCGGGATCCTCGAGGCGCTCTTTGCGCACCCGCGCGCGCAGGGCGGTGAGGAGTTTTTCCGTGGCCTCGACCCCGGCATCGGCCATGATGAGCGCGGTCTCGAGTTCGTCGAACAGGGCCTCATCGACCTTGACGTTCACGAACAGGCCACCGAGGCTCTGGCCGGTGCGCGACAGGCCGCGCCGCAGGCGCGACAGCCATGAACCCCCGTCCGCCCCAGGCTCGTCCACCTCGAGCGGCGGCGCATCGGGCCGGTCCGACCAGGCATCCGGCGGCTGGACCGCCTCGACGGGCTCCACGTGGGGCTCGGCGGCCTTGGCGGCCTCAGCGGGGACGGCGGCGGGTGGCATCGCCTCCTGCTCCGCCTGCGCCGCGGCCAGGGCCTGCGCGAGGCGCGCCTCGTCGGGCGGTGCCTCGGGGGCGGCGATCACCTCTTCGAGCGCGTCCTCCGCGGGTTTTCTGCGTTTAAAAAAGCTGAACATACGATTTACACTAGCCGATCCAGCAATTGACCGAAGCACGGACCCGGCCTCCGGGCGCCGCATGAAAAAACACCAAGTTCGTATTGTAGGCGGTGAATACCGCCGCACGCCGATTCCGGTGATCGAGGCCGAACATCTGCGGCCCACGCCCGATCGCGTGCGCGAGACGCTCTTTAACTGGCTGTCCCATTTCTGGGACGGCGCCTTCGCCGACAAGCGCGTGCTGGACTTGTTCGCCGGCACGGGGGCGCTGGGCTTCGAAGCGGCCTCACGCGGCGTCGCGCACGCGCGGCTGGTCGAATGCTCGCCGGCGGCGCTGGCGGCCCTGCGCAAGCTCCAGATCCGCCTCGGGGCCACCGCTCGCGTGAGCATCCACGCGGGCGACGCACTGGCCTTCCTGAGGGCGCAATCCGGGCCGGAATACGATCTGCTGCTGCTCGATCCGCCGTTTCACCAGGGCTGGATCGAGCGCCTTTGGCCGCTGCTGGGCCGCGCGCTGCGGCCCGGCGGCCTGGCATACATCGAGACCGAGGGAACCCTGCGGGACTTCCCACCCGCGTTCAGTCTCCTGCGCGAGGCGCGTGCCGGCCAGGTGCACGTCCTCCTCCTCCAATTTGCTGCATTGCAAAAAACGATGAATAATCCCGAAACATGGCCTTCGCCCACCCCGGGCGGACCACCACCCAACGACAACGATACGGAGACCGCATGATCACCGCCGTCTATCCTGGAACCTTCGATCCCCTGACCCGAGGCCATGAGGATCTCGTACGGCGTGCGGCAAGCCTGTTCGACCGTGTGGTGGTCGGGGTGGCCCACAGCCAGAACAAGCGTCCGTTCTTCACCGTCGACGAGCGCGTCGAGATCGCCCGCGAGGTGCTGGGCCATTATCCGAACGTCGACGTGCGCAGCTTCGCCGGCCTGCTCAAGGATTTCGTCCGCGAGCAGGATGGCCGCGTGATCGTACGGGGATTGCGCGCCGTCTCGGACTTTGAGTATGAGTTCCAGATGGCGGGCATGAACCGCCACCTGCTGCCCGAGGTCGAGACCCTGTTCATGACGCCCTCGGACCAGTATCAGTTCATCTCGGGCACGATCGTGCGTGAAATCGCCATCCTCGGGGGCGACGTGAGCAAATTCGTCTTTCCGTCGGTCGAGCGCTGGCTGCACAGCAAGGCCAAAGCCGTGCGCGAAGGCCGCAACACGGCCGAAGAATAAGCGCGGCCCGCCTCGGCGGGCCACCGCCGGGGCCTCAAGGCCAGACGACCGGCTCCGCCTCAGGATGGACCTTGACCAGGCGCGCGGGCCTGCCCAGCAGTTCCGCGAGCCAAGCGGCCGCCAGGTCGCCCTCGTCGACCACGCGCACGGCCTGCGACCCTACGCGAGCCTCCCCCACGACGCTGTCATCGTCCTCGATGACATCCATCGGGATGTCCAGGCGCAGCATGCCCGGCGCGCGCAAGACCAGATAGCCGAAGCGGATGCCGAGCTCGATCCGGGCCAGGCCCTCGGCACGCGAGGCGTCCAGCCATTCGCGGTCTTCATCCACCACCAGCCAACGCCGGTCATAGGCGGGGGCACCGGGATGGTCCAGAGCCTGGCAGGCCGCGATGGGGGTGCTTAAGGGGTTTGTCGTCATGGGTGAACGGTCTCTTTTTCAAGTTCAGGAATCGTGGGCCGGGCCCCGGCTATTGGCCGAGCAGGCCCTTGAGGGCCTCGCCGATGCGTTTGACCGGATCGGGGCTCTTGGCCGGCGCAGGCGGGGCCGCCGGCCCCGCCTGCGCCCCCGAGGGCGTGGCCGAGGGAATAAGCCCACCCGGGAGCAGCTCCATCAAGCCCGATTTGACGGCATCCTTGATGGCCTGGTTGCGCACACCGGACCACTGCACTTCGTAGGCCGGGTGATCGAAAGGCCCCGAAATCCGCAGCGGCAAGGTGGCGCCCAGCAGGGGCCCGATGACCCCGGCCAGGGGTTTGGGCGCCCGGCTGGTGATCTGGACGTTGAGCACCAGATCCAGCCGTCGAGCCGGCAGATCGATGCCCGCCGGCCGCCCCTCGGAGACCCGGACCAGATCCGAGACCAGGGAAAGCTTCGAAAGCTTGCCCTGTCCCCGCAGGAAATCGACCCGACCGTCGAAGGCACTGAAGGTCGTACGGCGGTTCTCCTCGAACGGATTGGACATGGCCCCGGGCTGGCCCTTCAGGACATTGCCCAGGACCGCCGCGGCGTCCTCAAGGGATTGCGAGGCGCTGATGCCGTGCACGGCACCGTCCCGCACCTGCCAAGTGACCCGCCCCTCGAGCGCGCGCAGCACGGCGTCGACCGTATCCCCCTGGGCGCGCACATCGACGCGCACGCCAGCGGTGCCCGACAAGCGTCCCTGGCCGGTCAGCGCCCGCATGAAGGGCTCGACCGCCACCTTGTCGAGCGCAAGCTGTGCGGCCAGCGCCTGCGCGGAGGTAGCGCTGAAGCTGCCGCTCAGCGTGCCTTCGTAGAGGCTGGCCACCAGTTTGGAGACCTGGAGCGCATTCTTCTGGATGCCCACATCCGCCGACAGACCGCGCAGTTGGAGGTCGCGCACGCGCAGATCGTCGATCTTGATGGTCCCGGCGATGTCCTGGCCCTCGAGGAACGACAGATCGATCCGGGTCTCGGCCGCTGGGGTCGCCGCCGCCTGCGGTGCGGCCTCGGCGGCCTTGTCGTCCACGGCGGCGGCCCCACCACCGTCCTTGTCCTTGGGGGCCTTGGCCGCCGGACTCGGCGGCGGCTCGAGCCAGCGGTTCAGGTCGAGTTTGTCGGCGGTCAGCGAAAACCGCGTCTGCGGATCGGCCAGGCGCTGGGTCTGGGACTTGAATGCAAACTGCCCGCCCTCGATCACCGCATTGATGTCGGCGTCCAGGGTGTCCTTGATCTGATCCAGATGCACGCTGCCGATCATCGGAAACTCGAACTCCGGCCTCGGCGAGGCCGGATCCCGGATGCTCAGATCGCCTTTGATCGCCGACAGAGAGCCCTTGCGCAAGGACCGGTCCCAGGTCACAGGCGACGCGAGCTGGAGCCGCGTCAGACGATCGCCATGCGCGATCCCGCCATCCAGTGTCATCGCCCGCAGGCGCAGCTCGTTGGCGTTGCCCGCCAGGCCCTCGAGGCCGAACGCGAGCGCGAGTTTGTCCTCGCCCGAGACCTTGACCGTGCCCGTCACCGGTTCGCCCTGCGCGGACTCGGGGGAAATCGCCAGCGAGGGCGCATCGAACGCCACCTCCATGTCGCCATGTTCGCCCTTGCCGGAAGCGCGCAGCGCGAGCTTGTCGATCTGCAGCTCGTTATTGCGCTGATCGAGGCGGATCTGGGGCGCCGACAGGGTGGCCTTCAGGCCAGCGACCGGGTGGGCGCCCAACACGTCGCCCGATACCGTGAGCTCGAGATTGCCGGCCGAGAAAGTGCGCTCGGTCCCGTTGTAGGCGAGGTTGCCCTTGAGCGCCGCCACGGCCTTGTCCAGATTGCCGGCGCGCCCCGTGAATTGGACGTTGATCTTTTGCGCGCCGTAGCCCCGCTGCGCCGGATTCAGCCTGAGCAGCGCCTGCGCCTCGAAATGCGCATCGAGCTTGGGGTCCTGGCCGACGAGCGCGCCCTTGACCGAGACATCGAAGGGCTGGTCGTAGGTCACCCGACCGGTGGCCGCCTCAATGCCCGAGACTGTCGCAGACAGACCCTCGCGCTGATCCAGGTAATGGATCTGGCCGTCCTTGAGCTCGAGGCCGGCGATATCGATGTCGAGCTCGGTCCGCTGCACCTCGGAGGCCGCCAGGGCCACGGGCGCCGTGGCCGCCACGGCGGCCCCGGTGGTGCCGGCGGCCGGAGGCGCCCCGGCGGTCCCCGGCCCGGAGGCGACCAGATCGTCGAAATTGAACCGTCCGTCGGCATCGCGGGTCACCCAGGCCTTCAAGCCACTGACCGCCACATGATCGACCACAAGCCGGTTGGACAACAGCGGCCAGATCGCCACGGCGAAGCGCGCGCCGTCGATCGACACGAAGACATCCTCACCCTCGCGGTTGGACAACGACACGTCGCGCACCGACAGCCCGATGCGCGGAAACAGCGAAAGGCCGATATCCCCCTTGATCGTCAAAGTGCGATGGTAGTGCTCATAGACAAGATTCTGGATCTTGTCCTTGTACGCGTTCGGATTGAACGTCAACAGGAAAATGGCCAGGCCCACGGTCGCCGCGATGACCACGACGACCAGGCTGAATACGGTCCGTTTCAACCAGACGTTCATATGAATCCTGCATCACCCGTAAGCTGCGGCCCACCGTCCGGCGGGCAATACCCAGCATGCTAACCCATGGCGCCGCCGCATACGATGCCGACGGCTCCCCCATACACCCTGTTTCATTCCTGACCGTTATCAACAGGGACATCGGGGCCGTTGTATATAACCATAAGAAATAAAGACATTCGAGAAATTTCTCCCGGGAGCCAGACTTACCCGTTACGATTGAATGTTCGCCCCGACTGGCGGCGCCCTCAGGAAACACGACAGGACACCCGATGAGCCATAAATTCGACACCCTCGCGATTCACGCCGGCTACTCCCCGGACCCCACGACCAAGGCCGTGGCGGTGCCCATCTACCAGACCACCTCATACGCCTTCGACGATACGCAGCACGGCGCCGATCTGTTCGACCTCAAAGTCGCGGGCAATATCTACACCCGTATCATGAACCCGACGACCGACGTCCTCGAAAAGCGCGTGGCCGCGCTCGAGGGCGGCGTGGCCGCGTTGGCCGTCGCCTCGGGCATGACCGCCATCACCTACGCGATCCAGACCCTCGCCCAGGCCGGCGACAACATCGTCTCGACCAGCAAGCTCTATGGCGGCACCTATAACCTGTTCGCCCACACATTCCCGCGCCAAGGCCTCGAGGTCCGTTTTGCGCCGCACGACGATGTGGCCGCGATCGAGGCGCTGATCGACGACAAGACCAAGGCCGTATTCTGCGAATCCGTGGGCAATCCGGCCGGCAACATCGTCGATATCGAGGCCATCGCCCAGGCTGCCCACCGCCATGGCGTCCCCCTGATCGTGGACAACACCGTGGCCTCGCCCGCGCTGTGCCGCCCCATCGAATGGGGCGCCGACATCGTCGTGCACGCGCTCACCAAATACATGGGCGGGCACGGCAACAGCATCGCCGGCGCCATCGTCGATGGCGGCACCTTCCCCTGGGCCGAGCACAAAGACCGCTTCCCCATGCTCAACGAGCCCGATCCGTCCTACCACGGCGTGGTCTATACCGAGGCTTTCGGGCCGGCGGCCTTCATCGGACGCTGCCGCGTGGTCCCCTTGCGCAACACCGGGGGCGCACTGTCGCCCTTCAACGCATTCCTGATCCTGCAGGGCATCGAGACCCTGGGCCTGCGCATGGAGCGCCACAACAGCAACGCCCTGGCGGTCGCCCGTTTTCTCGCGTCGCACCCCGCCGTCGCCTGGGTGAATTACGCCGGCCTCGAAAACCACCCCGAGCATGCGCTGGCGAGCAAGTACATGGGCGGCCTGCCGGCCAGCATTCTGTCCTTCGGCATCGAAGGCGGCATCGAGGCGGGCGCCCGCTTCATCGACGCGCTGCAGCTCATCCTGCGACTGGTCAACATCGGCGACGCCAAGTCCCTGGCCTGCCACCCGGCCTCGACCACGCACCGCCAACTCAGCCCTGAGGAGCTCGCCCGGGCCGGCGTGGGCGAGGATATGATTCGTCTATCCATCGGCATCGAGCACATCGACGACATCCTGGCCGATCTGGGCCAGGCACTGGCGGCCAGCCGGCGCTGAACGCACGCGACCGACCATCTAAGGAGGAACCATCCAATGAACAGAGCAGCAGCGGGGCGGCCATGCAGATAGGGGTCCCACGCGAGACGAGCCCCGGTGAAACCCGAGTCGCCGCAACACCCGAGACGGTCAAGAAGCTCGTCAAATCCGGCCATGCGTTCTATATCGAGCGCGGCGCCGGCGAGGCCGCGCACTATCCGGACGCGGACTACGAGCAGGCCGGCGCGCAACTCGTCGACGCCGCCACGGCGCTCGGCAGCGAACTGGTCTTCAAGGTGCGCGCGCCCGACGCGGCCGAGCGCGCGCGCATGCAGCGCGGCGCCTTGCTCGTGGGCATGCTTGATCCCTTCGATCGCGACAACCTGGACGCCATGGCCGAGGCAGGCCTGACCGCCTTCGCCCTCGAGGCTGCGCCGCGCATCACCCGCGCCCAGAGTCTGGACGTGCTGTCTTCGCAGGCCAACCTGGCCGGCTACAAGGCGGTGCTGCTGGCCACGCAACACTACGGCCGGATCTTCCCCATGATGATGACGGCCGCCGGCACGCTCAAGGCTGCCCGCGTGGTGATCCTGGGCGCCGGCGTCGCGGGCCTGCAGGCCATCGCCACCGCTCGGCGCCTGGGCGCCGTGGTCGAGGCCTCCGACGTACGGCCGGCCGCGCGCGAGCAGATCGAATCCCTGGGTGGGAAATTCATAGACGTGCCCTACGAGACCGACGAGGAGCGTGAGATCGCCGAGGGCGTGGGCGGCTATGCGCGCCCCATGCCCGCGGCCTGGATGGCGCGCCAGGCCGCGCTAGTGGCGGAACGCTGCAAACAGGCCGACATCGTGATCGCCACCGCGCTGATCCCGGGGCGCCCCGCGCCCACGCTGATCCAGCCCGAGACTGTCGAGGCCATGAGGCCCGGCTCGGTCATCGTCGATCTGGCCGTCGAGCGCGGCGGCAACTGCCCGCTCTCGGTGCGCGACCAGGTCGTGCGCCACGGCGGTGTCACGCTGGTCGGCATCGCCAATTTGCCGGCCCTGCTGCCCACCGACGCCTCGGCGCTGTACGCCCGCAATATTCTCGACTTCATGAAGCTGGTTGCCGACGCCGAGGGGCGTCTCGCCCTGGCCGAGGACGACGAGATCATCAAAGCCTGCATGGTCTGCAAGGACGGCCAGGTTCTCAGGAGCGCCTAATGGAAGCCGTCAATCCGACACTCGTCAACATCATCATCTTCGTGCTGGCCGTCTACGTGGGCTTTCACGTCGTGTGGAACGTCACCCCCGCCCTGCACACCCCGCTGATGGCGGTCACCAATGCCATCTCGGCCATCGTCATCGTGGGCGCCATGCTCGCCACCGGCCTGACCGAGGGATCGCTCGCCCAGTCCATGGGCGTGTTCGCCGTCGCCCTGGCCGCCGTCAACGTGTTCGGCGGATTCCTGGTCACTCAACGCATGCTGGAAATGTTCAAGAAAAAGGAACGCAAGGGAGGCCAGCGATGATCTCGATGGACCTCGTCACCCTCCTCTACCTGATCGCCTCGGTCTGCTTCATCCAGGCGCTCAAGGGCCTGTCACATCCGACGACCTCGCGGCGCGGCAATCTGTTCGGCATGGTGGGCATGGCGATTGCCATCCTCACCACGGCGGCGCTGATCATCAGCCTGGCGCGCGACGGCACCGGCGCCCTGGGCCTGGGGCGTGTCGTCCTGGGCCTGCTGATCGGCGGCACCATCGGCACGGTGCTCGCGCGCAAGGTCGAAATGACCAAGATGCCCGAGCTCATCGCCTTCATGCATAGCATGATCGGCCTGGCGGCGGTCGCCATCGCCACCGCCGTGGTCGCCGAGCCGCACGCCTTCGGCATCGCGGCGGCGGGCGCCCCCATCCCCACGGGCAACCGGCTCGAGCTGTTCATCGGCACCTTCGTGGGCGCGATCACGTTCTCGGGCTCGGTCATCGCCTTCGGGAAACTGTCGGGCAAGTACAAGTTCCGACTGTTCCAGGGCGCGCCAGTGGTCTTCGCGGGCCAGCACATGCTCAACCTCGCGCTGGCCATCATCATGCTGGCCTGCGGCTTCTGGTTCATGGCCGACCAGTCCTGGCTGCCCTTCGTGCTGATGGCCGTCATTGCCTTCGTGCTGGGCGTGCTGATCATCATCCCGATCGGCGGCGCGGACATGCCGGTCGTGATCTCGATGCTCAACAGCTACTCGGGCTGGGCGGCGGCGGGCATCGGCTTTTCGCTCAACAACCCCATGCTGATCATCGCCGGCTCGCTGGTGGGCTCTTCGGGCGCCATTCTGTCCTACATCATGTGCAAGGCGATGAACCGCTCGTTCTTCAACGTGATCCTGGGCGGCTTCGGTGCCGAACCCTCCTCGGCGAGCGCCGCCGGCGACGGCGCCCAGCGCAGCGTCAAGTCCGGCAGTCCCGACGACGCGGCGTTCCTCATGAGCAACGCCGAGTCGGTCACCATCGTCCCGGGTTACGGCCTGGCGGTGGCGCGCGCCCAGCACGCGCTCAAGGAACTCGCGGCCAAGCTCTCGGACCAGGGTGTCACGGTCAAGTACGCCATCCATCCGGTCGCCGGCCGCATGCCCGGCCACATGAACGTGCTGTTGGCCGAAGCCGAGGTGCCCTACGACCAGGTCTTCGAGATGGAGGACATCAACAGCGAGTTCAGCCAGACCGATGTGGTGCTGGTGCTGGGCGCCAACGACGTGGTCAACCCGGCGGCCAAGAACGACCCGAACTCGCCGATTGCCGGCATGCCCATCCTCGAGGCCTACAAGGCGCGCACCATCATCGTCAACAAGCGTTCGATGGCGGCGGGCTACGCGGGCCTGGACAACGAGCTGTTTTACATGGACAAGACCATGATGGTCTTCGGCGACGCCAAGAAGGTCCTCGAGGACATGGTTAAAACCCTCGAATAGAACCCGCGCCCCGATTGACGCCCGATGCCACCCATGCATAGCCGTGACGACCCGTGTCTGATCTCGCAGCCGCTCGAGATTCAGTCGATACTCAACGCCCTGCGGCGCCAGCGCGCGCTCGTGCGCCTCGAGGCGCACGACCACGCGACCTCGGTGATCTCGACCATACTCGCGATCGACCCCGCATCGGGCGATCTGTACCTGGACAACGCCGCGGCGGCCGACGTCAACACCCGGCTGCTGGCGGCACCGTCCGTATCCTTTCAGGCCACCCTCGACCGCATCCTGATCACGTTTCAAGGCGCGCTGTCGCCAACGCAATGGGAAAACGACCCGGCCTTCCGGATGGCACGCCCAACGGGCCTGCGGCGCCTGCAGCGCCGTGAGTTCTTCCGCGTGGAGGTTCCGGCGAGGAACCCGGCCACCTTCACGGTCACCGAGCCGCCGATGGAGGGCGCGAACGCCGTCTTTCCCCTCTACGACATCAGCGGCGGCGGGCTGCGCCTGATCGACAAGGACCGCCTGCTGGGCGAGACCATCGGCAAGATCTACACGGGCCGTCTCGACATGCCGGACGCGCAGGCCATCGAGCTCGGCCTGCGCATCATGCGCAGCGCCGAGCTTACCCTGGAAAATGGCAAGGGCACGCACACCGTGGCTTGCAAATACTTCAACCTGGGCACTCACAAGCAGATCGCCATCCAGCAATACATCAGCCTGCTGGAGCGGGCCGTCATGGCACGCCGCTGGGCCCTGGAATGAAACCGCGGCCGCGGCGCCCGGACGCACCGGCGCAGCGCGGCAACACTGGCTTTTACAGGAGATTTTTCATGCCCAGCATGCACATCGAGCTCTTTGAGGGGCGCAGCCCCGAAAAAAAACGCGAACTGGTCCAGGCGCTGACTGAACAAACCTGCAAGGTCCTCGGTTGCCGGCCCGATGCGGTCCACATCATTTTGACCGAAGTGCGCAAGGACCACTGGGCCACGGGTGGCGTGCTCTGGTCCGATAAATCCTGAGCTACAAACCCAACCCGTCCCAGGACAGCTTGAGTCCGGTCAGAAACAGGAAGGCATACAACAAGCGAAAAAAGACCTTGGGGTCCATGCGGTCATGCAGCCAGGCGCCCAGCTTGACGCCCACCACGGCAAGCGGCGCCAACACCAGCGAGGTGCTCAGATTCTGCAGATCGAGCTCGCCCAGCAGGGCATAGGGCAGCAACTTGGCGTAGTTCACGACCGCGAAATAGATCGTCGCCGTGCCCACCAGCACGGCGCGGTCGAGCTGGCGGGGCAGCAGATAAATCATGATGGGCGGGCCACCCGCATGCGCCATGAAACTCGTGAACCCGGACAATCCGGACCACCAGGTCGCACTGGCCGTTGGCGGCAGGCGCACGAGCGGACGCACCCGTCCCTTGAGCCAGTGATTCAAGGTGAATGCCAGCGCCAGCACACCCACCATCAGCTTGAGCATGGCGTCGCTGACGAAATGAAAACTGAGCGAGCCGACGAGAATGCCGATCAGCGCCCCGGGCAGCAGGCGCAGCAGCAAGGCACGATCACAGCGATGGGCCCAGATGCGAAAGCCCGTCACATCCATGACGCAGAGGATAGGCAGCATGATGCCGGCCGCCTGCATGGGCGAGATCGCCAGTGCCATCAGCGGCACGGACAGCATGCCCAGCCCGCCCGCGAAACCGCCTTTTGAGATGCCCGCCAGCAGCACCGCCGGCACGGCCAGCACATAGAACAAAGGATCCAGGACGGGAAGCATCGGGCGGGCAGGCGAAGTCGATCAGACCGCTATCGTAGCCCGAGAACCCTTCGGACGCCCGCGCGCCGGGCGCCGCCCCGGGCCGCCCTATTGATTGACCAGGTACTCGACCTTCCGACGCAATTCGGGATCCCGCTGGACGGCGCGGCTGATCCCGTTGTATTCGTCCACGCCCATGCCACCGGCTTCGACCTGTGCCACCATTTTCCGGTCCGCCTCGATGCGCACCGCCTGGCGTTCCGGCTCGCTGCGGGCCTCCTGCAGGCGGGGCTGGTACTCGGCGGCCACCGCGCTGACTTTCTTGACCGCGCCCGCATAGCGCCGCAGTTGCTCCTCGCTCGGCTGCGCGATGACGTCCTGGGCCGCCCTGGCGCGCGCGCCGGCCCCGTCCTGGGCAACCGCGATCGGGCCGACCAAGCCCAATGCGATCACGGAACACGCCAGAAATGCTTTCATAGCCTGGTTCATACGACCTCCCGAGGCAAATTGAACAGTGCTTTCATCATGGCCCAAGCCCCCGCCTCGGCTCAAGTTTCGCTGTGTGTGATCCTGTATCGGCATGCCACGGCAGGCGGGCGGGACAAGGCTGCGGCCAGCCGCTACACTGCTATGGTCTCACCCGCACATGACCGTGGCGAGACACGACACCAGATGACATTTCCAGGCGAGGTATTGGGATGGACAAGGATTTCTGGCAGCAGCGTTGGCGCCAGGGCCAGACCGGCTTTCACCAAACGCGGGTCATGCCCCTGCTGCAAAAGCACTGGCCCGCCCTCTGCCTGCCCGCCGATAGCCGCGTGCTGGTCCCCTTGGCGGGGAAATCGCTGGACGTGGCCTGGCTGGCGGAGCAAGGCCATCGCGTACTGGCCATCGAGCTCTCGACCATCGCCGTCGAGCAATTCTTCACCGAACACGGACTGACGCCCTCGATCCATGACTCGATCCTCGGGCGCCACTATGTCGCGGGGCGCATCGAGTTCATCTGCGGCGACATCTTCGACCTGGACGCCGCGACACTGGCCGAGTGCACCGGCTGCTATGACCGAGCCGCACTCATCGCGCTGCCCGCCGACATGCGGCGACACTACGTGGCCCACGTCTACGGCGGCCTGCCCCCTGGGTGCCGCGGCCTGCTGCTGACACTGGACTACCCCCAGGCCCAGATGGACGGCCCGCCGTTCGCCGTCAGCGACGAGGAGGTCCAACGCCTATACACGCCGGGCTGGCGCATCGACAGGCTCGAAACCCGCGATATCCTCGAGCAGGAGCCCCGCTTCGCCGAACGCGGCATCGACCGGTTGAGCACCTCGGCCTACCGGCTGAGCGCCTGAACCCCGCCGCCGCTCGTCGCCGGCGGCGCGACATGGCCGGACGGCGCTCGAAAACCCCCATGTTTCATTTGTCAATATATGACGAATTGTATTTTGTATACAAAGAATACAGCCCTGCATGAGCTACCGGATGCATCACCCGGAAAAGCGCACGCTGAAAGGTCATACCTTGCTGTCATGGATGCGGGCCCCGACACGCGCCACTAGACACCAAAGCCGAAGCTTGCTATCTTTCTTGGTATACAAAATTCCTTTGAGGATCAAAGCTCCCATCGCTGCGATCGATGCAAGGAACATAAATGAACGACCCAAGGAGACTCAACATGCAGGGACGCAGGCCATCGTCATTCTTGCTCCGCCAAACCGCTGTGCTGGCCGCCAGCCTGGCCTTTGGCGGCACCTCGGCATTTGCCGCAACAGACTTGTCGAAGGTATGCCCTTCGCCCTTTGTCATCCAGATGGATTGGTATCCCCAGGCAGAGCACGGCCCGGAATACCAACTGCTGGGGGACGACTACAAGGTCGACGCCAAGAACAAGAAAGTACGGGGATCGCTCGTTTCGCAGGGCCAACCGACGGGGATAGAGGTCGAGGTGCGATCCGGCGGGCCCGCGATCGGCAATATGCCGGTGCCTTCCGTCATGTACACCGATGATTCAATCCATGCGGGCATGGTATCGACCGACATCGCCATCTCGTTATATTCCGCGACCCCCGTCAAGACCATCATGGCGGTCTGGGAAAAGAGCCCGATACTGTTCATGTGGGACCCCGCCACCTACCCCGATGTCCATACGATTGCCGACTTGGGCAAAAACAATATCATCGTGAACATATCGCCCTGGGCAAAGTACTCCAGTTGGCTGATCGCCAGCGGCCTGATGAGGAAAGACCTGGTCGATAAATCGTATGACGGCTCGCCCACCCAATTCATTGCCGCCGACGGAAAGTACGCGCAACAGGGCACCGCGACGAACGAGCCGTATTTATACGAGCACGAGTTCAAGGCGTGGAAGAAACCCATCCAATTCCAACTGCTGCACGACGCCGGCTACAAGCCGTATTTCGCGGCCGTATCCGTCAAGCCATCGGCGCTCG
Source organism: Castellaniella sp. GW247-6E4 (assembly GCF_040276065.1). Taxonomy (NCBI): domain Bacteria; kingdom Pseudomonadati; phylum Pseudomonadota; class Betaproteobacteria; order Burkholderiales; family Alcaligenaceae; genus Castellaniella; species Castellaniella sp. GW247-6E4. The sequence continues at coordinate 384,398 of NZ_JBELOI010000002.1, read as the reverse complement.
ACGCCCTGTCGCCTTGCCTGAAGCAGCTCATCCCGGTCTGGCAACAGGCGATCGTGGACTACCTGGCCTCCCCCGACCGGGCAAACCACATCATTGTGGACACGGTCTCGCAGTTTCGCGATTTCTGGACCTACAGCGAACAGCGCGCCAAAGTTGCTCACGAAGCCATTCTGAAATATGGCCTCATGTCCAATGGCAGCAACAAGACGATCGGAGACATGGATCCCCCGAGAATCCAGGAGCTGATCGACAACATGCGATTAGGGGGGGAAAAGATTCCCGATGGCCTCGTCGCGGACAAGCTCCTGACCAACCAGTTCATCGACCCCGCCATAGGTCTGCCGCAATGAGCCCTGGGCTTCGTGGAGCCCCGCAAGCCGGCGGCTCCCACCCATGCATTGCGCGCATATGCCCTGTAAAGCCACAGTACGAAGGAATCTAGATGTCTCAGACTCGAGGCGGCGCCGAAAGCAGTCCAGCGCCGGGGATGTCATTTCGAAACGTCAGCATGACCTTCCCAGACGGGACGGAAGCCCTACAGGATGTGACCTTCGATGTGAACAAAGGAGAATTCGTCAGCGTCGTCGGCCCCTCGGGCTGCGGCAAGTCCACGCTGCTGCGCATCGCGTCGGGCCTGATGCAGAAGTCGTCCGGCGACGTACAGGTAAACCGCGAAAACATCGGATATGTTTTCCAGGACGCCACGCTGCTCGAATGGCGCACCACATTCCAGAATGTGACGCTGCTGTGCGAACTGCACGGGTATCCCAAGGCAAAGCAACAGGAGCTCGCCCGAAAGGCCATTGACCTCGTCGGCCTGAAAGGCTTCGAGCATCATTACCCGAAGGCGCTGTCGGGCGGCATGAAGATGCGTGTGTCGCTTGCACGCACGCTGACCATGCAGCCGTCCATCTTCCTGTTCGACGAACCGTTCGGCGCCGTGGACGAGATCACGCGCGAACACCTGAACGATGAAACCCAGCGGCTGTTCCAGAAAGAGCAGTTCGCCGGACTCTTCATCACGCACTCCATCTCGGAAGCCGTCTACATGAGCACCAAGGTCTATGTGATGTCCGCCCGCCCAGGACGCATCATCGCGGAATTCGACGTCCCGTATGCCTATCCACGCACCCAAGAGACTCGGTACGGGCCGGAATTTGGGCAGTTATGCGCAAAGATCTCTGAAAAGCTCAGGGCCGCCTGAACCACGGCCCGGAACAGACCTCGGAATCCGTCGCAGAACGGCCCGGGAATCGAAACATCGGAGACATCCAATGAGCACATTAAGCAACTTCAAGCGCAATATCCTGCCAGGGATCGTGTTCGGCGTATTCATCCTGGCGGTCTGGTATTTCATTTCTTATGTCATGCTGGAACCCAGCAAGCGATTCCTGCTCGTCCCGCCGCATGATGTGTGGACAGCCGGCTTTGCGGATCCAGAGGTCCTCATCGTGCTGCTCCAGAGCCTGTGGTCGAGTACGCGGGTGGCCGTGATCGGCCTGTTGATATCCACCGCCATCGGATTCTCGATCGCGATCGCCATGAGCCAGACGCCGTTGATAGAACGCGCACTGTTTCCCTACATGGTGGCCCTGCAGGCAATCCCCATTCTGGCGCTGGTTCCGCTGATCTCCTTCTGGGCGGGCTTCGGCCAAACCTCGCGGATCATCGTCTGCGTGCTGATTTCATTATTCCCCATCATCGTCAACACCTTGTTCGGCCTGCAAAGCGCCAAGGCCGGCGCCCATGACTTGTTTACGCTGCATAACGCCAACCGCTGGGTGCGCCTGCGCAAATTGATGTTTCCCGCGGCCTTGCCGGCAATCTTCGCCGGCCTGCGCATTTCGGCGGGCCTTTCGGTCGTCGGGGCCATCGTCGGGGATTTCTTCTTTGCCCGTGGCGAAGTGGGCATCGGACAGATGATCCGCCAGTATTCCAGCGAACTGGCAGGCGCCGAGCTGTTTGCCGCGATCATCCTGTCGTCGGCTCTCGGGGTCAGCGTGTTCCTGGTATTCGGCTGGATGTCCAAGCTCTTCGTCGGCAAATGGGCCGACACTCAGTAAATCAAGGAGGCCGAGTTGGCGGGAAACACGGGTTTCATTTTCGGCAATGCACTCGTCATCACGATTGATAGCGAACGACGCGTCATCGCGGACGGTGCGGTGGCCGTCATCGGCGACACCATCGTCGGCGTTGGAAAAACCGACCAGATCCGGACGGATTTCCCGGACCTTCCGGTGCATGATTACAGCCATCACATTATTTCGCCGGGACTGATCGATACGCACGTCCACCTGAGCCAGGCGATGTTTCGCGCGCTCGGCGAGCGCAACGCGTCCTCCGACAGCTTCCATGATTGGCTCTACCGGCTGGTCCTGCCGATGGAAGGGACGATGACCCCCGAGGACGGGGCGGCGTCCGCTTCGCTCTGCATCCTCGAGATGCTGAAATCCGGCACGACCAGCTTCCTGGAATCCATGACGTCGTCGAATCACGGCTTTGACGGCATCGCCCAAGTCTGCGTCGATTCCGGGATCCGTGCGGCGCTGGGCAAGGTCGTCATGGATGTGCCGCCGGCCTATCGCGACCGAGTGGGCTGGCCGCTGTCGGCGTGGTTCGAGCCCGACCAGGGCATTGCCGAAACCCTTGCCGCGCACAAGCAATGGAACGGCGCGGCAAATGGCCGCATCCAGGTCTGGTTCGGATGCCGCACTGCTGACGAATCGGCCAACCCCGAGCTCTATCGCCGCGTGGCGGCAGAGGCCCGGGATCGCGACATGCACCTCACCATCCATCACTCGGAACTGGAGAGCGACAACGAATACGCGCGCAGCCAGGGGTACCGCAGCCACATGGACTATGGCTACCAACTGGGCCTCCTTGGGCCCAGATCGGTCCTGACACACTGCACGGCGGCCGACAGCGAGGACATCGCCCTGCTGGCCAGCACCGGAACCTCCGTCGCCAACTGTCCCGCCAACAACGCGACGGTCGCCTGGGGGCCGACGCGCGTCGTCGAGATGCTCGAGGCCGGCGTCAACGTGGCGCTGGGCTGCGACGGCACGGCCAGCGACGCCAATATGGATCTTCTGCGAGACCTGCGCGTGCTCTGCCAGGTCGCCCGCACCCGTGGCAAGAGCCGCAACAGCCTGCGCGCCGAGACCGCCCTCGAGATGGCGACCATTCATGGCGCGCGCGCCTTGGGGATTGCCGACCAGGTCGGTTCGCTCGAAGTCGGCAAGAAAGCCGACCTGATCACCATCGACACCGACGTTCCTCACTTGTCCCCCATCTGGAATCCGGTGGCGTCCCTGGTCTTTGCGGCCCAGGGGTCCGATGTCCATACGGTCGTGATCGATGGCAAGATCGTTGTCAAAGCCCGCGAGATCCTCACCATGGACGAGGCCGCCATCATCGCCGATGTCAAGCGGCGCATGCCCGACATCCGGCAGCGGGCCGATGTGCCCGCGGCAACGCCGCGATGGCGGACACTGTGAGGCTCCGATGCGTCCCGTCTCGAGCTATCCAGACATCCCGTCCGCGCGGCGGATCCTCCTGAGGCGTGCGCGGGTCCCGTTGTGCCTGACCACGCCGGAAGCCTTCACGCGGATGCCGGACGGCCGCGACGAGGACGGCACGACCCTGCTCGACATTCGAGTGGAAGACGGCACGCTGACTGCGATCGGACCGTCCGGGCAAACCCACGCGTCCGTGGACGAGGGCGGCATCGCCCAGGTCGATCTGGCCGGACGCCAGGTCTGGCCCATGTTCCTCGACTGCCACGCCCATCTCGACAAGACCCAAATCATTCCGCGAGCGGGGAATGCGGATGGCAGCTTTGCCGGTGCGCGCGAGGGCTCCATGGCCGACCGGCAGCGTCACTGGACCCAGGCGGACATCGAGCGGCGCATGGAATTCGCCCTGCGTTGCGCGGTGCATCACGGGTCCTCCGCCATCCGGACCCACCTGGACTCACACGAGGGGCAAGCCGAGGCAACCTGGGAAGTCTTTCAGACCGTACGAGGGAAATGGCGCGAGCGTATCACCCTGCAAGCCGTTGCCCTGGCGGTGGCAGAGGTTTACGACACGCCCTTCGGCGACCGGCTGCTCGATCTCGTCGCCGCCGCGGGCGGCATTGTGGGCACCTTCCTGCGCCTGCCCGACCATGACACCGAGATGCCTGCCGGCATCGACCCGTTCCTCGACCGGCTATTCGACAAGGCCGCGCGCCGTGGGCTGGATGTCGACCTCCATGTCGACGAAACCGCCAATCCCGCCTCGCGCATGCTCGAGCATGTCGCGCGCGCCGTGCTGCGCACCGGATTCCCGGGGCGCGTCGTCTGCGGGCACTGCTGCAGCCTCGCCATGCAAGCCCCGTCCCAGGTACAGCGGACTCTAGAGCTGTGCGCGACCGCCGGGGTGGGCATCGTCACCCTGCCGACGGCCAACCTGTATCTGCAAGACCGCCGCCCCGGCATCACCCCGAGGTGGCGGGGCGTCACGCTGGTGCGCGAGATGCAGGCTGCGGGGCTGACCGTCGCCGTGGGCGGCGACAATGTGCGCGACCCTTTCTTCCCATACGGCGACAACGACATGCTGGACACCCTGCGCCAGGCCGTGCGCATCCTGCACCTTGACCACCCCATCGCCGACATGCCGAGCCTCGCCGGGCGCAATGCGGCGCAACTGATGGGCCTCGAGCAGGGGGTGCTGAGACCCGGTGCCGCCGCGCGGCTGGTGATTTTCAATGCCCGCTCGCTGAACGAAATGCTGTCCAGGCCGCAATCGGACCGCATCGTCCTGGATCGCGGCCACCTCGTGACGGAGCCGCTGCCCGCCTATGAGGAACTGGACGACATTCTGCAAGCCCCGTCTCCCGGAAACATGTCATGACGCCACTCAAAGTCCTGTTCACCACGGCGCGCGAAGCCAGGCACCAGAAGACCGCGCTGGATACCGCGCCGGCCGGGGCCCATGTCGAGATCTGCGTCCGCCCGACGCCCGGCGAACTGGCCAGGCGACTGCCCGACATCGACGTCCTGGTCACCGAACGGCTGGGTGCCGTCCACGCGGATGCCATCAACGGCGCCAAGCGGCTGAAGCTTATCCAGCGCCTGGGTCGCATGACCCAGGACATCGACCTGCCGGCCGCGCGGGCGGCGGGCATCCCCGTCTGCAACTGGCCCTTGCGCAATTGCGCGATGGTGGCCGAACACATGATGATGCAGATCCTGGCACTGGCCAAGCGGTTCAGGGACTGTGAGTCCACCTTGCTGCATCCCGGCGAGTACGACCTGCCGCCCCGCCGATGCGACGCCAACTACTTTGCCATCAACTGGACCGGACGGCGGGATATCAAACGCCTCGCGGACTGCACGGTGGGCATCATGGGGTTTGGCGAAGTCGGCTGCGAGCTCGCCGTGCGACTCAAGCCATTTGGCTGCAAAGTTCTATACCACAAGCGCAAGCCCTTGCCGCCAGAGGCCGAAGAGCTGTACGGCGTGGACTACGCGGATCATGCACGGATACGGGCCGACAGCGATTTCCTCTGCCTGCTGCTGCCGCACATGGCCGATAACGGGCCGCCCGTCGGGCACGATTTCCTGGCGGGCATGAAACCAGGGGCCTGTCTGATTTCCGCGGGCGCGAGCTCCACCCTGGACGAGCTCGCGGTCGCCGAGGCCTACCGCGCAGGCAGGCTCTCCGGCGTCGCAACAGACGGCTGGTCCTGGGAACCCACGCTGCCCGATAATCTCTTGCTGCGCTTGGCGGCAGGGGACGCGACGGCAAACCTCGCGCTCTCGCCGCACACGGCGGGCGGCTCGCTCACCGACGACGACATCTTGACGAATCGCCGGCTGGAATGGAGCAACGTCCGCAACCTCATGTCGGGGGAACGCCTACTGAACCGCATTGCCTAGCGACAGGCGGGGGCCCGGGGCGCCGCCGCGCACCAGGGCGCAAACTGCTAGGATGGCGATTTCCCCTTTCACGTGACGTTCCCATGGCATTGCTCATCACCGGCGGGGCCGGCTACATCGGCTCACACACTGTCGTCGAACTGCTGGAGGCGGGCCAAGAGGTCATCGTCCTGGACAACCTGGCCAACAGCTCGCGGGCATCCCTGCAGCGCGTGGCGCAAATCACCGGCCGCGAACCCCAACTGATCGAAGGCGACGTGCGCGACGCCCGCCTGCTGGACCGCCTCTTTGCCGAGCACCCGGTCGAGGCGGTCGTGCACTTCGCCGGCCTCAAGGCCGTGGGCGAGAGCGTGCGCCACCCTCTGGACTACTATGACAACAACGTCGGCGGCAGCCTCGCCCTGTGCCAGGCGATGGCGCGCGCGGGCGTCCGTCGCCTGGCGTTCAGCTCGTCGGCCACGGTGTACGGCGCGCCCGCGGACATGCCGATACCCGAGACCTGCCCGATCGGTATCCCGACCAATCCCTACGGACAGTCCAAGCGGATGGTCGAGGACATGCTGAACGATCTCGTGGCCTCCGATCCACGCTGGTCGATCGCCCTGCTGCGCTACTTCAACCCGGTCGGCGCCCATCCCAGCGGCCTGATCGGCGAGGACCCCGACGGCATCCCCAACAACCTGCTGCCCTACATCACCCAAGTGGCCGTCGGACGGCTCGAGCGCCTCGCGGTCTTCGGCGACGATTACCCGACCATCGATGGCACCGGGGTGCGCGACTATATCCATGTGGTCGACCTGGCCCGTGGCCACCTGGCCGCGCTGGGCTTCTTATCGACGCATCCGGGCATCCATGCCTGGAATCTGGGAACCGGAACGGGATACTCGGTGCTGCAGATCATCGAGGCCTTCGAACGCGCCTCGGGGCGCCCCGTGCCCTACACGATCGCGCCGCGCCGGCCTGGGGACGTGGCCCAGTGCTGGTCGGATCCCGCCAAAGCCATGCGTGAGCTCGGCTGGCGCGCCACCCTCGGGCTGGACCGGATGATGGAGGACGCCTGGCGCTGGCAGTCCGGCAACCCGGCGGGCTATGCTGAGGCGGACTGAGTCGCCCGACAACCCCAGGAGCCGCTATGAACCTGTTGCAAGGAAAGATCGCAATCGTCACCGGGGCCGGCAGCGGCTTTGGCGAAGGCATCGCCCGCGCCTTCGCGCGCGAAGGCGCGCACATCGTGCTGGCCGATGTGCGCCCGGATGGCATCCGGCGCATCGCCGACGAACTCGCAGAGCAGGCCCTGCCCCTGCTCTGCGATGTCAGCCGGGCCGACCAGGTCGAGCGCATGATCGAGGATACGGTCCATTCCTTCGGTACGCCCGACATCCTCGTCAATAACGCGGGGATCACCCACCGCAACCAGCCCATGCTGGAGGTGGACGAGGAAACGTTCGACCGGATCTACGCCGTGAACGTGAAGTCGATCTACCTGACCGCGCGCGCCCTCGTGCCCCGCCTGCGCACACGTGGCGCCGGAGGCTGCATCATCAACATCAGCTCAACAGCCGGGATCCGCCCGCGGCCCGGCCTGACCTGGTACAACGGCACCAAGGGCGCCGTCAATACCCTGACCCGGTCGATGGCCCTGGAGCTGGGCCCCGACCGGATCCGGGTCAATGCCATCCTGCCCGTGCTGGGCGCCACCGGGCTGACCGCGGCCTTCATGGGTATGCCGGACACCCCCGAGAACCGCGAGCGCTTCCTCGAGACGATCCCCCTGGGCCGCATGTCCACCCCCGAGGACATCGCCGGCGCGGCGATCTACCTGGCCTCGGACGCCGCCTCGATGGTGACCGGCATCGAGTTGCCGGTCGACGGCGGGCGCACCGCCTGAGGCCAGCCGTCACAGGCGGCGCCCGCTCAAGAGGCGCTCTCAGAAATATTCGCCCTTGAAACATAAAGAAAAACGGCGGGGCGCCGTTGACCCGTGGAGGCAACAGTTCGACCTACTCTCCATGAGGACGACATGAGGAACATCAAGATCGGCACCCGGCTCGCGCTGGGCTTCGGATTCATCATCATTTTGCTTGTCGCGATGTCCGGCATCGGCTTGTGGCGCATGTTGGACGGCAACACCGCCAACATGAACCTGGAGGGGCGTCAAAAGGCCAATGCGCTGATCCTGCAATGGGCTCGTCAGGTCGAGGTCAACGCCAACCAGGCCCTGGCCGCCGCCAACCTGACCAACCCCGATGTACTGGCCGTCTTCAAAACCGGCCTGGTGTCCTCCGACGAGCAAGGCGCCATGATCCGCGACGCGCTCGCGCCCATGCTCCGCCAACCCGAGGCGGTCGCTCTTTACCAGCAAGTCCTCAAGACCCAGGAACTCTACGTCGGGGGCCGGACCGAGGCCTTTCAGGACCTCGACCACGGGGAATACGCCAAGGCGGACACCTTCTTCAACAAAGAGATGCCCCGGCTCACCCAGCAATACATCGCCGAGATCGACAAGCTCAGCACTGTCCAAAATAGGGTCGTCCACGAGTTGTTCGTCGGTTCACGGGACGCCAATCAGCTTGGCATGACGACTCTGGGGGTGGCGACGCTGCTGGCGCTGCTGCTGGGGCCGCTGTTTGCCTGGCGCGTCACCCGCTCGATCACCCACCCCCTGCGCCACGCCGTATCGGTGGCCGAGGCCGTGGCCCGGCGCGACCTGGGCCAGCACGTCCAGCCCCAGGGCAAGGACGAGGTCGCCAGCCTCGAGCGCGCCCTGGGCAGCATGGTGCGCGGCCTCAACGACACCGTCGGCGAGGTGCGCGGCGGGGCCAACTCCATCGCCTCGGCCGCCGCCCAGATCACCTCCGGCAACCTGGACCTGTCCTCGCGCACCGAGCAGCAGGCCAGCTCCCTGGCCCAGACCGCCGCCACCATGGAGGAGCTCACCGCCACCGTGCGCCAGAACGCCGACAACGCCCAGCAGGCCAACACCCTGGCCAGCTCCGCCTCGCACATCGCCACCGAGGGCGGCGCGGTCGTCGCCCAGGTCGTGCAGACCATGGCCCAGATCAACACCACCTCCCAGCAGGTCGCCGACATCATCGGGGTGATCGACAGCATTGCCTTTCAGACCAACATCCTGGCGCTGAACGCGGCCGTCGAGGCGGCGCGCGCCGGCGAGCAGGGCCGCGGCTTTGCGGTGGTCGCCTCCGAGGTGCGCGCGCTGGCCCAGCGCAGCGCCTCGGCGGCCAAAGAGATCAAGGCGCTGATCGACGCCTCGGTCTCGGCCACCGCCGCGGGCAACGAGCAGGCGGCCCGAGCCGGCAAGACCATGGAGGAGGTGGTCACCGGCATCAACCGCGTCACCGACATCATGGGCGAGATCAGCGCGGCCAACCGCGAGCAGACCACCGGCATCGAGGAGGTCAATGCCGCGATCACGCAGATGGACGATGTCACGCGCCAGAACGCCAGCCTGGTCGAGCAGTCGGCGGCGGCGGCCGCCAGCCTGCAGGCGCAGGCCGATGCGCTGGCGCGGCTGGTGGCGACCTTTCGCCTGAGCGGGCAGGGCGAGGCGCCGGGCGCGGCGCCTGCGCAGGCGCACGCTCCCGAGCAGGCCGCGCCCGCGCGCCTGCCGTCGCCACCCGAAAAAGTCGTCAGCCCCCCGCCCAGGCGCCCCGCATCGAGCGGTGCGACCGCCAAGCCGCAGCAGGCGCCCGCCGCGCTGCGCGCACCGGCACCGGCCGCTGAGGAATGGACGGAATTCTGATTACAATCAAACCTTGATCGGACTTCGGCCCGCATCCTGCGGGCCGTTTCTTTTCGCCTCTTCCCCGGAGACCGCCGTGGCCATTCGACACCTTGCAATCGCCCTCGCCCTGCTGAGCGCCCTGGGTATCCAGCCGGCGCTCGCCCAAGTCAAGATCGGGGTGGTCGCCTCGGCCACCGGGCCCACGGCCCTGGTCGGCATCCCCCAAAAGAACACCGTGCCGCTGCTGCCAACCCAGGCGGGAGGCCTGGACATCCAATACATCGCCTTGGACGACGCCAGCGATCCGACGCAAACCGTCACGGCCTTCAAGAAACTCATCAACGAGGACAAGGTCGACGCCCTGATCGGGCCGACCGGCTCGCCCAACTCGATGAGCGTGCTGCAATTCGCCGCCGAGTCCGGCACACCGATGCTCGCGCCCGTGGGCGCGGCCTCCATCGTCCTGCCCATGACCGACCAAAAGAAATGGGCGTTCAAAACCACGCAGAACACCGACATCATCGCCACGGCCCTGGTCGGCGACATGGTCCGGCGCGGCATCAAGACCGTCGGCTTCATCGGCTTTGGCGACGCCTACGGCGACGACTGGCACCGGGTCTTCAGCGCGCTCGCCGCCCAGCATCACCTAGACCTGATCGCCTCCGAACGCTACCAGCGCTCGGATAGCTCGGTCACCGGCCAGGCCCTGAAATTGCTGGCCGCCCGACCCGACGCGATCCTGATCGCGGGCACCGGTGCGGCGGCCGCGCTGCCGCAGACCACGCTCAAACAACAGGGCTACCAGGGCGTGTTCTACCAGACCCACGGCGCCGCGCTGCCAGCCTTCCTGAAACTGGGCGGCCAGGCCGCCGAGGGCACCATCCTCGCCGCCAGCCTGATGCTGGTGCTGCCCGAGGTCCCCGACAGCAACCCGTCCAAGGCCATCGCCCAGGACTATATCCAGCGCTATCAGGACCTGTATGGCGAGCGCCCCGCGACCTTCGGCGCCAATGTGTATGATGCGGGCCTGCTGCTGCAGCACGCTCTTCCGATCGCCGCCCAGTCCGCTAAGCCGGGAACGCCAGAGTTCCGCGCCGCCCTGCGCGACGCGCTGGAGCAGACCCACGAGCTGGTGGCCACGCAGGGCGTCTACAACATGAGCCCCGAGGACCATAGCGGGTTCGACGAGCGCGGCCGCGAACTGATCACAGTCAAGAACGGGGCCTGGACACTGCTCAAATAAGCGAGTGCGCGGACGGGACGCCGCCTGGATGCGAGGCGGCGCCCGGCCTCAACTTCCCAGGGCGTCGAGCTTCTTTTTGAGGGCGTCGAGCGGCAAGGCGCCGTTGACCCGCGTGCCGTCGGCAAAGAACAGCGCGGGTGTGCCCTGGACATTGAGCTTGCGGCCCAAGGCCAGGGTTTCCTGGATGGGTGTGTCGCACTGCGCGGTGGCCGGCACCTTGCCATCGAGCATCCAGTCCTTCCAGGCGCGCGCCGGATCCGAGGCACACCAGATATCGCGCGACTTGGTCGTCGAGTCCGGCGCCAGAATCGGGAACAGAAAGGTATAAACCGTCACGTCATCCACGTCGCGCAGGGTGCGGTGCAGTTGCTTGCAGTAGCCGCAGTTCGGATCCTCGAACACCGCCACCTGGCGCGAGCCGTTCCCTTTGACCTGCTTGATCGCCTTGTCCAGTGGCAGGCTGTCGAAGGCCACCTGCTGCAACACCTCGACGCGCTCGGCCGTCAGATCCTTGCGCGCCCGAGCATCGATCAGCGAGCCCTGCAGCACGTAATCGGCGTTGGCATCCGTATACAACAGATCCATCCCGACCTGGACCTCATAGATCCCGGCGAGCGGCGAGGCGCGCACCAGGGTCACCTGGATGCCCGGGAAGCGGGCCTCGAAATGCTGGCGGATCGCCTGCGCCTTGGCCGGCTCGAGCGCCGCGGTCGACAAGACCTTGTCCCCGGCACCCTGGGACGCCTCCTGGGTGGTGCGGGTGCCGATCACCTGATCGGCCGATTGCGCCCAGACGGGAAGGCTGCCGGCCAGCAGGGTCGCGGACAGCAAGACAGAAAAACGCATGATGAACCTCGAACGAAAAGCGGTGGAATGTCGGCGGATCAGCGGCCAGCGGCCGCACGGATCAACTGGCGCTTGATGAAAGGGACGCGATCGACCAGGCGCATACCCTCGTTGCGCACCCAGACGACCGGGGCGCACTCGGTGCCGAACAGGCGGTGCAGGCCATCGGTCACCAGGCCCATCGCCAGGACCGGCTCGGCGCGCGCGCGCCGGTAACGGGCAAGCACCCGCGCCTCGCCCACCGAGCGGAAGGCCTCGCGCGCGCGCAGCACCTCGATCAGGGCCCGCACATCGCCCAGGCCGAGGTTCAAGCCCTGCCCGGCCAAGGGATGCACACGATGGGCGGCATCGCCCACCAGGGCGACGCCGGGCGCCACCATCCCCGTGCGCTCGAGGCTCAGCGAGAACCCCAAAGGCCGGCCGCGCAGACGCACCCGGCCCAGACGTGCCCCGGTGATGGCCAGCACCTGGCCGGCAAGAAAGGACTGACCAGCCTGGGGATCCAGCGCCAGGAATTCGCGTGCGCGGCCCTCGGGCAGCGACCAGACCATGGACACCTGGGCGCCGTCGGACGTATCGGGCATGGGCAGCAGGGCCAGCACGCTGTCGCCGGTGAACCATTGCAACGCCTTGCCCTGATGCGGGATTTCGGCATCGAGGTGGGCCACCACCCCCATATCGCCGTACGGCGTATAGCGGTGGTGGATGCCGGCGGCCGCGCGCACCGGCGAACGGGCGCCATCGGCGCCCACCAGGAGATCGGCCTGCATGACCCGGCCGGCGCGCGTGCGCAGGCGAACCCCGGCGGGCAGTGCCTCCAGGCCCTCGAATGCATCCTCGAACCAGGGCACGCCCATGGCGTGCACGACTTGCTGCAAGGCATGCTCGATCTCGCCGGACTCGGCAATCCAGGCCAGCGTGTCGCGGGCATCCTGCCACGCCGACAAATCCAGGGCGCCGTCGCCATCGCCATAGACCTCCATGGCTTCGACCGGCGTGATCCGCCGCGCATCCATCAAGCGCCAAGCCCCCAGGCGCTCGAGCAGCGCCTGGCTGGCGGGCGACAAGGCGTAGACCCGGGGATGATAGGTGTCGGGATCCTGACGGGTCGGCTCGTGGCGCGGGCCGAGCAGGCTGACCGAGTGCCCGTCACGCGCAAGCCCCAGGGCGCAGGCGAGCCCCGCGATCCCGGTTCCGCAGACGATGATGGATTCCTTTTTCATGATCGGCCTATATTAACCCGGCCGGCCGCGCGGCTGCGGGCCGGATACGCGTGGTCACAGGCCCGGCCCCGCCTCCGGTCAGCGCGCGCTCGGCGCGCCGGCCTGCGCCGGCCATAGAACCCACATCTGGCCGGATTGCTTCATGCGGCCGGCCTGCTGGCCGGCTTCGTCGCCAAAGCCCCAGTAGAAGTCCGCACGGGCCGCACCGCGAATCGCCGCCCCCGTGTCCTGCGCAAATACCAGGCGACGCAAGGGCCCCGCGCCGCCCGGCAACTCGGTGGCCAGATAGACCGGTGCGCCCAGCGGCACGAAATCGGCATCGACCGCGATCGCCCGCCCGGCCAGCAGGGGGATGCCGTAGGCCCCCTTGGGACCCAGTTCGGCATCGACGACCGGCTCTTCCTTGAAGAACACCATGGCCGGATTCACGTTGAGCATCTGCTGGATGCGGTCCGGGTGCTCGCGCGCCCAGCGCTTGATGTTCTGCATGGATGTCTGCGCCAGCGGCATCTCGCCCTGGCGCGCAAGCCACTGCCCGATCGAGGCATAGGGCCGGCCATTGTGGTCGGCATAGGCCAGACGGATCACCGTGCCATCGGGCAGGGCGGCGCGCCCGGATCCCTGGATCTGCAGGAAAAAGGCTTCGACCGGGTCATCGGCCCAGACGATCGCCGGCGGCTGGCGCGAGGGGTCGGCGGCGATTTGCGCGCGCGTATCGTAAGGCACCACGCGGCGCCCGGCCAGCTTGCCGCGGATCCGCTTGCCGGCGAGTTCGGGATAGACGGCCCCCAGATCGATGGTCAGCAGATCATCGGGCGGCGCATACAGTGGCCACCGATAGGCGCCCCCTGGCTGGCGCGACGCCCGGATCAGAGGCTCGTAATAGCCGGTGACCGTGCCGCTGGCCGCGTGCCCCGCCCCGTCCAGCAGGCGCCAGGGCCGCAGGTGCGCCCGCAGGAAGGCACGCACAGCCTCGCCGCCCGATTCCGGCGCAAGGCCCGCGCGGGATGCCGCGCCACACACTGGCTGCCAGACGCGCGGCGTGGCGCGGGCGGGCTGGGACAGCGATCCTGCGACCGGCCGCATCAAGCCCTTGCAATTGTTGATGAAGCCCTTCCAGACGTGCCGCAGATCATCCTCGCTCCAACCCGGCAGGCCCGACCAGTCGGCCGCCGCGAACCGTCCCCGCAAGGACCGCGCGGCGGTGTCCGGCAAGGCCGACAGCGGCGGGACCACCAGGGGCCGCAGCGCAATGTCCTCGGCGGGCGCGACGGGCCCGGGAGCCGCCGGCTCCTCGAGGGGAACTGAGGAGCACGCGGCCAGCACGGCCAGGACGCCAAGGGCGGGCAGGATTTTCTTCATCGGGGAACGACTGCTCTAAAATGACCGCGAAACACGACACAAGCCCCCATCATGACATATCAGGACGCCATTTAACCATGACCGAACTGCCCCCCGCCCGCCTCTCGCCCAGCCTGCTCTCGGCGGACTTCGCCCGCCTGGGCGAGGAGGTCCGTGCGGTCGTCGCCGCAGGCGCCGACTGGATCCACCTGGACGTGATGGACAATCACTACGTGCCCAACCTGACCGTGGGCCCCATGGTCTGCGCCGCCCTGCGCCCCCACACCACGGTGCCGCTGGACGTGCACCTGATGGTCGAGCCCGTCGACGACCTGGTTCCGGCCTTTGCCAAGGCGGGTGCCGACATCATCAGCTTCCACCCCGAGGCCTCGCGTCACGTCGACCGCACCCTGTCCCTGATCCGCGAGCAGGGCTGCAAGGCCGGCCTGGTCTTCAACCCCGCCACGCCGCTGGCCTGGATGGACCACGTGATGGACAAGCTCGACCTGGTGCTGTTGATGTCGGTGAACCCGGGATTCGGGGGCCAGGCGTTCATTCCCCGGACCCTGGCCAAGCTCTCCGAGGCGCGCCAGCGCATCGACCGGTGGCGCGAGGACGGCGGCCAGCCGATCGCGCTCGAGGTGGACGGGGGCGTCAAGGTCGACAACATCGCCGCCATCCGGGCGGCCGGCGCCGACGCCTTCGTGGCGGGCTCGGCGATCTTCGGACAGCCGGACTACGCCCAGGTGATTCAAGCCCTGAGGGCTGGCATCGCCCAGGGCGATGCCATCAGGCGGGCCCAATAATCCGCCGCTGCGGCGCCGTTGGCGGGTCCCGGCGGCGCGTGCCGCCGCAGCATGGCGCAACAAATGCTACGATGGCGTTTGCAGACTC
Source organism: Castellaniella sp. GW247-6E4 (assembly GCF_040276065.1). NCBI lineage: Bacteria > Pseudomonadati > Pseudomonadota > Betaproteobacteria > Burkholderiales > Alcaligenaceae > Castellaniella > Castellaniella sp. GW247-6E4. The sequence goes on along the minus strand of NZ_JBELOI010000002.1, from coordinate 369,188 downwards.
AACCCCCATGCTGCGGCATGGCCCGGCCCGCCCGCCGGGAATTCTTCGGCTCCGACCCTCATCATGCAATTCACCGCAATTCTGTTCGATCTGGACGGCACCATCCTGAACACCATTCCCGACCTGGCCGATTCTGCCAATGCGATGCGCCAGGACATGGGCTTGCCGCCCATTGACGAGGGCATCCTCGCCACCTACGTGGGCCAGGGCTTCGAACACTTGGTGATGCGCGCGCTGTCCCACGAAGGCCAGCCCGCGGACGTCCAGACCGTCATGCGGGGCATGGCGCGCTACCGCGACCACTACCGCGCCTTCAGCGGCCGGCGCACCCAGCTCTACCCCGACGCGTTGCAGGGCCTGCGGGACTTCCGCGACAGCGGCGCCAAGCTCGCCGTGGTCACCAACAAGCTCACCGAATTCACCGGCCCCCTGCTGCAACAACACGGCATCGCGGAATTTTTCGAGGTCGTGGTCTGCGGCGATACCTGCGAACGCCGCAAGCCCGACCCCATGCCCTTGTGGCATGCCTGCGAGCTCCTCGGCGTCAAGCCCGGCGAGACTTTGTTCATCGGGGATTCGATCACCGATGCCGAGGCCGCCAACGCCGCCGGCATTCGCATCCTGGCCCTGCCCTACGGCTACAACGAAGGCCGCCCCGTGCAGGCCCTGCCGGTGGATGCTATAGTGGACTCCCTCGTTTCGGCCGCCCAATGGGCTGCCAACGCAACACCGCTTGCAGAAAACGCATGAACACGATCCGCTATTACCCAATCACCACCGGCGCCACCTGGCGCTGGTGGCGTCCGTATTCCGGGTAATGCGATCACCCGGCGCGCGCCTGCAACATCGCGCCGCCCATCCAAGACAGCCCGGATCCGAACATCGGCCGGGCTTTTTTTATTCCTGTCCCGGCCTGTACCCAAACCTCACAGAGACCCCCATGACAGAAATCGAATTCAACGCGCTCGCCGCGCAGGGCTACAACCGGATACCGCTGATCGCGGAAACCTACGCGGACCTGGACACTCCTCTGGCCATCTACCTCAAGCTCGCGCACGCGGGCCCCGAGGGCGGACGCAATAGCTGCCTGCTGGAATCCGTGGTGGGCGGCGAGCGCTTCGGCCGCTATTCCTTCATCGGCCTGCCGGCCAAGACCGTGCTGCGCGCGACCGGCACCACCACCGAAATCGTCACGCAAGGCAAGGTGGTCGAGACCCACGAGGGCGATCCGCTGGCGTTCATTGAATCGTTTCAGGCGCGCTTCCGTGTCGCCCTGCGTCCCGGCATGCCGCGCTTTGCCGGCGGTCTGGCGGGCTATTTCGGCTACGAGGCCGTGCGCCACATCGAGCCGCGCCTGGGCCCCTGCGTCAAGCCCGGCCCGGCCGGCCAGGAGGGCCTCGCACCCGACATCATGCTGATGCAGGTCGATGAACTGGCCATCGTCGACAACCTGGCTGGGCGCACCTACCTGATCGTCTATGCCGATCCCCGGCAGGCCGAGGCCTATGCGCTCGCCAAGCGCCGCCTCAAGACCCTGCGGGAAAAGCTGCGCACGCCCGTGGTCATCCCCTACGCCTACGCCAGCATGCAGACCACGGCGCAGCGCGACTTCAAAAAAGACGACTACCTGGCCGCGGTGCGCAAGGCCAAGGATTACATCGCCGCGGGCGACCTGATGCAGGTGCAGGTCGGGCAAGTCATCGCCAAACCCTTCCGCGACGCGCCGCTGTCCCTATACCGCGCCCTGCGCTCGCTCAACCCCTCGCCCTACATGTACTACTGGAACTTCGACAAGTTCCACGTCGTGGGCGCCTCGCCCGAGATCCTCGTGCGCCAGGAAAAAGACGTCGAGCATGGCCGCGCACGCGAACTGGTCACGATCCGCCCCCTGGCCGGCACCCGCAAGCGCGGCGCCACCGCCGAGGAGGATCTGCGCCTCGAGCAGGAACTGCTTGCCGACCCCAAGGAACGCGCCGAGCATGTCATGCTGATCGATCTGGCGCGCAACGACATCGGGCGCGTCTCCAAGGTCGGCAGCGTCGAGGTTACCGACACCATGACGATCGAGCGCTACTCGCACGTCATGCATCTGGTCTCGAACGTGTGCGGCGAGCTCAACGACGGCATGAGCAATATGGACGTGCTGCGCGCGACCTTCCCTGCCGGCACCCTGACCGGCGCCCCCAAGGTGCGCGCGATGGAATTGATCGACGAGCTCGAGCCCGTGCGCCGGGGCATCTACGGCGGTGCGGCGGGCTACCTCAGCTACGGCGGCGAGATGGACCTGGCGATTGCGATCCGCACCGGCGTGATCCAGGACGGCATGCTCTACGTCCAGGCGGCGGCGGGCATCGTCGCGGACTCCGATCCCGAAAAGGAATGGCAGGAAACCGAGGCCAAGGCCCGCGCCTTGCTGCGCGCGGCCGAGCAGGTGCAATTCGGCCTGGACGAGCCAATCTGACCTGGTGTCCTGTTCAGCTCATTCAGGCCCTTAACGGCGGCGCCAGGACAGGCCGCTAGGCGTCGGCGCGCGCCAGCAATTCGGGCGTGATGTCCGCGATCGTGCGCGCGCCGGTCAGCGTCATGGCGACGCGCATCTCCTTTTCGATCAGGTCGAGCAGGTTCGCCACGCCAGCCTCGCCGGCGGCGGCCAGCGCATAGGCGTAGGCCCGCCCCAGCAACACCGCGTCGGCCCCCAGCGCGAGCATGCGCACCACATCCAGCCCATTGCGTACGCCCGAATCGGCGAGGATGCCCAAGCGCCCCTTCACGGCCTCGGCGATCGCGGGCAGCGCGCGCGCCGTGGACAACACGCCATCGAGCTGGCGGCCACCATGGTTCGACACCACGATGCCGTCGGCGCCGAATTGCACCGCATCGCGGGCATCCTCGGGATCGAGGATGCCCTTGATCACCATCGGCCCGGTCCAGAACTCCCGGATCCACTCCAGGTCCTTCCAGGATATCGACGGATCGAAATTCGCGCCCAGCCAGCCGATGTAGTCCTCGAGCCCTGTCGCCTTGCCCCGGTACGTGGACACATTGCCCAAATCGTGGGGGCGTCCGAACACGCCAACATCCCAGGACCAGCGCGGGTGCGCGATCGCCTGCAGATAGCGGCGCAGGGCCGCATGCGGCCCGCTCATGCCCGAGTGCGCATCACGGTAGCGCGCGCCCGGCACCGGCATGTCGACCGTGAACACGAGGGTCGTCACCCCGGCCGCCCGCGCGCGCTCAAGCACGCTCTTCATGAAGCCGCGATCCTTTAGCACATAGAGCTGGAACCACATCGGCCGGCCGATTGCCGGCACGACCTCCTCGATCGGGCACACCGATACCGTGGACAGGGTAAAGGGAATGCCTTTGCGATCGGCCGCCCGCGCCGCCTGGACTTCGCCTCGGCGGGCGCACATGCCCGCCAGGCCGATCGGGCCCAGCGCCACGGGCAGGGACAGCGACTCGCCGAACAGGCGCGTGCCCAGGTCGAGCCGGGACATGTCGCGCAGCACCCGCTGGCGCAGGGCAATGCCGGCAAGGTCGTCGACATTGCGCCGCAAGGTATGCTCGGCATACGCGCCGCCATCGATGTAATGAAACAGGAATGGCGGCAGGCGGCGCTGGGCGGCGGCGCGATAATCAGTCGAAGCGGAGATGATCATGGTCGGTTCGGTAAGCGTGACAAACGAAAGAATCGGCGGCGACGCACCTCGTTCTCGTCAAGCGCTGTAGTGTATGAATTCGAGATGCCGCCAGAGCACCTCCCGGGCACCCTCGGCACCGCTGCCCAATAGCGATAATACCAGTAACATCGAGTCCGACGATCGGGACGCATCGTTCCCCCTCCTCGACAGAACGAGGCCCGCACAGTAAAATACCGGCATGATTTCTCACGCGACCATACACGCATCGACTTGGTGGCGCCTCCTCTAGGAGGCGGCATCTCCGTGCGTGATTCATCGCAACCTTGCCGCCGTTCTGGCAGGCAAAGGTCCCTACGAATCTGTCTCCGGTGCGGCGGCTCCTGACCCAAGGAAGACCATGACCGTATCACTCTCCCCCCCTACCCTCGGGCTTGCGCAGCCCGCCTCGGCATGCGTGCCTGTTTCCCGACACTGACCAGGACGACCCGATCATGAAGCTGCTGATGCTCGACAACTACGACTCCTTCACCTACAACCTGGTGCAGTACTTCGGCGAGTTGGGCGCGCAGGTCGAAACCGCGCGCAACGACCAGATCACCCTCGACGAGATCGAGGCCATGGATCCCGATCGCATCTGCGTCTCGCCCGGCCCTTGCACGCCCCAAGAAGCCGGCATCTCGGTCGATCTGATCCGCCGCTTCGCGGGCCGCAAACCGATCCTGGGTGTCTGCCTGGGCCACCAGGCGATCGGCGTTGCCTTCGGGGGCACGATCGTACGGGCCCGCGAGATCATGCACGGCAAGGTGTCCCCCGTGACGCACAGGGGGACGGACGTCTTTGCCGGACTGCCCTCGCCCTGCACGGTCACGCGCTATCATTCCCTGGCGATCGAGCGCGCGACGCTGCCCGACTGCCTGACGATCACCGCCGAGACCGCCGACGGCGAGATCATGGGTGTGGCCCACAAGACCCAGCCCGTGTATGGCGTGCAGTTCCACCCCGAGTCCATCCTCAGCGAACACGGCCACGCCATGCTGCGCAATTTCATGGAGCTCTGAGCCCCCTCCCCAACAAAAACAAGGACCACCTCATGCCTGTCATCACCCCGACCGAAGCCCTGGTGCGCTGCATCGAACACCGGGAAATCTTCCATGACGAAATGCTGGACCTCATGCGCATGCTGATGCGCGGCGAGCTCTCGCCGCAGATCGCCAGCGCCCTGCTCATGGGCCTGCGCGTCAAGAAGGAAACCGTGGGCGAAATCACGGCCGCCGCGCAGGTCATGCGCGAATTCGCGCTGACCGTGCAGGCCCCGAATCCCGAGGACCTGCTGGACATGTGCGGCACCGGCGGGGACGGCTCGCGCACCTTCAATATCTCGACCGCGTCCATGTTCGTGGCGGCCGCCGGCGGCGCCCGGATCGCCAAGCACGGCGGGCGCAGCGCCTCATCCTCGTCGGGCAGCGCCGATGTCCTCGAGGCGCTGGGGGTGCGCATCACGGCAACCCCCGAGCAGGTGGCCGACTCCATCGAGGCGACCGGCATCGGCTTCATGTTCGCGCCGGCCCACCACGGCGCGATGAAAAACGTCGCGCCCGTGCGCAAAGAGCTCGGCGTACGCACGATTTTCAACATCCTCGGTCCGCTGACCAATCCCGCGGGCGCCGGCAACCAGCTCATGGGCGTATTCCACGCCGATCTCGTCGGCATCCAGGTGCGGGTGCTGCAACGCCTGGGGTCGCGCCACGTGCTGATCGTCCACGGCAAGGACGGCATGGACGAGGCCTCGCTGGGGGCGGCCACGCTGGTCGGCGAACTCAAGGACGGCGAGGTGCGCGAGTACGAAATCCACCCCGAGGACTTCGGCATGTCCATGGTTTCGAACCGCAGCCTGAAAGTCGATAATCGCGAGGAATCCGCACGCATCGTGCGCGAGGCCCTGGACAACACCCCCGGCGCGGCCCGTGATATCGTGGGCCTGAACGCCGGCCTGGCCCTGTACGCCGGCAACCGCGCACCCTCGATCCCGGAGGGCATCCGGCAGGCCTTCGAGCTGATCGCCAGCGGCGCCGCCCGCGACAAGCTCGAACAATTCCGCCGCTATACCGAACGATTCGCATCATGACCGATATCCTCGCCCGCATCCTCGAAACCAAAAAGACCGAAGTCGCCACCGCACGGCAGATGCGCAGTGAATCCGAGCTGATGCGCGAAGCCAAGAGCCGCAAGGATCTGCGCGGCTTTGCGCGCGCCATCGAGGACAAGATCGCGCAAGGCAAGCCGGCCGTCATCGCCGAGATCAAAAAGGCCTCCCCTTCCAAGGGGGTCATCCGCGAAGACTTCCGGCCTGCCGATATCGCAGCCACCTATGCCGCGCACGGCGCGGCATGCCTGTCCGTCCTCACGGACGTGCAGTACTTTCAGGGCGGCTACGATTACCTGCGCCAGGCGCGCGCGGCCTGCACCCTGCCCGTGCTGCGCAAGGATTTCCTGATTGATCCCTATCAGATCATCCACGCGCGGGCCCTGGGGGCCGATTGCGTCCTGCTCATTGTGGCGGCCCTCGAAGCCACCCAGCTGCGCGAGCTCGAGGCGGTGGCCATCGAGCTCGGCATGGACGTGCTGGTCGAGATCCACGACCGCGCCGAGCTCGAGCTCGCCCTCACCCTGCGCACGCCGCTGCTGGGGATCAACAATCGCAATCTGCGCAGCTTCGAGACCTCGCTGGACACGACCCTGGCCATGCTGGCCGACATCCCCGAGGGCAGGCGAGTCATCACCGAAAGCGGCATTCTCGCGCCGGCCGACGCCGCCCTGATGCGCGAGCGCGGCGTCCAGGCCTTCCTGGTGGGCGAGGCGTTCATGCGCGCCGAGGATCCGGGCGTCGCGCTGCGCGAGCTGTTCTTCGCCGAATGAGCGATGCCACCCACCCGCCCGCGCAGGCGCCGCAGGCCGCCTGCGCCCTATGCGTGGCCGAGCCACCCGGCGCGCTGTGGCGGGACGACGTCCTGTCCGTGATCCGGGTGGACGACACGCCGCTGCCGGGCTTCATCCGGATCGTCTGGCGCGCGCACATCGCCGAGATGACCGATCTGGACGCCGCCTCGCGGTCGCGCCTGATGTGCGCCGTCTGGCTGGTCGAGGACGCGCTGCGCGGGTGCCTGCACCCCGACAAGATCAATCTCGCCAGCCTGGGTAACCAGGTCCCGCACTTGCACTGGCACATCATTCCGCGCTGGCGGGCGGATCCTTACTTTCCCGGGACACCGTGGTCCACGCCGTTGACCGATCCGGCCCAGTTGGCGGCCTGGGAGGTTCGTCGGGCCGGAATACAAGCCCGCCTGCCCGCATTCCACCAAGCGCTGATCGCCAGCCTGAAGGCCGGGTCCGCATAGCGCTGCCCCCGCCGGCGCGCACCGCTACATCATCGAGTGCTACACTGGCTGGCCTAAAATAATTGACGACAAATCATCCGCAAATGCCAGGTCCCACCGTATGAAACTGTACTATTCGCCCACATCGCCCTATACCCGCAAATGCCTGATCGTCGCACATGAGGTTGGCTTGGCCGATCGCTTGCAAATCATTCAGGTATCAACGGCCCCCACCACGCCGAGCCAAGAGCTGCTGCGCCACAACCCGTTGTGCAAGCTACCCACTCTTTTGCTTGACGATGCTTCGGCGCTGTACGACAGCCGGGTGATCTGCGAATACCTGGACGACCTCGGCTCAGGCGGTTTGCTACCGAAGCAGGGTGCGGCACGCTGGCAAGTCCTTGCACGGCAGGCCCTGGCCGAGGGGATCCTGGATGCGGCCTTATCCGCCCGCTACGAGGCGGTGCTGCGGCCCGCGGAATTTCGATGGGAGGCCTGGAGTGAGGGCCAACTTGCCAAGATCCACAGCACCCTTGCACAGTTCGAGCACCAGGCGGACTCTTTAGCGCAGCGAGTGGATCTTGGCACGATCGGTCTGGCGTGTGCGCTGGCCTACCTGGATCTGCGGTTTCCAGAGCTGGACTGGCACACCGTGAATCCACGGCTTGGGTCCTGGTTCAACGCGTTTGAACAAAGGCCATCAATGCGGAAAACCCAGTTCCAGGCATAAGCCCGCCGCCGCTCTCGACAATCCACATTGTCAACGACCGGCATCGCATACGGTTACCGTAAACCGCCCTCCCGCTGGGCTAGGGTGCGCCGATGATCGGCGCACCCTCAAAAACGATCATGGCGCCCAAGGGCGCCATGATCGTTTCACTGGACGGACAGCCCGATCAGTGGGAAGACCGCTTATGGCTGAGCTTGCGGGCGGCCGCGGCTTGGGCCGCCAGCATGGCGAGCTCGGCCTCGACGACGGCGATGTCGGCCTTGTCCTTGGTGTTGCGCAGTGCCTCCTCGGCGCGCTGGCGCGCCGCGACGGCCTTGGCCTCGTCCAGATCAGCCGCGCGGATGGCGGTGTCGGACAGAACGGTCACCGAGCCTGGCTGCACCTCGAGGATGCCGCCGGCGACAAAAATGTTTTCCTCGCCGCCACCAGCCAGCTTGATCTTCAGCGTGCCCGGACGGATGCGCGAGATCAGGGGAGTATGGCCCGGCAGGATGCCCAGGTCACCCGACTCACCCGGCAGGGCGACGAACGTCGCCTCGCCGGAGAAGATCGATTCCTCCGCACTGACCACATCAACGTGGAGAGTAGCCATTTGCAATCCTTATTGGAGGGTCTTGGCTTTCTCGAATGCCTCGTCGATCGAGCCAACCATGTAGAACGCCTGCTCGGGGAGCGCGTCGCACTCGCCTTCGACGATCATCTTGAAGCCGCGCAGCGTCTCGGACAGCGGCACGTACTTGCCCGGCGAGCCGGTGAAGACCTCGGCCACGTGGAAGGGCTGGGACAGGAAGCGCTGGATCTTGCGCGCGCGGGCCACGGCCTGCTTGTCCTCGGGCGACAATTCGTCCATGCCCAGAATCGCGATAATGTCGCGCAGTTCCTTGTAACGCTGCAAGGTCTGCTGGACGGCGCGAGCGATGCTGTAGTGCTCCTCGCCGACAACCTGCGGGTCGAGCTGGCGGCTGGTCGAATCCAGCGGGTCCACGGCCGGATAGATCCCCAGCGCGGCGATGTCCCGCGACAACACCACGGTCGAGTCCAGGTGCAGGAAGGTCGTGGCGGGAGACGGGTCGGTCAAGTCGTCCGCAGGCACGTACACGGCCTGGATCGAGGTGATGGAACCAGTCTTGGTCGAAGTGATGCGCTCTTGGAGCTTGCCCATTTCCTCGGCCAGCGTCGGCTGGTAGCCCACTGCGGACGGCATGCGGCCCAGCAGCGCGGACACCTCGGTGCCGGCCAGAGTGTAGCGATAGATGTTGTCGACGAAAAACAGCACATCGCGGCCCTCGTCGCGGAATTTCTCAGCCATCGTCAGGCCGGAGAGCGCCACGCGCAGGCGGTTGCCGGGGGGTTCGTTCATCTGGCCGAACACCATGGACACCTTGGACTCGGGCAGGTTGTCGAGCTTGATGACGCCGGCATCCGACATTTCGTGGTAGAAGTCGTTGCCTTCGCGGGTGCGCTCGCCCACGCCGGCGAACACGGACAGGCCGCTGTGCGCCTTGGCGATGTTGTTGATCAGTTCCAGCATGTTGACGGTCTTGCCCACGCCGGCACCGCCGAACAGGCCAACCTTGCCGCCCTTGGCGAACGGACACACGAGGTCGATCACCTTGATGCCGGTTTCGAGCAGCTCGACCGAGGGCGAGAGCTCGTCGAACTTGGGGGCGTCCTGGTGGATGGCGCGCTTTTCGTCCGAGGCGATCGGGCCACGCTCGTCGATGGGGCGGCCCAGCACGTCCATGATGCGGCCCAGGGTGCCGGTGCCGACGGGCACCGAGATCGGGGCGCCGGTCGAGGAGACCTCCATCCCGCGGCGCAGGCCGTCGCTCGAGCCCATGGCGATGGTGCGCACGACACCGTCGCCAAGCTGCTGCTGGACCTCGAACGTCAGGCCTTTTTCCGCATAGTCGGAAGACTCGTCGGTCAGGGTGAGTGCGTCGTACACCTTGGGAATGTTGTCGCGGGGGAACTGAATATCCACCACTGCGCCGATGCACTGAACGATGGTACCGTTGCTCATGTCTAGTCCTTGCTAAATATCCTTGGGTTGCCCGGGTGCCTGAAGATCAGACAGCAGCGGCGCCGCCCACGATTTCCGAAATTTCCTTGGTGATGGCCGCCTGGCGGGTCTTGTTGTAGACCAACTGGAGGTCGCCGATGACTTTCTTGGCGTTGTCCGAAGCCGCCTTCATGGCCACCATCCGTGCAGACTGCTCGGAGGCCATGTTCTCGGCTACCGCCTGATAGATCAGGCCCTCGACGTAGCGCAGCAGCAGATCGTCGATGACGGTCTTGGAATCGGGCTCGTAGAGATAATCCCAGCCGTACTTGGTCTCGAGGCGCTCCTCGCCCTCGGAGTCGGACTGGAAGGGATCCTCGAGGCCGGTCGGCAAGGGCAGCAGGCGGATGAAGCTGGGCTCCTGCCGCATCGTATTGACGAACCGGGTGTTCGCCAGGTACACCGCATCGAGCTTGCCAGCGATGAAATCGTCGATCTGGACCTTGATGGCGCCAATGAGGCGCTCGAGGTTGGGCGCATCGCCCAACTGCACCTCGGAGGACACCACGTTGGCCCTGATGCGATTGAGCAGGCCGGCACCCTTGCTGCCCAGCGCGGTCGCCTGCACACGCACGCCCTGTTGCTCGAATTCCTTGATCCGCGCCAGCACCAGGCGCGAGATGTTGGTATTCAGGCCGCCGCACAAGCCCTTGTCGGTGGTCACCAGCACGATGCCCACGGCGTTGAGCTTGGCGCGCTCGACCATGTAGGGGTGGGTGTAATCAGGGTTCGCCTGCATGAGGTGGGAAGCGATCGCCCGCACCTTGCGCGCATAGGGACGCCCGGCCCGCATCCGTTCCTGCGCCTTGCGCATCTTGGATGCGGCGACCATCTCCATTGCCTTGGTGATCTTGCTCGTGTTTTGCACGCTCTTGATCTTGGTTCGAATTTCCTTGATTCCGGCCATTACACTTTCCTGTCTGGGCAGACCGGGGCGGGCGCGAGCCCGGGCCCCTCGGACCGCTACTTAAAACGTGCCGTGCTTCTTGAATTCCTGAATCGCGGCGCCCAGCGCGGCGTCGTCGTCCTTGGAGAGTTCCTTGACGTCCTCGATGCGCTGGATCAGGGCTTCGTGCTTGGATTTCAGGTAGTCCTTCAGGGCCTTCTCGAAGGACAGGACCTGACCGACATCGAGGTCGTCGAGGTGGCCGTTATTGACGGAATACAGCGCGACGGCCAGCTCCCAGACCTGCTGCGGCTGGTACTGGGGCTGCTTGAGCAGTTCGACCACGCGCTTGCCGCGTTCGAGCTGGCGGCGGGTGGCATCGTCCAGGTCGGAGGCAAACTGCGCAAAGGCCGCCAACTCGCGATACTGAGCCAAGTCGGTACGAATCCCACCGGAGAGCTTCTTGACCACCTTGGTCTGGGCCGAGCCGCCCACCCGCGACACCGAGATCCCGGCGTTGATGGCGGGGCGGATACCGGCGTTGAACAGGTCGCTCTCGAGGAAGATCTGACCGTCGGTGATGGAAATCACATTGGTCGGCACGAACGCGGACACGTCGCCGGCCTGCGTCTCGATGATGGGCAGGGCGGTCAGCGACCCAGTCTTGCCCTTGACGGCTCCGTTGGTGAACTTTTCCACGTATTCCGCGTTGACACGGGCGGCACGCTCGAGCAGACGCGAGTGCAGGTAGAACACATCGCCGGGATAGGCTTCGCGTCCGGGCGGGCGGCGCAGCAGCAGCGAGACTTGGCGATAGGCCCAGGCCTGCTTGGTCAGATCGTCGTACACGATCAGCGCGTCCTCGCCACGATCGCGGAAGTACTCGCCCATGGTGCAGCCCGAATAGGCGGCCAGGTACTGCATGGCGGCCGACTCGGAGGCGGCGGCGGCCACCACGATGGTGTATTCCAGCGCGCCGTGTTCCTCGAGCTTGCGCACGACGTTGTTGATCGTGGAGGCCTTCTGCCCGATGGCGACGTACACGCAGGTGACGCCCTTGCCCTTTTGGTTGATGATGGTGTCGACGGCCACGGCGGTCTTGCCGGTCTGGCGGTCGCCGATGATCAGCTCGCGCTGGCCGCGGCCGATCGGCACCATGGAGTCGATGGCCTTCTGGCCGGTCTGCAGCGGCTGCGACACGGACTGGCGCGCGATCACGCCCGGCGCGACCTTCTCGATGACGTCGGTGGCCTTGGCGTTGATCGGGCCCTTGCCGTCGATCGGGTTGCCCAGCGCATCGACCACGCGGCCGCGCAGCTCGGGGCCGACCGGCACGGCCAGGATGCGGCCGGTGGTCTTCACCGAATCGCCTTCGGACACGCCGATGTAGTCACCCAGGATCACCGCGCCGACCGAGTCGCGCTCGAGGTTGAGGGCCAGGCCGTAGACGTTGTTGGGGAACTCGAGCATTTCGCCCTGCATCACGTCCGACAGTCCGTGGATGCGGGTGATGCCGTCGGTCACGGATACCACCGTGCCTTGCGTGCGGATGTCGGTCGAGGCGCCCAGGCCTTCAATGCGGGACTTCAGCAGTTCGCTGATCTCGGACGGATTAAGTTGCATGGTAAGACTCCTGGAATCCTGTTATGTGGCCCGCCATCATGCGGCCAGCGAATCGCGCAGGCTGGCCAGACGGGCCTGCACGGAAGTGTCGAGCACGTGGTCGCCCACCGCGACACGCACGCCGCCGATCAGGTCCGGATCGACCGTGACCTCGGACTTGAGCTTGAGGCCGAATTTCTTTTCCAGCCCGGCGACCAGCGAGGCAAGCTGCGCCTCATCCAGCGGAAAAGCACTGGCGATGCGGGCAAGCGCCGTGCCCTCGTGCTGATTGCGCAACAGCTCGAACTGCTCGGTGATCTGCGGCAGAATCTCGACGCGACCGTTCTGGACCACCAGGGCGACGAGATTCGCCGCCTGCTCCGGCAGCGCCTGCGGCACCAGGCCGGTCAGCAGTTCGATGCGCTGGGCATCCTCGAGGCGGGGATCGCCCAGGGCCTCGCGCACATCGTCCATGCCCGACACCTGGGCCAGCAGCGACATCACCCCGGACCAGAATTCCAGCCCGCGCGCATCGTCGCGCACCGACAGGAACAAGGCCTCGGCGTAGGGCCGCGCGATTGTAGAGTATTCAGCCATGACTCGCCCTGGTTCAGAGTTGCGCCTTGAGCTGGTCGAGCAGCTCGGCATGTGCCTTTGCGTCGACTTCGCGGCGGAGAATCTGCTCGGCGCCCTTGACGGCCAGTACGGCCACCTCGCCCCGCAAGGCCTCGCGCACGCGCTGGGCTTCCTGGAGGGCATCCTGCCGGGCCTGCGCCACGATACGCGCCTTTTCGGCCTCGCCTTCGCGACGGGCCTGATCGATCAAGGCCGCGGCCTGCTTTTCGGCCTCAGCCAGACGTGCGTGGTTTTCCGTCTTGGAGGCGGCCTCCATCAGGCTGACGCGCGCCTGAGCCTGCGCCAGATCGGCCTTGCCCTTTTCGGCGGCGGCCAGACCATCGGCGATTTTCTGGCGACGATCATCCATTGCCTTCGTCAGGGGCGGCCACACGAACTTCATCGTGAACCAGCCCAGAACGAAAAACACGATCATCTGGAAGAAGAGAGTCGCGTTTAAATTCACGGTCGTATCCCTTAGTTACCCTGTGTGCCCCACGGCGATTCCGCAGGGCACCAAACCAAGCCGTCCGCCAGGCGCAAGCGCCGTCCGGACGACAGCCTGGCCCGCGAGTCGCGGGCCATCGCCGAACGTCAGCCCACGAAGGGGTTGGCGAACGCGAACAGCATGGCCAAGCCAACACCGATCAGGAAGGCGGCGTCGATCAGACCAACCAGCAGGAACATCTTGGTCTGCAGGGTGTTCATCAGCTCGGGCTGGCGCGCGGAGGCTTCGAGGTATTTGCCACCCATCATGCCGATGCCGATGCAGGCGCCGATGGCGCCCAGACCGATGATCAGACCGCAAGCAAGAGCAACGAATGCAACGTTGGTCATAACAACTCCTTGGTAAGTAAACGTTGTGTATTAATCAAAAACTCAAGAATCAAGAACCAGAGTGCAGGGCGAGCCCCGCGAGCCCGCCCGGGCGGGCCCGGGCGAATTTTCCTAGTGGCCTTCGTGGGCCTGGCCCACGTAGACCAGCGTCAACATCATGAAGATGAACGCCTGCAGCAGCACGATCAGGATGTGGAAGATCGCCCATGCCGAACCGGCCAGCACGTGCCCGAACGCGAGACTGAGGCTGGAAGCATTCAGACCGGTCCAGGCGCCACCCAGCAGGGCGATCAGCATGAACAGCAGCTCGCCTGCATACATATTGCCGAACAACCGCATGCCCAGCGACACGCACTTCGCGGCATATTCGATCAGGTTCAACAGAAAATTGAAGGGGGCCAGCACCAGGGCCGCGACACCATGCGCATGGAAGGGCGCGGTGAAGAGCTCCTTGACGAAACCGCCCGGGCGCTTGATCTTGATTCCGTAGTACAGCATCAACACGAGAACGCCCAGGGACATGCCCATCGGGATATTGAGGTCGGCGGTCGGCAGGATGCGATGGTAATACAGCGGGTCGCCGTGATGGGCGCCCAGGCCGGTGTGCTTGAAGACCCAGGCCATGAAATCGACGGGGATGAGGTCGAGCGCATTCATCAGGGTGATCCAGAGGAACACCGTCAGCGCCAGCGGCGCCGCGAACTTGCGCGTGGTCTCGTTGGGAATGATGCCCTTGGATTCCTCTTGGACCATGCCGGCAAGCATCTCGACCGACATCTGGAAACGGCCCGGCACATCAGTGGTGGCGCGGCGCGCGGCGCGCCAGAGGAAATAGACGACGATCGCGCCCGTCAGGATGGCCCAGAACAGGGAGTCGTAGTTGACGACGTCGAAATTCGCGATGACGGCTTGTTTTTCGCCGATGTTGTTCAGGTGCACCAGGTGGTGCTGAATGTACTCGGACTGAGGCGTCGAAACTGCGTCGGTCATCTGCATGCCCTTCAAACGAAATCCAATGTCATGGCATGCGGCGTATCGCCAGCAACACCACGTACCCCTTCATGACGCCCAGCAGGCCCAGCAGGAACGCCGGCCACACCAGCCGATCCCCCGCGTGCCACGCCACCAGGACCACCACGCCCGCCGCCACCAGCAGCTTGAGTGCCTCGCCCCAGAAAAAGGCGAGCGATCCCGGGCGCCCGGACCCGAAATACCCGAGCAGCAGCCGCAAGGCGAACAGCGCGTTGGGTACAAAATAGGCCGCCGCCCCTGCGAAGGCGGAAGCCCCTGCGTCAAACCCTGCAATGCCCCAGGCCACCAGAACCGCGAGCATCCCCGTGAATGCCTGCGCGCCCAATGCCCGGAACAATCCGACCCGTGCCCGCCTGGCGATGATCGCGCGCTCCTGGTCGGTGAGAACCAGGGCTCCGGGCGTATCCGGCCCTTGGCCGTCCCGCCCCGATGTGCTGTATGCGTCCATCCTCAGGCCGTATCGAGCGCCCAGCCCTTGAAACAAAAAGGACTGTGCGCCGCACAATGGTCAAACTATTGAATTATAGCTGTGCTTTAAGGCTACGTTCAAACGCGCCCTCGAAAAGCGAGCCATTTTAACTCAGTTCGATCAGCCGTGCTTGAAGTTCGGCTTGCGCTTTTCCACGAAGGCACGCATGCCTTCCTTCTGGTCTTCGGAGGCGAACAGCGCATGAAAATTGCGGCGCTCGAACAACAGCGATTCGTCCAGCGAGGCCTCGAACGCGCGGTTGACGCATTCCTTGGCCATCATCACCGAGGGCAGGGACATGGCGGCGATCACCGTGGCCGCCTCGATGGCCTCGTCGAGCAGGCGCTCGGGCGCCACGACCCGCGACACCAGGCCGGCGCGCTCGGCCTCGGCCGCATCCATCATGCGCGCCGTCAGCACCAGGTCCATCGCCTTGGCCTTGCCGACCGCGCGCGGCAGGCGCTGGGTCCCGCCATAGCCGGGAATCACGCCGAGCTTGATCTCGGGCTGGCCAAAGCGCGCGTTGTCCGCCGCGATGATGAAATCGCACAGCATGGCGAGCTCGCAGCCGCCGCCCAGCGCATAGCCCGCCACCGCCGCGATGATGGGCTTGCGGATGTGGCGCAGCGCATCCCAGTTGCCGCCAAGATAGTTGGCCTTGTAGACGTCCATATACGACCACTCGGCCATGGCGCCGATGTCGGCGCCCGCGGCGAAAGCCTTTTCGCTGCCGGTCAGCACCATGGCGCCGATGCCATCGTCGGCCTCGAAGGCGGCCACCGCGGCGGCGAGCTCGTCGATCACCGCGTTGTTCAGCGCGTTCAGGACCTGGGGACGATTCAAGGTGAGGATGCCCACCCTGCCCCGGACTTCAACCTTCACCAGCGACTCGCTCATAGTGCCTCCAAATGTAAACTATCGGAATGGAAAATAATCTGATCCGCTACCGCGTACGCTTGGCCGACCCCGCAGGGCACCGATACGCCATCCGCCTGACGATACCGCAAGCCGACTCCAAAGGGCAGACCCTGAGCCTGCCAGCCTGGATACCCGGCAGCTACCTGATCCGTGATTTTGCCCGACAGATCGAAACCCTGCATGCCCGCGACCCGGAGGGTGCCGTCGAGGTGCGCAAGATCGACAGTCACA
The DNA here is from genome assembly GCF_040276065.1 of Castellaniella sp. GW247-6E4. Lineage (NCBI taxonomy): Bacteria > Pseudomonadati > Pseudomonadota > Betaproteobacteria > Burkholderiales > Alcaligenaceae > Castellaniella > Castellaniella sp. GW247-6E4. Next base: position 352,791 of record NZ_JBELOI010000002.1, on the reverse strand, counting down.
CCTGGCAATGCGCGCCCTGCGCAGGCCCCCTCGAGATTGAGTACCTCGTCTACGCCTGGGACCTGTCGGTGCGCGGCGCCCACTTCGACGAGTCCCATGCCTTCTTCAATGGCTGCAGCCTGTTTCTGGCCGTCCACGGCCAGCAGGACCAGCCCTGCCTGCTCGAGCTCGCACCGCCCACCCACGCGCGCGGCTGGCGCGTCCACACCAGCCTGCCGCCGGCGCACGGCCATCCGGGCTGCGCACGACTGCGCGGCTTCGGCCTGTATCGGGCGGCCGACTACGACACGCTGCTCGACCACCCCGTCGAAATCGGCACGCCACAGTGCGTGAGCTTCGAGGTCCACGGGGCGGTCCACGACCTGGTCTTCACCGGGGTGGCCCCCAATCTGGACCTCGCACGCATCGTCGAGGATGTGCGGCGCATCTGCGCGGCCCAGATCGAGTTCTTCGAACCCCTCGCCCGTCGCGCGCCCTTTCTCGACAGCGCCGAGCGCTACGTTTTCCTGGTCATGGCGACAGGCGACGGCTATGGCGGGCTCGAGCACCGCGCCTCGACCGCGCTGCTCACCCGTCGTGCCGATCTGCCGTCCCTGGGCGGGCCCGCGGCACCGACCGAGGGCTACCAGTCCTTCCTCGGTCTGGTCAGCCACGAGTACTTCCATACCTGGCACGTCAAGCGCATCAAGCCCGCGGCCTTCGCGCCCTACGACCTCTCCCGCCCCAACCATACCCGGCTGCTCTGGGTCTTCGAGGGCTTCACCTCGTACTACGACGACCTGATGCTGCTGCGCGCGGGCGTGATCACGGAACCGGACTATCTGCGCCTGGTGGGCAAGACCGCAAGCGCGGTACGGCGCGGCGGCGGACGCCTGAAACAGTCCGTGGCCGAAAGCTCGTTCGACGCCTGGACGCGCTACTACAAGCAGGACGAGAACTCGCCCAACGCCCTGGTCAGTTACTACACCAAGGGCGCCCTCGTGGCCCTGGGGCTGGACCTTGAGATCCGCCACCAGACCCATGGCGCGCGATCGCTGGACGACGTCATGCGCCTGCTGTGGGAGCGCTATGGCCGGGATTTCTATCGGGACCGGCCCCAGGGCCTCGGCGAGGATGCACTGCCGGCGCTGATCCTCGAGGCCACTGGCGCCGATACGGCCGCGTTCATCGCGCGCCATGCCGAGGGCCTCGAGGACGTGCCGCTGGCCGAGCTGCTGGCCAGTCACGGCATCACGCTGCGCTGGGAGACAGAGCACCCCTCCCGCCCCACGCTCGAGGCGCGCTGGCGCCCGGCCGAGGGTGGCCTGCAGCTGACCACGGTATTCGAGGGCGGCCCGGCACATCGCGGCGGCCTGTCGGCGGGCGACGTTCTGGTGGCCCTGGACGGGCTGAGGATTGCCGACGTGGCCGGCCTCGAACGCCTGCTGGATGCCCGCCGCCCCGGCGAGACCGTGACCGCGCACGTGTTTCGCCGCGACGAGCTGCGCCAGTACCGCCTGCGCCTGGGCCGGCCGCCGGCCCTCAAGTGCGTCCTGAGCCGCAAGGCCTGAGCCGCCATGGCGAACGCCCCGCACACCCGGCGCATCCTGCTCGAGGGCCTGAGGGTCCAGGCACGCATCGGCATGCTCGACCACGAGCGGCTCGCGCCGCAAACCATCCTGTTCCACGCCGAATTCGACACCGATGCCCGCCGCCCGGTGAACGATCACGACATCGGCTCTGTGCTGGACTACCGCGGCTTGCGCGAGGCCTTGATCGACGAGGCCACCCGGGGGCACATCGATTTGCTGGAATCCCTGGTGGATCGCTGCCTGGAGCGCATCCTGCGCCAGTTCCCCGGCGTGCTGCGCGCTAAAATCCGCATCAGCAAACCCGATGCCTTCCCGGATTGCGACGCCGTCGCCATCGAGCAGGACCGAGCCCGCCCGGCCACTTTGCCCCGATAGCCCCATATGTCCACCGCCCCCCACGCCGCCGCGCACGAGCACGCCGAAAGGCCCGCCCGGCGCCAGAGCGTCAGTGAAAACAAACTCGAAAAACGCCTGCTGCGCGAAACCGGTCAGGCCATTGCCGACTACGCCATGATCGAGGACGGCGACAAGGTGATGGTGTGCCTGTCGGGCGGCAAGGATTCCTATGGCCTGCTCGACATCCTCATGCGGCTGCGCAGCCGCGCCCCCATCGATTTCGAGATCGTGGCCGTCAACCTGGACCAGAAACAGCCCGGATTCCCAGAACACGTGCTGCCGGACTATCTTGGCCGCGCCGGCGTACCGTTCCACATCGAGACCCGTGACACCTATTCGGTGGTCAAGCGCCTGGTGCCCGAGGGCAAGACCACCTGCTCGCTGTGCTCGCGCCTGCGACGCGGCATCCTGTATCGCGTCGCGCGCGAACTCGGTGCCAGCAAAATCGCGCTGGGCCACCACCGCAACGACATCCTGGCGACGTTTTTCCTCAACCTGTTCTACGGCGGGCGCATGAAGGCCATGCCGCCCAAGCTGGTCTCGGACAACGGCGAACACGTGGTCATCCGCCCGCTGGCCTACGTGCGCGAGCGCGATCTGATCGCCTATGCACGGCTGCGCGAGTTCCCCATCATCCCGTGCAATCTGTGCGGCTCGCAAGAAAACCTCAAGCGTAAAGAGATCAACCGCATGCTCGAGGAATGGGACCGCTCGTTTCCCAACCGGACCTGGAACGTGTTCCGGTCCCTGTCGCACGTCGTGCCCTCGCACCTGATGGATCCGGGGCTCTTTGATTTTGCGGGCCTGCGGGCCACCGGCCAGGCCGACCCCGAGGGCGACAAAGCCTTCGATGCCGAGGATTTTCCCCTACCAGCCTTCGCCGAGGACGAGGAGGCCGTGGACAGCCTGCTGGAATCACGCATCGCCCGCCCACGCGTGCGGCCCGCCGCGGGCTAGCGCTTCAGTCGGCCGACGCGGCGGGAGAGGCCAGGCGCTAAGGCCAGGCGCGCAGGAACGCCAGCAGCACGTGCGCGGCGTTGTCGGCAGCAAGGCCCATGAACGCATGCATTTCGTTCTCGCCCGGGCCGCCGCCCGCCAGGTCGCTCAAGGAGCGAAAGGCGAGAAAGGGCACGCCGTTGCTGTAGGCCACCATCGCGCAGGCGGCGCTCTCCATGTCCAGCACTTTGGCATGGAAGGTCCGGAACACGTACTGGCGGAAATCGGCGTTGTCCATGAACGCGGCGCCCGACACCCCGCTGCCGCCAACCTGCAGGCGCGGCCTGCGGCTCAGGCACTGGTCCTGAGCGTCGCACGTCCGCAGGGGCACCGCCCCGATGCGGCGCGCCACCTCGAGCATCCGGGGGTCGGCCTCGAACCAGAATTTTTCCTGGAACTCTGTCTGGCCCGGCCGCCGGACGCGCACGGCACGAGGCTGCATCATGCCATAGGGGGCGAACTCGAAACCACCCTTGGACTGCGGCGCGCGGAACTGGCCGGGCGCAAGCTCGCGCATCATCACCAACTCGAGGTACTGGCCCCAGCGCTCGGGCACGCTCACGTCGCCGATGCGCAGGTCGGGATCGACCCCTCCCGCGATGCCGCTGAACATCAGATGACTCACGTTGAAGCGATCGAAGACGAGCTGCGTGTTCATCGCCGCATTCACCATGCTGATCCCGCTCAGCAGCAGCACCACGGGCTTGCCTTCCAGACTTCCGGTGGTGAAGCGCACGCCGTTGGCCTCGTACTCGCGCGGACCCGCAAGACGCCCGGAGAGCAGGGCCAGCTCGGGAGCGAAGGCCGACATCACCGCGATGCGCGGCGTCTCGTCGAAGCGCTCGGCCGCTCGGGGGGCGGTGGCGAACACCAGCGGCAGCAACAGACATGCAAAATACGCCAGACGCGCCATGAAAGAGCTCATCGCTTGGTTTCCTTTATTGCGGGGAGGCCGGCTCATCCCCCTTGACGCCCTCGAGCCTCTCGACCTCGAGGTCGGCATGTACCGGCTCGATCGCGGGCAGGCTCCGGTTGGCCTTGGCGGACAGCTCGCTGAAGCGCGCCACCTTGCCGTAGAGGCCCTGCTGGCCGGCGACCGCCACCACCGTCTGGTTGTACTGGTTGCTGACCGTGCCCAGGGTGTTGCCGAGCCTCTGCAGCCGCTCGGCGACGAGTGCGACCTGGTTGTACAGCCCGCCGGCCTGGTCGCTGAGCACGCGCGCCTGCTCGTTGCTGCGGGCGATCATCCACAGGTTGGCGACCGTGCGCAGGATGGGCATGAGGGTGGTGTGCGAAACCATGATGACGTTGCGCTGGTAGCCATAGTCGAACAGTTCGCGGTTGTGCTTCATGGCCTCGATGTAGGCGGGCTCGATCGGCATGAACATGAGGACGAAGCTCGGGCTGCGCATGCCGATGAGGTTGCTGTAGTCCTTGCGGCTGAGATCGTCGATGTGATGGCGCACCGCGCGCACGTGGTCATCGAGGGCGGCGATCCGCTCGGCCTCGGTTTCGGCGCCGATGGCGCGGTCGTAGTCCACCAGCGAGACCTTGCTGTCGATGACCATGTGCTTTTGATCGGGCAGCTTGATGACGAAATCGGGTTGCCGGCGGTTGCCTTCCTCGTCGCGGAAGCTCGCCTGCGTCTCGTAGTGCGCGCCGGCCTCCAGCCCGGCGAGCTGCAAGGCGCGCTCGAGCTGGATCTCGCCCCAGTTGCCGGTGGTCTTTTTCTCGCCCTTCAGGGCGCTCGTCAGATTGCTGGCCTCGGCGCTCATCTTGAGGCCGATGTCCAGTACGCGGCGAATCTCGGCGCCCAGTTGGGTGTGGCCGCGCTGCGAGGCGTCGTGTACCTCGTTGACGCGCTTCTGGAAACCCTCGATCTGCTCGCGGAAAGGCCGCAGCAGGCTGTCGAGCGATGCCTGGCTGGTGTGCGCGAACGCCTTGCCTTTTTCCTCGAGAATCTGGTTGGCGAGGTTCTGGAACTCGGTGCGCATGACGGCCTTGGACTGCTCGAAGGACTGCCGCAACTCATCGAAGGCGGCCAACTTTTCCCGATGCACGGCACGCAACTGGGTCAGCTCGTGGTCCAGGTCGCGCACGGCCTCGCGCTGTGCGGCCAGCTCGCCATCGCGCGCGGCCAGCAAGGCGATGGACTCCGCCAGGCGCGCGTCCAGGCCCGAGCGCTCGGCCTCGAGGCGGACACAATCGCGATCGAGCGCGGCACGCTCTTGGTCGAGCCGCAAAACCTGCGCGTCCTGCTGCGCCAGGCGCGCCCGCGCGGCATCGCGCTCGAAGGCGCGCGCCGCCAGAGGCAGGCGCATGAGCAGCCAGCCCACGACCCCGCCCAGCAGCACGGCCAGCAGCAGGCCCGGCAGGCCCGCGGCCATCATCGACTCGAATACGCTCACCGTAGACCCTCGAAAATCAGTTCGGCGCGATTCGGGCGCGCCCTATGCGCATGATAGTCCGGGCCACGGCCACGCGGCGAGCGCCCGCGGGGCTGGCCGCCGCCGTATCATGTCCCGCGCGAACCGCACGTCGCGTGGCTGGGCAGGCCGTCGATGCCGGTCTCGACGAAATGCGGGACGCTCGACAGCATGTAGGTGCGCAGCCCCTCGATCAGGCGCAGGGCCTCGTCGGGCAGCCGGCGGTTCTGATGCGACACGACGCCGACCATGTAGGGGATCTGAACGTCGATCGGCCGCACCGCCACACCGTCCAGGCGTGCGCCCTGAGCCGTGAACGGATCGATCAAGGCCACACCCAGGCCGGCACGGACCATCGAGACCACGGCAAACTGGCTGCTGGCCTCGATGTGGCGCCGCGGATAGCCTTCGGTGGCGCGCACCAGGGCATTGGTCAGGTGATATCGCATGCGGTAGCGGCCCAGGAGCGTGATGACATCCGTATTGCCCAGGCTCTCGAGGCGAATCACGCTCTGCTCGGCCAGGGGATGGTTCATGGGCAGGGCCAGCATGCACGGCGCCTGCCCGCACCAGTGCGTCCGGCACTGCTCATAGTCGATTGGCAGGTTGCTCAGGCCGATATCCGCGCGCCCCTCGATCAGGGCAGAGCCCACGGACTCGTGGAGGACCTCTTCGATAAGAAGCTTTTGCTGAAAGACCGGGTGCGCGCCGTCCACCCGCGCGAGGACGTCGGGCAGGATCCCGTGGGCCAGGTCAGCGGTGACCAGGATGCGCAAGGGGCGGGTCTGGCCCGCCGCGATGTCCTGGGCCCTGGCCTCCAACTGCTGGAGGTCGGCGAGGACGCTGCGGACTTCTTGGTAGAAATCCTCGCCCTGCGGAGTCAGCGTAATGGTCGGCCGGGTCCGGGTGAAGAGTATGAAGCCCAGTTCATGCTCGAGATCGCTGATCTGCCGGCTGACCACCGGTTGTGAGCGTCCGAGCAGGCGGCCGGCAGCTGTCACGCTGCCTGAGGTGACGATGGCCATCAAGGCTTCGAGCTGGCGTATTTCCATGATATTTGAGATTTTTTGTTGCCAGCGCATCGGCTGTGCGGCCCCCGCGAGCCGCCCACCTTCGAGTACGCCAATCTACTTCATATGTAAAATGCTACTACACTTGCCGGACCCCAAAGCAATGATCAAGCGAGGGAAAGGTCCCCTCCCTGACTTCTTTGGCGTATTGCCCGGCCGCCTCCCGGATAAGCGCGCCGGCATCGGCGAACCGGCGGGCGAATTTCGGGATGCGCTCGCCGCTCAAGCCCAGAATGTCCTCGGTGACCAGAATCTGCCCATCACAATGGGGCGACGCCCCGATACCGATGGTCGGGATGTCGACGCATGCCGTGATCTCGCGCGCCAGCGGCTCGCCGATCCCCTCGAGCACCACGCCGAAGGCGCCCGCCTGGGCATGAGCCTGGGCATCCTCGACAATGCGGCGCGCCGCCGCCTCGTTCATCCCTTGTGCCTTGAAGCCGCCCATCGTATTGACATATTGTGGCATAAGACCGACGTGAGCAAGGACGGGAATACCGCGCTCGACCAGAAAATGCGTGGTCTCGGCCATGGCCCGCCCGCCCTCGAGCTTGACGCCCGACACGCCGCTGGCCGCCAGCATCTCGGCCGCGCTGGCGAAGGCCTGCTGCGGCGATTGCTGATAGCTGCCAAAGGGCATATCGACGATGATGCAGGCGTGATGCGTGGCGCGCACGACGGCGGCGGCGTGCGCGGCCATGGTCTGGGCGGTGATCGACAGGGTGTCGGGCAGGCCATAGCCGACCATCGCGGTCGAATCGCCCACCAGAATCATGTCCAGCGCCTCGTCCAGCAGGCGGGCGATCGGCGCGATGTAGGCGGTCAGGGCGGCGATCTTGGATTCGCCCTTGCAAGCCATCAACTGGGGCACCGTGACGCGTTGCCCCTGACTATGTACACTCATATCCTCTCCTGAAAATCCGTTTCATCCACTTCCGGCAAGCGATGCCGCCGCAGCCCAGGGCTGCCCCCACGACGGAGGACCCCATGTCCACTAATCAACCTTATGTTTCGTTCCACGACGGGCGCCGCGCGCCCCAGCTCGGGTTCGGGACCTGGCAAATTCCCGAGGCGGACGCCGCCGCCGCCATCCACACGGCCCTCGAGGCCGGCTACCGGTCGATCGACACCGCTTATATCTACTATAACGAGACCGGCGTGGGCCAGGGTATCGCCCGCTCCGGCATCGCCCGGGACGAGCTTTTCATCGCGACCAAGGTCTGGAACAATCGCCACGGGCACGATAGCACCAAGGCCGCCCTGCGGGAAAGCCTTGATCGCCTTCAGCTCGATTATGTGGATCTGTATCTGATCCACTGGCCGGTTCCCATGGAAGGCCGCTATATCGATGCCTGGGAAGCCATGATCCAATTGCGCGACGAAGGGCTGGCAAAATCCATCGGCGTCTGCAATTTCCAGGTGCCGCAGCTGCAAAAGCTGCTCGACAAGACCGGCGCCTTGCCCGTGCTCAATCAGATCGAGGTGCACCCGTACTTTCAGCAGGCCGAGCTGCGCGCCTACCAGGCGGACCACGACATCATCACCGAGGCCTGGAGCCCCCTGGGTCAGGGGCGGGTACTCGAGAATCCGGCACTGGTCGCAATCGCCCACAAGCACCAGGCGAGCACGGCGCAGGTGATCCTGCGCTGGCATCTTCAATCGGACCGCATGGCGATTCCAAAGTCGGTCACCCCCGCGCGCATCCAGGAAAACTTCAATCTGTTCAACCTGCACCTGGACGACGAGGACATGGCGCGGATCGCCGCGCTGGACGACCCAGAGGGCCGCATCGGCCCGGATCCGGACCAGTTCCACCTCATGAAGGGTTGATCGCCGCGCGCCCGCCGGGCGGCTCGGCATCGCGGCGGGCACGGCGGCCCAGCCACACGGCCGCGGCCGGGGCGAACACGAACAAGCCATAGACCCCCCAGGCTGCACTCCGGGCGCCCTCGAATCCGCCCGGATCCGTGAATCCGGCGGCATTGGCTGCCATCCCCGCCACGCTCGCGCCCAAAGCCATGGCATACAACTGCAAGGTGGTGATGGCCGCCGAGGCGATATTGCGCTGGCCCTCGGGCGCGGCCCGGAACACCCCGGTCAGCAAATGCGGCCAGCACAGCCCCACTCCCAGTCCGACGCCCAGCAACAGAACGCTCAATGCGCCGATCCATGCGCCCGGCGCGGGCATCAGGAGGCACAGCCCGGCCAGCGCGAGGGTCGACAGCAGGGGGCCCAGGGTCAGCAGGCGGCCGACGGCCGCCGGTCCGCGCCCGGAACTGATCAGCGTGCCCAGCGTCCAGCCGGCCGACATCACGGCCGACAGATAGCCCGCCATCAGCGGCGAGGTCCCGTGAATGACCTGTAGAAAATAGGGGACGAAAACCTCGGTCGTGACGCCGATGCTCAAGAGTCCGATCATGGCGTAACGCTGCCCCAGGGGGTTGGTCAGGGACCAGGCGCCCTCGGGCAGGAAACGCTGGGCAGCGCGCCGGTCCACGCGCGCAAGCACCATCACCAGCGCCAGGCCGGCCAGCACGCCCGCCACCTGCCAGCCCCAGAAGTCCGACAGACTGGCGGCCGAGACCGCCAGCACCGAACCCACCAGCAGGCCCATGCGCCCCAGGGGCACGCCGGGCCTTGCGCCGGGGTCGCGCCCCATCGGCCCGAGCTGGGTTGCCAGCAGCAGGCCCAGCACCGCGCACACCGGCAGCACCGACCAGAATGCCCAGCGCCATAGGCCCGCCTGGGCGAAAATCCCGCCGATGGCCGGCCCCGCCAGAGTCGCCACCCCCCACATGCCCGAGATCAGCGCCATGGCGCGGGACCACAGGCCCTCGCGGAACACCAGGGGCACCGTGGCATAGCTCAAGCTCAGCAGCATCCCGCCGCCCAGGCCCTGCCAGGTCCGGCCAAACAGCAGCCACCCCATCGTCGGCGCGAGCGCGCAGGCAATGGTTCCCAGAGCGAACATGCACAAGGCATACAGGAATACCCGGCGCAGGCCATAGCGGTGGATGCCCATCGGCGCCGCCGAGGACCCGAGGATCGAGGCGGCCACGAACAGTGTGGTATTCCAGGCGTAATACGCCAGTCCACCGATATCCTGGACCACGGAAGGAAGGATGGTGGCGGCGATGAAGACATTGATGGCATGCACCGCGACACCGCCCGCCAAAGCGAGCGAACGCAAGCCGTTTCGGCCCCAGAGCAGGTCCAGCCAGGAAGCGGAGGAAGAGTCGGATGTCATTGAATAGAAATGCGGGCCGCAGCCCGCATTGTAAACAGCTCGGGGAGCCGGTCAGTCGAGCAAGTCGCGCAAGACATACTGCATGATGCCGCCATGCCGATAATAGGTCGCCTCGCTGGGGGTGTCGATGCGCACCAACGCGTCGAATTCGACCGCGCCAGCCCGCACGCGCACCGTGCTCGGCGTCTCGCCCTCGTTCAGGGTGGTCACGCCGGTGATCTCGAAGGTTTCCTCGCCGGTGAGCCCGAGGCTGGCCGCGTTCTCGCCCTCGGGAAACTGCAGGGGCAGCACCCCCATGCCGATCAGGTTCGAGCGGTGGATCCGTTCGTAGGATTCGGCGATCACGGCGCCGACCCCCAGCAGCGCGGTGCCCTTGGCCGCCCAATCGCGCGAGGAGCCCGAGCCGTATTCCTTGCCGGCCAGGATCACCAGGGGTATGCCCGCCTGGATGTAACTGCGTGAGGCATCGAAGATCGTCGCCACGGGACTGGCCGGCTGGGTGAAATCGCGCGTCCAGCCGCCCTCGGTGCCCGGGGCGATCTGGTTGCGCAAGCGCACGTTGGCAAACGTCCCGCGGATCATGACCTCGTGATTGCCCCGGCGCGAGCCGTAGGAGTTGAAGTCCTTGGGCTCGACCCCTTGCGACTGCAAATACCGGGCGGCGGGCGAATCCTTGGCGATCGATCCGGCCGGACTGATGTGGTCGGTGGTGACCGAATCGCCCAGCAAGGCCAGCACGCGGGCGCCCCGGATGTCGGCGACCGGATCGGGATCGCGGCGCATCCCCTCGAAGTACGGCGGATGGCGCACATAGGTCGAGTCGGGTTCCCAGTTGAAAATTCCACCCTCGGGCGTGGTCAGCGAGCGCCAACGCTCGTCGCCCGAGAAGACGTCGGCGTAGCCGCGCGTGTACATGTCCGCGGCGATCGAGGACTGGACCACCGCCTGGACCTCGGCGGTCGTGGGCCAGATGTCGCGCAGCGTGACCTCGCGGCCCTGCGGGTCGCGGCCCAACGGCGCCTGGAACAGGTCGATGTCCATGGTGCCCGCCAGCGCATAGGCAACGACCAGCGGGGGCGACATCAGATAGTTCATCTTGACCTCGCTATGGATGCGGCCCTCGAAGTTGCGGTTGCCCGACAGCACGGAAACCACCGCCAGGTCATTGGCCCGCACCGCGGCGCTGACCTCGGGGATCAGCGGCCCGGAGTTGCCGATACAGGTCGTGCAGCCGTAGCCCACGAGGTTGAAGCCCAGGGCCTCGAGATAGGGCGTGAGTCCGGCCTTGTCGTAATAGTCGGTGACCACGCGGGAGCCGGGCGCTAGGCTGGTCTTGACCCAGGGCTTGCGGTTCAGGCCACGCTCGACCGCCTTTTTCGCCAGCAGGCCGGCGGCCACCATGACGGTCGGGTTGGAGGTGTTGGTGCACGAGGTGATGGCGGCGATCACCACCGTGCCGTGGTCGATCCGGTGCGGGGCGCCGTTCAGCGTGACATCCGCCGGATTGGAGGTCGGCGCCCCGGGCAGGGCGGCGAGGGCCTGCCGGAAGGCAGGCTGCGCATTCGATAGAGATACACGGTCCTGCGGGCGCTTGGGGCCGGCGATCGAGGGCACCACGGTGCCTAGGTCGAGCTCGAGCGTCTCGGAGTAGGCCGGCTCGTGGGCCGGATCGTGCCATAGGCCTTGCGCCTTGGCATAGGCTTCGACCAGCGCCACTTGCTCGGCGGAGCGCCCGGTGAAGCGCATGTAGCTCAGGGTCTCGTCGTCGATCGGAAAAATCGAGATCGTCGAACCGTACTCGGGGCTCATGTTGCCGATCGTCGCCCGGTTGGCGAGCGGCACCGCGGCCACGCCGGGGCCGTAGAACTCGACGAACTTGCCCACCACGCCGTGCTTGCGCAGCATCTCGGTGATGGTCAGCACCAGGTCGGTGGCGGTCGCGCCCTCGGACAGGCTGCCGCTGAGCTTGAAGCCGACCACCCGCGGGATCAGCATCGAGATCGGCTGGCCCAGCATCGCCGCCTCAGCCTCGATACCGCCCACGCCCCAGGCCACCACACCGAGCCCATTCACCATGGGCGTATGCGAATCGGTGCCCACACAGGTGTCGGGATAGGCCTCGGTCACCCCGTCGGCTTCGCGCGTGAACACGCCGCGCGCCAGATGCTCGAGATTGACCTGGTGAACGATGCCGGTATCCGGCGGCACGACCTGGAAATTGTCGAACGCGGTCTGGCCCCAACGCAGGAACTTGTAGCGCTCGGCATTGCGGCGGAATTCGATCTCGGCGTTGCGGCGGAACGAATCGTTGGCGCCGAACTCATCGACAATGACCGAGTGGTCGATCACCAGCTCGACGGGGGCGAGCGGATTGATGCGTTCCGGCTTACCGCCCAGCGCCCGCATGGCGTCGCGCATCGCCGCCAGGTCCACCACGGCCGGCACGCCGGTGAAGTCCTGCAGAATCACCCGGGCCGGGGTGAAGGCGATCTCGCGGCTGGGTTGCGCGGCGGGGTCCCAGGAGGCCAGCGCGCGGATGTCGTCCGCAGTCACATCGCCGCCGTCCTCGGTGCGCAGCAGGTTCTCGAGCAGGATCTTGAGACCGTAGGGCAGGCGGGATACCTTCAGGCCGCTCGCCTCGAGGGCGTCGAGCCGGTAGATGCGATAGGCCTTGCCGGCCACATCCAGCGTGCCTTGCGCGTCGAAACTGTTAGGATGATTCATCGCATGTCCTCCAGAAAAGATTCGTGCCCCGAGCGAAAACCGGTTCCGGTCCCATCTTACACGCATCCGTCCTTCCCCCTCCATCACCCCCCCGCACGATCGGGAAATGGCACCGCGCACAACCCGCCGGGAGGCAGGGTTAAGCCGCCTGCCGCCGGGATCCGCCGCTACACTGGCGGCATTCGATTCCGACCGGAGCTGCTCTCATGGCCCACCCCGCATTCTTCGACGATGCGCCGAAAATCACGCTGTACGACCCGCTGGCGGATCTGCTGGGCGCCTCGGACGACGGCACCCTCGAGTACGGCTACGCGGATGCCGTCCGGCTGGCCGGGCACTCCTGTCCGACGGTCGCCGGCGCCTACCTGATGGCCGTCAAGGCCCTGGCCGCACTGTATCCCGACAGCCTGCCCCGACGCGGCGAGGTCCTGGTCGAATTCGCGGACGACGCGCGCAACGGGGTGACCGGCGTCATCGCGAACGTCGTCGGCCTGCTGACCGGCGCCACCACGGACACGGGATTCAAGGGTCTGGCCGGCCAGTACGACCGCCGCGATCTGATGCGCTTCGAGGCCGACATCCCCGGTGAAATCGCCTTCACCCGCCGCGACACGGGCGCCTGCGTCGTGGCGAGCTACAGCGCCCGCGAGGTGCCGCCCGCCCCCATGACCATGCCCCTGCTGCAGCGCATCCTCGCCGGCCAGGCCAGCGACGCGCAGCGTCGCGATTTCGCGCAGGCCTGGCAGGATCGCGTGCGGCGCATTCTGGAATCGGCCGACATGCCCGGCCTGGTCACACTGCAGGCCCGATAGGGCGCGGCTGGGAAGCCTTCAGGTGCCGTCCGAGGCCTCGGGCCGGATGTCGTCAGCGCGCCGAAAGGCGTGATGCTGGCGCTTGTCACGGTACATGTCGAGATCGGCGGCATGCAGCGCCTGGCCCAGGCCCTCATGATGGTAGGTGGTCGCCACGCCGACCGATACGCTGAGGTTGGTGCCGCCATAGAACTGGTTGTTGAGCTCGATGAGCCGATGGAGGTTCGACAGCACGATGCGCGCGCCCTCCTCGTCCGTGCCCGGCAGCAGGACCATGAACTCGTCGCCGCCGATCCGTGCCGCCGAGGCGGGACGGTCGATGACCTTGTTCAGGACCTCGCCCATGCGTCGCAGCAAGGCATCGCCGGCGGCATGGCCCTCCAGGTCGTTGGTGGCCTTGAGATTGTTCAGATCCAATGAAATGAACGACACCGGCTTGATCCGCTTGCGCTCGAGGCGGTTGAGCTCGTCCACGTAGAACGAGCGGTTCTTGAGCTGAGTCAGCACATCATGCTTGCCCAGGTACTCGAGGTAGCTCTCGGCCTTCTTGCGGGCGGTGATGTCGGTCAGGGCCACCAGCACCATGCTCCAGTCATCCTCATAACCCTCGAACACCGAGAATTGCATGTGGATGTACAGGACGTCCCCGGCCAGCGTCCGGTTCTGCACCTCGCGCTGCTGGAACAACCGCCCGTCCCACAGGTCGACGAGCTGCTCGGCGAATGAGGCCAGCATTTCCTCCCCGAACACGTCGCCCAGGCGCCCCAGCAGTTCGGTGCGGCTGTTCGCCTTAAACATCCGCAAGGTGTGGCCATTGACGTCCAGCACGCGGATTTCGGACAGGCAGCGCTCCACGAACTCGGGATGTACGTCGATGAAGGTGCGGAAATCGACGATGCCCTGCTCGCGCACCTCATCGATCAGAATCTTGATGCGACTGAAATCCTCGACCCACAGCGAGACGGGCGCCTGCCCGAAGAGCTCGCGCGCCAGCCGTTCGTTGGCGAGCGCCGCGCGGCGGGACTCCTGCAACTCGGTCACATCCTCGACGGCCACCAGCACCTGATCCCAGCGCCGCTGCCGGTCCGGCAACACGACCCCTCGGAGCGAGATATCGATGCGGCGCCCATCGAGCGTGTAGTTCACGCTGCTGCTCTGGAAGGTGCCCTTGCCGTTCCAGAGATCCAGCATTTCGGAGGCGAACCCGTCGAGCATGTCGTCGCGCATCACCTCGCCCAGGCGTGCCATCAGGGCCTCGCCCGAGCTGGCAGCATATAGGTCCAGGGTCTGGCGGTTGACGCGCACGATGCGCATGGCTCGGGAGCATTGCAGCAGGCGCTCGCGGTCTTCGGCGAGCCAGGCCTGGAAGTTCACCACGCCCTGGGCGCGCCAGTTCTCGAAGAGTTCATGCAAAGCGCTGTAGTCCTCGAGCCACAAGGACATTGGCATGACCTCGAAGAAATCATCCAGCCTGAATCCCTGCATTTCGGGGGACGACTCTGTGGATGCGTCGCCTGACTTCATGAGAACCTCTACACTTCCTGATCGTAAACCCTCGCGCCAGGGGATCATTGACCTTGCATTGCCGGCGGCCCGGACGGCCGCCGAAGAACCCGCAAATTCAGCCTCTTACGCGTCGAGGCATATACAGTATGCTGATTCGCGGGGTTCCAGCAAGCGGTTTTGCACCGAGAGCGCCCAAAGGACGCGCGGCGCGTCCGCCGCGCCACCGCCGCCTCAGGCCTCGATTCCGAGGGCGCGCGCATGAAAACGCAGATGATCCTCGATCCACGACGCGATGAAGTAATAGCCATGGTCATAGCCTTCGTGACGCCGCAGCGTCAGGGGCTGACCGGCATCCCGGCAGGCCTGCTCGAAAACCTCGGGCAGCAGTTGACCATCGCGCAGGAACCCGTCAGCCAGGCCCTGGTCGATCAGGATGCCGTCGGGAAACGGCGGCTGCGCCATCCCCTGCATCAGCCGCGAGGCATCATAGCCGGCCCAGGCTTGCTCGTCGGGCCCCAGGTAGGCCGTGAACGCCTTGCGGCCCCAGGGACAGCGGCTGGGCGCGGCAATCGGCGCAAAGGCCGAGACACTGCGGAAACGCCCGGGGTGGCGCAAGGCCAGCACCAGGGCGCCATGGCCACCCATCGAATGGCCAAAAATCCCCAGCCGCGCGCCATCGGCACCCAACTCGCCCACCGCCAAATCGGCGAGCTCGCGCGCGACGTAGCTTTCCATCCGGTAGGCGCGCGCCCAATCGCCCTCGGTGGCGTCCAGGTAGAACCCGGCGCCGGTACCCAGGTCCCAATCCGCCTCCTCGCCCGGCACACCCGCACCGCGCGGACTCGTGTCGGGGGCGATCAGCATCAGGCCCAGTTGCGCGGCCAGGCGCTGCGCGCCCGCCTTGATGGGAAAGGTCTCTTCGGTGCAGGTCAGGCCAGCCAGATAGAACAGTGCGGGCGCGGGACCGTCCGCGGCGACCCGCGGCGGGACGAATACGGAAAACCGCATCGGCAGGCCGATGGCGGCGGAATCGTGACGATAGAAGCGCTGCTCGCCACCAAAGGCGCGATGCGCACCGGTCAACTCAAGCGTGGACGATCCTCGGGCATCTCGGCTCATGGGGCACCTCCTAATATAGAACGACGGAGCGGATCGACTCGCCGCGTTTCATGAGATCGAATCCCTCGTTGATCCGCTCCAGCGGCAGGGTATGGGTGATCAGGTCATCGATGTTGATGCGGCCCTCCATGTACCAGTCCACGATCCGGGGCACGTCGGTGCGCCCGCGCGCGCCACCGAAGGCCGTGCCCTTCCAGACACGGCCGGTGACGAGCTGGAACGGCCGCGTCGAGATTTCGGCGCCCGCCTCGGCCACGCCGATGATGATGGATTGGCCCCAGCCGCGATGGCAGCATTCCAAGGCCTGGCGCATCACCTGGGTGTTGCCGATGCATTCAAAGGAATAATCGGCGCCGCCGTCGGTCAGGGCCACGACCGCTTCGACGACGTTGTCCACCTCGGCGGGGTTGATGAAATCGGTCATGCCGAACTGGCGCGCCATCGCCTCACGCGCCGGGTTCAGGTCCACGCCGATGATCTTGCCGGCACCCACCATCCGGGCGCCCTGGATGACATTCAGCCCAATCCCGCCCAAGCCGAACACCACCACATTGGCGCCCGCCTCGACCTTGGCGGTGAACAGCACGGCGCCCAGGCCCGTGGTCACGCCGCAGCCGATATAGCAGATCTTGTCGAACGGCGCGTCCTCGCGCACCTTGGCCAGGGCGATCTCGGGCACGACGATGTGGTTGGCAAAGGTGGAGGTCCCCATGTAGTGATGGATGGGTTGTCCGCCGATGCTGAAACGCGAGGTGCCGTCCGGCATCTGGCCCTTGCCCTGAGTGGCGCGTATGGCCGTGCACAAATTGGTCTTGTGCGACAGGCAGGACTTGCACTGGCGGCATTCCGGCGTATAGAGCGGGATCACGTGGTCGCCCGGCTTGAGCGAGGTCACACCCGGCCCCGTCTCGAGGACCACGCCCGCCCCTTCGTGCCCCAGGATGGCCGGGAACAGGCCTTCGGGATCGGCGCCGGACAAGGTGTAGTAGTCGGTATGGCAGATTCCCGTGGCCTTGACTTCGACCAGGACCTCAAAGGCCTTGGGGCCTTGCAGGTCGACATCCTCGATGGTGAGGGGTTCACCCGCCTTCCAGGCGATGGCTGCTTTGGTTTTCATGGATGGCTCCTTGTTGATGGCGACACTGGACCGCCTGAATCATGGCGCGAGGCCGCCGTGGCGGCCCACCGTAGCAATTTCGGCCCGGATGCGCCAGCGACCACGGGGCGATGCTATGCTGAATTCTATCCGAGCCGTCCCAGGAGCCTGCCGTGACCGACCCCGCCCCTCTCCAACGCATCGAAGCGCGCACCGCCGAGATCGGCGGCGCCCTGGCGGTCAACCGCCTGCTGCCCTCGCGCCACTGCCGCACGATCGGCGCCTGGTGCTTCCTGGACCATGCCGGCCCAGCGACCTTCGCTCCCGGCGGCGGCATGCGCGTCGGTCCGCACCCGCACATCGGCCTGCAAACGTTCACCTGGATGATCAAAGGCGAGGTCCTGCACCGCGATAGCCTCGGCAACGTCCAGACGATCCGGCCCGGCCAGATCAATCTGATGACGGCGGGACGCGGCATTGCGCATACCGAGGAATCCCTGTCAGGAGAAACGACTCTGCACGCGGCCCAACTGTGGATCGCCCTGCCCCAGACCCACTGGGACTGCCCTCCCGCCTTCGATCATTATCCGGACTTGCCGCGCTGGTCGGCGGCTGGCTGCGACCTCACGCTGCTCGCCGGCACCTGGGAGGGGCACCGCGCGCCGACCCGCCTGTATTCGCCGCTGGTGGGTCTGGACCTGCGCAGCGACTCGGGCGCCACCCTCACGCCCGCGCTGGATCCGGGCTTCGAGTACGGGCTCATGGTACTCGAGGGCGCGGCAACGATCGATGGCCAGACCTTCGCCGCCAATGAGTTGGCCGTCCTCGGTCGCGGCCGCGACCGGTGCGCCCTGACGCTGGCGCCCACCGCCCGCGCCATCCTGGTGGGGGGCAAGCCGCTGGGGTACGAGATTCACATGTGGTGGAATTTCGTCGCCCCCGAGCGCGCCCTGATCGCCCAGGCCCAGCGCGACTGGGAAACCGGCGATACGCGGTTCAGCGAGGTGCCTGGCTTCGACGGCCCGCGGCTGACGGCGCCGGCTCTGCCGCCGGGCTACTGAGCGCGACGATGTGCACGAGGTCATCCGCCCGCATGGCGGACAGCGCCTGGGCACTCATGCGGAAAACCTCTGTGCAGTCAATTGCCTGAAAAGACGGAAAGATCGGCGCGTACAAAGCCATGGCCGGCCGCCTCGCACAGGGCCTGCAGATCAGCCGCCAGGCGCTCCGCCGCCTGGTGGCGCGCCCAGAAGACGGGGCCGCCCAGCGCCCGGGGGAAACCGTAGCCTTCCGTCAGCACCACATCGACGTCGCTTGGCCTGAGGGCCACGCCCTCGGCAAGCAGCAAGCCCGCTTCGTTGACCATGGCAAGCAAGGCCCTGCGCTGGATGGTCTCGGGGGCGAGCGCGCGGCGCGTCATCCCACGCTGGGTGCTGGAGCGCTCGATCAGGCCACGGACCACATCGTCCGTCGTCGGCGCTGCCCGACCGTCGACATAGGCGTAATAGCCGGCACCCGTCTTGCGGCCCAAGCGGCCGAGCTCACACAAATGGTCCAGTATCGAGACATAGCGTTCGCGCGGATCGCGTGTGGCGGCCTGCGCGCGGCGCATGCGCCAGGCGATATCCAGGCCGGACATATCCGCCACGGCGAACGGCCCCATGGCGAAGCCCAATGCCGTCAAGGCCCGGTCCACGTCTTCGGGCCAGGCGCCGTCCTCGAGCATGAACTCGCATTCCCGGCGATAGGCGTTATAGATCCGGTTGCCGATAAAGCCAAAGGCGTTGCCGGCCAGCACTGCCGTCTTGCCGAGCCTGGCGCCCAGCGCCATGCCGGTGGCGAGCGCGACGGGCGAGGTTTGCGCCGCCCGCACCACTTCGAGCAGCCGCATGACATGCGCAGGGCTGAAAAAATGCAGACCAAGGACATTCCGGGGACGCCGCGTCGCAGCGGCAATATCATCAATATTCAGATAGGACGTATTGGTCGCCAATAATGCGTCCGGGCCGGCCGACGCATCGATCCGGCGAAAGACCTCCTGCTTGACCGCAAGATCTTCGTAGACCGCCTCGATGACCAGATCCACATCGGCGAGGCTCGCCCAGTCAGTGGTGACGACCCACGCGGACTGGCGGGTCGCGGCGAGCTCGCCGCTCATCTTGCCCGCCGACACACGGCGCTCGTAGTGCTGGACGATGCGCTGCCGACCCTGCTCGACCACGCCGTCGTCCCGGTCGAGCAGGACGACGGCCATGCCGGCCTCCAGCAGGGCGATGACGATCCCAGTGCCCATGGTCCCGGCGCCGATGACCGCGACGCGGCGGACCTCACGCGGGCTGGCCCGCCACTCGTCGGGCAGAAGGCCTGCCTGGCGCCGCGCGGCAAGCAGATAATCGAGCGCTTGCGCCTCGACAATGGGATGAACGGGAGTCTCCATACGTATCGTCCGTGCGTGCAAAAGAGGGCAGGCGATCAAACCGGGCGCACCGGGCGCTGTTCGATGGCGGGCTGCCGAATCCGCGTCGTGCCCTCGTCGCAGCGCAGGAGGCGCAGGTCCCTTTGCGTTCTCGGTTCATCGACAAATCGATTGTGAAGCATTCGATCCTATTAGACAATTCAAAATAATATGAACATTCTGTCAAGGATTCTTGATGGCTGGACCTCTGAATGCGCAGTCGCTGATCCTGCTCGTGGACATCATCGATGCGGGCAACCTCAGCAAGGCCGCACGCACGCTCAAGATGAGCCGCGCCAACATCAGCTACCACCTCACACAGCTCGAGCAATCTCTGGGGCAGCAGTTGCTGCGGCGCACGACGCGTCGCGTCGAACCCACTGAACTCGGCCTGAAACTCTACCAGCACGGGCGCATCATCCGCGATGAATTACTCGCCGCGCGCGAGTCGGTCGATTCGCTGGGGCGGGGCCTGCACGGCTCAGTGCGCCTAAGCCTGCCGACCGGCTTCGGGCACTTGATCATGTCCGACTGGATGATCGAATTCAAACGCGCCTATCCGGACATCGCCCTGGACGTGGTATTTGAAAACCGCATCGATGACCTGCTGCGCGAAGAGATCGACATCGCCGTCCGCGTCATGTCGGAACCGCCCCAGCACATGGTGGCCCACGAGCTCTGCGAAGTGCGCCATGTCATCTGCGCCTCCGCGCAATACGCCCTTCTACACGGCGTGCCGGAGCGCCTGGAGGATCTGCCGAATATCCCTCTGATCACGTCCACCGTCCACGGGCGGGCACTGCGCCTGGCCGCCTATCAGGGGCAAACCAGGCGGGAGATCATGCTGAATCCCACGCTGGCCTCCGAGAATTTCCAGTTCCTGCGGGAAGCCATCCTCGCCGGCCTGGGCGTGGGGCTGGTGCCGGACTATCTGGTGGCCTCGGCCGTCGCTGATCGACACATCGTGCTGGCCCTGGACGATTGGCGCCTGAGCGTATTCGGCACACGCATGTTCCTGCTGCGCATGCCTGGCCGCTACCAGACACTGGCCGCCCGCACCCTGATCGACTTCGTGATCCAACGCACGCGCACCTGGGCGGCCGCCTGACACTTCGGCGCCGATTCCGCGGCCACGGCCCCCGGCGCTCGCCCGTTGCTCACTTGGCGGGATGCCCCCTGCAGATCAGGTAGTCCCGATAGCGCAGATATTCCTGGCGGGAGCATACCCGCACATTGCGGATCAGCCATTCGTCACACTCATCCAGATCATGCGGCGAGCTCGGCGTCTCCCGACGCCCGTAATAATCCGCTACAAAGGCCTGATCGCCGTCCATGTTGTTTTTCATGCAAATGGGTTCACTTTATTACAGAATTACATACATTATTCCATTCACCCCCCTCTTGTACTATTCAAGAATTGCAAAAACCCATGAACCGGCCGCACAAAAGAGACATCGGCATCCTCGAATCATTAAATATTGTTATCAAATGGTATTACTTGGGAGCGCCCTGATAAATTCGATTACGACCGATCCACCCTGACTCGATCCAAGACATGTATCCGGCATTCCGTCGTTGGCCTCGTCACGGGCAGCACACGGCCTTGGCCGCCCTGGCCATGGCTGCCGCTTTCCTGCTGGCGGCGCTCGGCCTCACAACCCGCCCCGCCGATAGCCTGGCCGTCCTGTGGCCCGCCAATGCCGTGCTGGCCGGCTTGCTGCTGCGTTACCCAGCCCTGAGCGCCCCGCAAGGCTGGGCCGGAATCCTGTTCGGCCTGACACTCGCCAACCTCGCCTGGAATGAGCCCCTGGCCCTGGCCCTGGCGCACAGCCTGATCGATCTGTCGGGCCTCCTCGTCGCCTGGCGCATCCTGGCACCTTTTGGCGCACCGGAAAGCCTGCGCAGCCCGCGGGCCGTCGCGCGCCTCCTGCTGGTGGGGGTCGTCGCGGCCGCCACGCACGCAGCCGTCTCCCTCACCCTCCAACCCCCCGGCGCCCAGTGGGTTCTGAGCGCCGCCAACTGGTTTCTTGGACAACTGCTGAGCTATAGCGCATTTCTGCCACCGATCCTGCTGCTCCCCAGGCGCCGCACGGCCGATGCCCGCCACAAGCCGCAACGCCCCGGCCGAGCGGCGCGACAGCGCATCGCCGCCAAGTGGCTGCCGATCGCCGTGCTGGCCGCAAGCTTCGTGCTGTGCGCCCTGATCGGCGGCCCCGGGGCTGTGATCTTCCCCGCCCCCGCCCTGTTGTATTGTGCGCTCGTCTACCGTCAAAGCACCACCGCGTGGCTGGCGGCGGCCGCAGCCGCCATCACCACCCTGGGCATCGCCTACGGCTGGATACTTGTCAGCACCCAAACCCCGCTCTCGGGCAGCCAACCCTGGGACTTCGCCTCCTTGAGGCTCGGCGTCCTGCTGATGGTCGGCGCGCCATTGCTGGTCTCCGGCATCCTGGCCGCCCGTAGCGACACCATCGAGGCCCTGCGCCAGGCCCTGGACCACGATGCGCTCACGCGGACGCTGTCGCGGCAGGCGTTCCTGCGCGACACGCAGGAACATCTGCAAAGCCACCCTCCGACCCCGAAGGGCAGCGGCCTGCTGATGCTGGACATCGACGACTTCAAACGCGTGAACGACACTCATGGGCATCCGGCGGGCGATCGGGTCCTGCGCGAGTTCGCGCGCATCATCCGCGAGGCCATCCGGCCGCACGATCTCTGCGGCCGGATGGGGGGCGAGGAGTTCAGCCTGCTGCTGCCGGACGCCACGCTGCCGGACATCCTCGAAATCGCCGAACGGCTACGCGTCCGCGTGGGGGCGGCCGAAATTCCGCACGCGGACGGCGACCTTCCGTTGCGCATAACCGTCAGCATCGGCAGCATCCATACCTCCCAGGCACCTTATGCCACCTTGACGGGGCTTTTGGCGTATGCTGACCAGGCCATGTATCGGGCAAAGCGCATGGGAGGGAATCGAGCGCACAACCACGACGCCGGGATCGAACCGTCGGCGCAAGCCTCTCCTACTCCCCCACCGTCACCCTCGACCCACCAAGAGGCACCATGAACAGCCCCGCCACGCCCCATGCCGATTCCATCGCCGTTCTCGAAGACGATGCTATCCAGGCGGAATGGGTACGGCAGATTCTGTCGGAAGCGGGTTTCACCTGCCAGCTCTTCAGCGAGGGGAACACGCTGCTCGCGGCGCTGCGCAACCGCGCATCCTTCGATCTGCTCCTGCTGGATTGGGAGCTCCCGGGCATCGACGGCATCGAGGTGCTGCAATGGATTCGCGCAAACCGCGGCCAATCCATTCCCGTCATTTTCGTCACCAATCGCACACACGAAGAAGACATCGTCAAAGGCCTGAACGCCGGCGCCGACGACTACATCGGCAAACCCCCGCGTCCGGCGGAGCTGCTGGCGCGCATCGGCTCCCTGTTGCGGCGCAACGGGCAGGCGACGCCTCTCGAATCGGATTTCATGCTGGGCGACTTCACGGTCGAGGTGGCCACCCGGCAGATCCGCCTGCGGGGCGCTGCCATTTCCCTGACGCCCAAGGAATTCGACCTGGCGGCATTGTTCCTGCGTAACCCATGGCGCCTGTTTTCCCGCGACGACCTCAGCGCCCTGGTCTGGAACCGCGAAGTGCCCAGCACCTCGCGTACACTGGACACCCACCTGTCGAACATCCGCAAGAAGCTCCAGCTCGGGCCGGCCTGCGGCGCGCTGCTGAGCGCCTCCTACGCCTTGGGCTACCGGCTCGAACTCCTGTCCACTCCTCAATCCGACCCATGACCTCTACCGAGCATCCCTCCAGTCTCCTTCGACTCCTGCCCCGGCGCGGTCTGTGGCTGGGCCTGCTGTGCGCGGGCCTGGCCCTGCCCCCGCTGGCAACGAGCCAGCCGCTGGGCGCGCGCGGCGAGGACTTCCTCTACCAAATAGAGGCCGGCGACACGCTCGAGCAGCTCGCGCACCGCTATACGCTGCAGCCGTCCAACTGGACCGTCCTGCAGCGCCTGAATCAGGTCGACGATACTCACGCCCTGCGGATCGGCTCGGTGCTGCGCATCCCGTTTGCGCTCATCCCCGAGCGGCCCGCGGACACCAGCATCATCCACGTCAAGGGCACGGTCACGCTGGATGATCGACCGCTGCGCCCGGGCGAGGCGCTGGCCGACGGCCAGATCCTGCGCAGCGGCGGCAGCGGCACGGCCACCATCCAGCTCGAGGACCGCAGCCTGCTGACGCTGGCGCCGGGTACCGAGCTGCGAATCGGGCACCTCCGGGCCTTCCAGGGTGCCGGACTCACCGACACCATTCTCGAGATTCGCCAAGGATCGATCGAAACCATCGTGGCACCCGGAAATACCGGCGTCGGACGGTTCGAGGTCCGCACGCCAGCGACCGTTACGGGCGTACGGGGCACGCGCTTGCGCGTCCATGCGGACACCGATGGCTCACGCCACGAAATCCTGCACGGGCGCGCCGCGGTGAGCAGCGACGCGGGACAGGCCGAACAACGCATCGACGCCAACCAGGGCATGGTCTACGACACATCCGGCACATTCCGCGGCATCCGCCCCCTGCTGTCGGCGCCCCAACTGCCGGCCGCGCAGGACGTGGGCACCGATGGGACACTGGACTTTCCCGCGCTCCCCGGGGCGGTCGCGTACCGCGTCCGCGTCTCCCAGGATGCCGAGGGTGCCCTGCTGGCGCACAGCCAGCGCTTCGCCGCGCCCCCGGTCCGGCTGCCGGCCCTCGGCGGCCTGTACCATGTGTTCGTACGCGGCATCGACGATCTCGGGATCGAGGGTCGGGACGCCACCGTCGCCCTGCGCCTTCAAGGCGGCCTGACCAGCGCGGACGGCCTGCCGGTGCTGACCACCGACGGGACGCCCGTCACGCTGCAATCCTTCTGACCCGGCGAGCGTGGCGGGCACCCGTTACCCCAGCGGTCTCAGGCGCCGCCTGCGGGCCGAGTGGCTGAGCCTCACCCTCGCGCTGTCCCTGCTGGCGATTCTCCTGTCCCTCTGGAGCGACGCCCCCGGCATCCGCGAGATCAACCGCCTGAGCTACGACCTGGGGATGCAGGCGGTCGCGCACCCGGCCGCGAGCCGCGACATCGCCATCATCGCCATCGACGATGCCAGCATCGAAACCCTGGGATACTGGCCCTGGCGACGCTCGATCCACGCGGCCCTGCTCGAGCACCTGGGACAGGCGCGGGCCGTCGGGCTGGACCTCATCCTGTCCGAGCCGCACCCTACCCGGCCGGGCGGCGATGCGATCCTCGCGCAGGCCATCGCCCGGCATGGACGCGTCGTCCTGCCCATAGTCCTGGATCCCACCGGAGAGCACCGGATCGCCCCGCTGCCCGAACTGGTCCGGGCCGCGGCGGCCGTTGGCCGCATCGACGCGCAACCCGACCCGGACGGCACCCTGCGCTGGATCGAATTGCGCCGCACGCCCGCGCAAGGCGGCCCGCCGATGCCTCATTTCGCACTGGAGCTCGCCCGCATTGGCGGCAACCACGCCGCCACGCGGCGGGCCGAGGCCATCGCGCCGGATGCCGCCTCATACATCCAGTTCGCGGATCCCGACCACGGCTACGCCCTCTATCCGTACGCCGCCGTGCTGAGCGGCCAGATCTCCGATGAGGTCTTCCGGGACCGCATCGTGCTCATCGGCGCCTGGGCCTCCGGGCTGGGCGACCGCCTGCCCACCGCCATCGGCGGCGGCCTGATGGCCGGGGTCGAGATCCTCGCCAACAGCCTGCAAAACCTGCAAGGCGGCTCGTGGATCCGCCTGGCGCCGCCACTGGTCCTGGCACTGGCGGCGCTGCTCCCGGTCCTGCCGGTCTGTCTGGGCCTGCGCGTCCTGTCCCCTCGATGGAGTCTGGCCAGCGCACTGGCGGCGCTGGCGGTCTTTCTCGCCCTCGACGCCCTACTGATGCAATGGGCACGATACTGGTTGCCGCCGGCGGGCCCGGTGATCGCGCTCCTGCTCGCCTACCCATTGTGGAGCTGGCGTTGCCAGGAGGCCTCGCTTGGACACATCGACACCGAGCTGGAGCGCTTGCGGATCCCTCTGCATGACGAACCACAGTCCAGCGGCCAATCCGGTCCCGACACGCTGCCCGAGCGGGCCGTCCGCCTGCACCGGGCGATCTCGCGCCTGGAGCAGGCCGCCAAGGCGCAGGAGGAAACCCTGGGTTTCATCTCGCACGACATGCGATCTCCCCAGAGCAGCATCCTGGCGACCATCGAGCTGCGCCGCCAGGCGCCGCTGAAATGGTCCGAGACCGACGCCCTGGCGCATATCGAGCAGCAGGCCCACGCCACGCTGAGGCTGGTGGATCAGTTCGTTCAACTGGCGCGCGCCGAATCGGCCGTCCTGAACATCCGCCCCTGCATTCTGCAGGATCTGATCCAGGATTGCTGCGATCGCCGCTGGCCCCGGGCCGCACAGCGCGGCATCGACCTGCGCTTCGACGGCGGCGAGCGCGAGGCGGTCCTGGCGATCGACATGGACCTGATGGCTCGCGCCCTCGGCAATCTCCTCGACAATGCCATCCTGTATAGCTCGAGCGGCGGCGCCATCGACTGCGGCCTGACCTTCGATGAGCGGTTCTGGCACATCCACGTCCAGGACACCGGGCCGGGAATCGCCCCGGACCAGATCGAGCACCTGTTCACACCTTTCTGGCGTGCGTCCGCGGGGGCGGACAAACCCGCCGGCAGCGGCCTGGGGCTGGCCTTCGCCCAGACAGTCGCGGCGCGGCACGGTGGGTACATCCGCTGCCAGAGCCAGCCCGGCGCAGGCTCCCGGTTCACGATCAGCCTGCCGGGGCAGCCCGCCCACCCGGCAAGCCCGGCTATGCATTCTTGACCAGACTGCTCAGCTTGTCCCGGTCGCGCAGCAAGAGGCCCGCGAGCAGCATCATCAGGACGGACACCAGCAGCAGCAAAGACGCGATGGCCGTGATCTCGGGATTGATGCTGTCCCTGATGCCGGAGAATATCTGCACGGGTATGGTTTCCTTGCCCGGGCTGATCAGGAACAAGGTGATGACGATCTCGTCGAATGAAACGGCAAAGGCGAAGAGCGCCCCGGCCAGGACCCCGGGCATGATGACCGGAATGAGGATGGAGACGAACGCCTTGACCGGACTCGCCCCCAGGCTCAGCGCGGCGCGGATCAGGTTGTGATCGAATCCCTGCAGGGTTGCGGTGACGGTGATCACGACAAATGGCAGCCCGACCAGAGCCTGCGCGATGATGATGCTGGCATACGTGCCCGCGATCCCGAGATAGGCGTCGAGAAAGAAGATGCCCACCCCCGTAATGACGATCGGCACCAGCATGGGCAGCAAGAGCAGTCCCAGGACGAGATTGCTCGTCCTGGACCGGTACTTCGCCAGGCCGGCGCCAGCCAGCGTACCCAGGCAGGTGGCCAAGAGGGTGGCACAAACCGATATGAACAGGCTATTCAGGCCGGCCTGCAGCCATCGCTCACTGGTGAATATGCTGGCATACCACTTGAGGGAAAAGCTGGTGGGCGGAAACGAAAAGAACTTGTCAGGACTGAACGACAGCGGCACGATGATGAGCAGGGGCAGCAGCAGGAACATCAAGATGATGGCGCACAGCACCCTAAAGACAAGAATCCAAACGTCGTTTTGCGCAATTTTCATTCCAGGCCCCTACGCTACGGCTTCCAGTACCTTCAAGTCCGTCTTGTCCCAGTACACGACGATCGATTGCCCGATGACGAACCTGGACGATTCGCCGATCGAGAGCTTGACGATAAAGATCTGTCCATTGCTCAAGGACACGCTCATCCGATATTGTTCCCCAAGGAACATCAGGTCGGCGACAACCCCCTCGAGGCACCCGAACCCGATTGGATGGGTGCTGGGCAAGTCATCCAGGGAAGCACATGCCTTGGCGTTCTCGGGCCTCACCGAGGCGACGATGCGCATGCCCTTTTCCAGGGCCGCGCCGTCCGCGGCCAGCGCCTCGGCCCCGGTGCCGGCATCCAGCGCCACCCGCAAGGCACCGCCATCGCCGACACCTTCGATCATGCCCGGCAGCAGATTGCTCTCGCCGACAAAGGTCGCTACATAGGCGTCCCGCGGATTTCCATAGATTGCGTCGGGCGTGTCGATCTGGCTGATCTCGCCGTTTCGGTACACCGCGATCCGGTCGGACATCGTGAGCGCTTCGTTCTGATCGTGCGTGACATACACGATCGTCACCTTCAGTTCCCGATGGATGCGCCGGATCTCAATCTGCAGGGTCTCACGCAGCTTGCGATCCAGAGCCCCGAGGGGCTCGTCCATCAGGACGATCGAGGGCTCGAACACCAGGGCGCGGCTCAAGGCGACCCTCTGCTGCTGGCCGCCCGAGAGCTGATTGGGCTTGCGATTGGCGAAATCGGCCAATTGCACGAGTTCGAGCGCGCCCCGCACCTTTTCGCGTATCTCGTGCTTGGGCATCTTGCGACACAGCAGCGGATACGCGATGTTTTCCGCCACCGTCATATGCGGAAACAGCGCATACTGCTGGAATACGACCCCGATTCCCCGGCGATGGGGCGGTAAGGTGTCGATGCGTTTGCCCGACAACCAGATGGAACCGTCACTGGGCGTCTCGAACCCGGCCAGCATCATCAGCGTCGTCGTTTTCCCGGACCCAGAGGGCCCCAACAGGGTCAGAAACTCGCCCTTGCGGATGTCCAGGTCCAGGTTGCGAACGGCCAGCCCGTCCCCGTCATAGGTTTTCGAGACGTTCTTGAATTGGACCAGGATATCTTTTTCCATCTCCACCGCACCTTCCCCGGGCGGGTTCGCACTACCGTCCATGACTGCCCTTTCAATAGTTTTGCCGCTCGGTGTGCGCGCGGGCTACCCCAGCGCGGCGGCGGGCCCGTTTCGGGCCGGCCCCCGCGCCACGATCACCATGGGGCGACCCGCTCACGTATCCGAACATCACGGCCTGCGCCGAGCGCTCAATGTCAATGCGACACCCAATCCTGGAACATGGCGTTCAGTTCGTCCCCATTGCGCAGCCAGAACTCCGCATCCGAGGCCACCGCGTACTGCAGGTGCTCCTTGGTGGTCGGCATCTGATCGCGCAAGGTCTCCGGGATCAGGGGATACGCCTTTTCATTGGCCACGCCGTAGGTGATATGCCGCATGAATTCGGCCTGCCGCTGCGGATCGAGCGCGAATTTCAGATACTGCTTGGCGGCTTCCTTGTTCGGGCTGTTCTTCAGAATGGTCCAACTATCCCATTGCAGGTAGTATCCCGCCTGCCAGACGAGTTTCAGGTTGTTGCCGGCCGCGTTGGCGTCCGCCGCCCGCCCGTTCCAGGTGCTGCCGATCGAGCACTCGCCCGAGAGCAGATTCTGGATCTGCTGCGTGCCCGACTCCCACCAGACGACATCGCGCTTGATCTCGCCCAGCTTGCGGAAGGCCCGCTTCACGCCCTCCTCGGTGCCCAGCAGCTTGTAGATTTCGTCCCGGCTCGCGCCATCGGCCAGCAAGGCCGCAATCAGCGTTTCCGGATGCTTGCGCAGGCACCGTTTGCCAGGGAATTTCCCCGTATCCCAGAAACCTTCCCAGGACGTGGGCCCTTCCTTGACGACATTGGCGTTATACGTCAGCACGGTCCCCGCGAATTCGGACGCAATGCCGCACTCCGAAATCGTATTGGGCAGCAAATCGTCCACCGGCAGACCGGTGAGATCGATTTTCTCGAACAAGCCCTCGCTGCAGCCGATGGTCATATTGCCCAGGTCCGTCTGCGCCACATCCCAGACGACATGGCCGCTCGCGACTTGCGAGCGCACCTTGCCGATGGATCCGTCGGACAGGCTTTCATTCACCTTGATGCCGGTCTGGGCCTCGAAGGGCTCCCAGTAGGCGGCACGGTAGGCGGCCGCATCGGCCCCGCCATACGATGAAACATTGAGTTCGGCGGCCTGGACTTGTATCGAAAGCCCGGCAACCATCAGCGCCACTGTGGACAACGCTGCTTTTGTACCAATCATGATGTCATCCTCACTTATAAATCGTTGATATCCGGTTCAATGCCAGGTCAATCTCATCGCCACTTGCTTCAGTCCTCCTTTGGGTGTGCTCGCTGGGAACGAGGGGGGTTGTCATCTGGCCTTGTTCACTCCCACGAACTTGTTGACCAGCGCGAATGCCACCAGGGTGAAGGCCAGCAGCCATACCCCCAGGGATGCGGCCATCCCCCAGTTGGCGTTTTGATCCGTGAAGTACGCGATGTAATAACTCACCATCTGGTCGTGGGGCCCGCCCAGAAACATCGGCGTGATGTAGAACCCGAGAGCCAGCACCCCGACCAGGACGATGCCCGCGCCCACGCCCGGCATGGTCTGTGGCAGGTACACCGTATAGAACGCGTACAGCGGCTTCGCCCCCAGCGACAGCGCCGCGCGCGCATAGATGGGCGAGATTCCACGCATGACCGAATAGATCGACAACACCATGAACGGCAGGAGGATCTGCACCATTCCGACATACAAGGCGCCACGGGTGTACAGCATCGAAATGGGTTCGGTAATGAGGCCGATCCAGGCCAGGATGGCATTGGCGATCCCGTCCTTTGCAAATATGACGATCCAGGCGAGCGTGCGCACCAGGAGGGAAGTCCAGAACGGCGTGAGCACCAGGCCCAGCAATACCAGCCGCAGCACCTTGCCCCGCGCGCTCGCCAGCAGATAGGCCAGCGGGTATCCGAGCACGAGGCACACGGCGGTCACGATCGCAGATATCCAGAATGTCCTCAGCAGCGTGGTCGAATAGACCGTGCCGCCCGCGTCGCTGACGTCACCATACTTGGGGCCGGTCATCCCGATGGTGCTGCGCAAAAAGAATGAGGTCAGGCTGGAGGATTCCCGATGGATCAGCCGCCAGACCTCCGGCTCGCCCCACTTGGCGTCGATGCCTGTCAGGGCCTCTTTGTAGGATTGCGGATTCTCGACGGGCAATCTGCGCGCGGTCTTGTTGATCAGGGCCATCAAGCCCGGCTGCTGGTAATTCAGCCGCCTCGAAAGGACGAACAGGTCCTGGCTCCCCTTGGCCTGCCGGAGGTCCTCGAACAGCGCCGTATAGACCTCCTCGCCGGGCGTGCCCTGGCCGGACCAACCCTGGATGGCCGCCGTTGCGTGGGGCAGCGTGTCCGGCACCACGCTGTTGTCCACGCTCTTGAACAAAAAGAAGGCGATCGCGGAAATAAAAGTGACGCATACGAACGCGACAGCCGGCAGCACGAGGAGGGCGGCACCGGCGGCCTTTCTCCTCTTGTCCCTTTCATGCTCTTTTTTAAGTCTCCGCCAATCGCCGTTCGTGTTCATCATGCCGAGAACCTG
Source organism: Castellaniella sp. GW247-6E4 (assembly GCF_040276065.1). NCBI lineage: Bacteria > Pseudomonadati > Pseudomonadota > Betaproteobacteria > Burkholderiales > Alcaligenaceae > Castellaniella > Castellaniella sp. GW247-6E4. Next base: position 321,973 of record NZ_JBELOI010000002.1, on the reverse strand, counting down.
CTGCTGTTTTCCTACCCGTCGCCGGTCGGATATCACGAGCCTCGCGGCCCTAGCTCCTTCGAATAGCCGCGCATCCCGGCCTCGAGGCGAGTCAACAGAACCTCGACCTCTTGCTCCGTGATCGTCAGCGGAGGGGAAATGATGATTGCGTTGTTGTACGGCGCCACGCCGGCCGGGTAGACGATGAGCTTCTCGGCGAAGCAATGATCGACGAATTTCCGGTTGGCCTGGACTTCCGCGGCTGGCGGCGTGTGTTTTTCCGGATCGGCTAGAAGCTCGAAGCCCCACAGCAGGCCACGCCCCCTGACGTCGGCCATCCAGGGGTAGGCCTGCGACAGGCGCTCGAGACCCGCCTTCAGTTGCTCGCCCCTGGCGCGTACGTTCTCCAGTATCCGCGTGCTGCGCATATAGCGCACGACAGCCAGGCAAACTGCGGAACTCAAGGGATTGCCGCTGAACGTATGCCCCTGGGGTTGCACGTCGCGGAAGCTCTCGGACACCCGATGGTGGTAGAGCACGGCCCCCATCGGCGTAAAGCCGGAACTCATGCCCTTCGCCGTCACGATCATGTCCGGGACCACTCCGTCGTGTTCGCACCCGAACCACGTGCCCGTCCTGCCCAGGCCCGTGATGACCTCGTCGGCGATCAGCAGGACCTCGTATTTGTCGCAAAGCGCCCGCAAGCCGGACAGATAGCCATCGGGAGGCGTCAAGGCGCCGCCCGCGGCGCCCACGACGGGCTCGACGATGATGCCGGCGATGATATCCGCCTTTTCAGCGAGCACGCGCTCCCAGTTGTCGAGGACCTCACGCAGATATTCGGCCTGCGACTGTTGCTTGGCGCGGAATGAATACGGCGTCACACCGAGGGCGAACTCGTGCAGCAGGCTGCTGTAGTCCTTGCGGCGGCTGGCGTGACCGGACATGGACAGCGACCCCATGGTCATGCCGTGATAGCTGATGCTTTGCCCCAGCACATTGACCTTGGCGGGCCGGCCCTTGAATTCCCAATAATGGATGGCCGAGCGCAGAGCCAGCTCGGTGCCCTCCGAGCCGCTGTTGACCAGGAAGGCCCAATCGAAGCCCTCGGGCGCCAAATCGACCAGCGCCTCGATCAGACCCTCTTTGGCGCGGCTGTCGAACTGCGTCCGGTAGGCGAAGCAGATCTTTTCCGCCTGCTCGCGCATGACGTCCAGGATCTCTGGAACCCCGTGCCCCAGGGACACCGCCATGGGCCCGGCGGAACCATCCAGGTAATCATTGCCGGCCTCGTCATAGATGAAAACCCCTTTGGCCCGGTCCGCGTACGGCAGTTTCGGCGTCACCGCCCTATTCACGCGGGAATGGGGGCTGGCATCGGACAATCTTGTATTCATGGCACTCGCGCCTCTTTCACGAAAAGTCATTCACGAAAAACAACTAAAAACCCACCTGCTCGGCACCCTTGAGCTGTAGCATCGAGCGGGCCTCAGCGGGCGTCGCCACCTCCAGGTTGAGGGCCTCGAGCACCGTACGGATGCGGCTCACCTGCTGGGCGTTGGACGCGGCCAGGGTCCCCGGCCCGATCCAGAGCGAATCCTCGAGGCCCACGCGCACGTTGGCCCCCATCGCCGCCCCGATGGCGGCGAGCGAGATCTGATGGCGCCCGGCGCCCAGGATCGACCATTGGTAATCGGTACCGAACAGCCGGTCCGCCGTCCGGCGCATATGCATCAGGTCCTCGGGATCGGGCCCGATGCCGCCGAGGATGCCGAACACCGACTGGATGAACGGCGGCCGCTGGACGAGACCGCGATCCATGAAATGCGCCAGGTTGTAGAGATGGCTGATGTCATAGCATTCGAACTCGAAACGGGTGCCGTTCTCGGCTCCCATGCGCAGGATCGCCTCGATATCCTTGTAGGTGTTCTTGAACACGAGGTCTCGGCTGTTTTCGAGATGCTGGCGCTCCCAGTCATGCTGAAAGGTCTTGAACCGATCCAGCATCGGAAACAGGCCGAAATTCATCGACCCCATGTTCAGCGAGGCGAGCTCGGGCTTGAAATGCATGGCCGGACGCATGCGCTCCTCGACGCTCATGTGCGGACTGCCGCCGGTCGTGAGGTTGATGACGGCGTCGGTCGCTGCCTTGATCTTTTGCAGAAACGGCAGAAAGAGCGCGGGCTCCTGCGACGGCCGGCCATCCTTGGGATCGCGCGCATGCAAGTGCAGGACGGCGGCGCCGGCTTGCGCCGCACCGATGGCCGCCTCGGCGATTTCATCCGCGCTCACCGGCAAATGAGGCGACATGCTGGGGGTATGGATGGCACCCGTGACGGCGCAGGTGATAATGGCCTTTCTCTTGCTCGCCATGTCTTTCCTTGCTCATACAAAAAGCGGTTGACGTACAGTACCGAATACAGACATCATCTTAAGCATTTGTGATCACAGATCACACATGGTGATTACCCTAATGAAAAAAGAGACGAACACCATGCCCATTCCGCTCAAACCGGCACCGCGGCCAGAGACCCTGGGGGCGAACGTCCTTGGCCAGATCAAGGAGTTGCTGCTGACAGGGCAGTCGCAGCCGGGCGAGTCCCTGTCCCTACGCTCCTTGGCCGAGGCGATGGGCGTCAGCATGATGCCCGTGCGCGAAGCGGTCTACCAGCTCGTAGCCGATCAGGCGCTCGAAGTCACGCCCAACCGCTCCGTGTGCGTGCCGGTCATGACGGCAAAGCAGTTCGAAGAAATCACGAAAATCCGCCTACACGTCGAGGGCTACGCGGTGGAGCAGGCCGCCCAGCACGTCACGCCGGCGCTGCTATGCGACTTGCGCGAGCTCAACGACGCCCTGTCGATGCGCATGGGGGAAGGCGGTGACAGCTTGGCCCAGGCCATCCTGCTGAACAAGTCCCTGCATTTTCAAGTCTACGAGGCCGCGGGCATGCCCATGCTGCTCAAGATCATCGAGATCCTGTGGCTGCGCATCGGCCCGGTCCTGAACTACGACCTGAGGGTGGGGTCCGAGCGGACGCGCGACCGCATCGCCGTCAATCACCACGCACATATGATCGACGCCCTCGAGGCCGGGGACGCAGTCGGCGCGCGCGACGCCCTGTGGCAGGACATCCAGAGCGCCTACCGGCATATCATGGCCAAGCAATACGCGCGGACAGACGTCTGACGGACTACTCCACCGTCACGCTCTTTGCCAGGTTGCGCGGCTTGTCGACGTCGGTGCCGCGGGCACAGGCCGTGTGGTAGGCCAGCAACTGCAGCGGCACGGTGTGCAGGATCGGCGACAGCCTGCCGTAATGCTCGGGCATGCGGATGACGTGGATGCCCTCGGCGCTGGCGATCAGGGAATCCGCGTCGGCGAACACATAGAGCTCGCCGCCGCGTGCGCGGACTTCCTGCATATTGGATTTCAGCTTTTCCAGCAGTTCGTCGTGCGGCGCGATCGTGATGACCGGCATGGCATCGGTCACCAGTGCCAGCGGACCGTGCTTGAGCTCGCCGGCCGGGTAGGCCTCGGCATGGATATAGCTGATTTCCTTGAGCTTCAGCGCGCCTTCGAGCGCGATGGGATAGTGCATCCCGCGCCCGAGGAACAAGGCGTTCTCTTTGCTGGCAAAGCGGTCGGCCCATGCCATGATCTGGGGCTCGAGGGCGAGTACGGCGGAAATGGCCGCGGGCAGGTGCCGCAACGCCTTGATGGCCTGCGCCTCGGCGGCGGGATCCAGGCCGCCGCGCACCTGCGCGAGGGCAAGCGTCAGCAGGTACAGGGCCGTCAACTGCGTGGTGAAGGCCTTGGTAGAGGCCACGCCGATCTCGACGCCCGCCCGGGTGATGAAGGCCAGCCGGCATTCTCGAACCATGGCGCTGGTCGCCACATTGCAAATGGTCAGCGTGTGCGTCATGCCCAGGCTGCGGGCGTGCTTCAGCGCCGCCAGGGTATCGGCGGTCTCGCCCGACTGCGAGATGGTCACGACCAGGGTGCGCGGGTCCGGCACGCTGGTGCGATAGCGGTACTCGCTGGCGATCTCGACATTGACCGGGACGCCCGCCATAGACTCGATCCAATAGCGCGCCGTCAGGCCGGCGTAGTAGCTGGTCCCGCACGCAAGGATCAGGACGCGGTCGATGGTCTGAAAGACCCTGTGGGCGCCATCGCCGAACAGCTCGGGCATGATCGAATCGATGTCCTGCAGCGTATCGCCAACGGCCCGTGGCTGTTCGAAGATTTCTTTTTGCATGAAGTGCCGGTAGGGGCCGAGCTCGGCCTCGCCGGTGTGCACGTGGACCGTGTGGACGGCGCGCTCGACCGAGCGGCCCTCGCCATCCGCGACCCAGACCCGCGCGAGCTGCAGATCGACGACATCGCCGTCCTCGAGATACATGATCTGGTCAGTAGTGCCCGCCAGGGCCAAGGCGTCCGAGGCCAGGTAATTGCCAGCGGCGCCGCGCCCCACCACCAAGGGCGATCCCTGCCGCGCGCCCACCACGCGATGCGGCTCCTCGGCGCAGAACACGGCAATGGCGTAGGCGCCCTCCAGCCGACGCGCGGCCTGCTGCACGGCGGCGAACAGGTCCCCGTCGTAGAGGTGATCGACCAAGTGGGCGATCACCTCGGTGTCGGTCTGGCTCTCGAACCTGTAGCCGGCCGCCTGCAGCTCGGCGCGCAGGGTATCGTGGTTCTCGATGATACCGTTATGCACCAGCGCGATGCGCGCGGCGCCTTGCGGGGGGCCCGAGAAATGCGGGTGGGCGTTATGCGTGAGGGGCGCGCCATGCGTGGCCCAGCGCGTATGCGCGATACCGGTCAGGCCCTGCAAGTCGTCCCGGGCCGCCTCGGCGATGAGCTCGGCCACGCGTTGCGTGCTGCGCACGCGCCGCAGGCCCGTGCCGGTATGCACCGCCACCCCGCAGGAGTCATAACCACGATATTCGAGACGCCGCAGGCCCTCGAGCAGGACGGGAACGATATTGTCTTGCGCCACAGCGCCCACAATGCCGCACATGAAAGCACCTCTGTTCGACTGGAATGATGAGTGCTATTTTGAGCCAGTCAAGATGAAATTTGATTTCTAGTTGCACTGATTAATGAAATTATGAGTTATACATTACTAGGAAAGAAATAATATTTCTTATAAAATTAATTATTGGAATAATTATCCGATTAAATTCCACCTTGCTAAAACTGTTTCACTCTAGAGATCTCAGCCATGCTGCCGCCTCCCGCATTGGAATTCGACGAACTGGACCTGCGCATCCTCGAGCAGTTGCAGCGGGACTGCAGCCTTAGCAACCAGGCCCTCGCCCAGCGCGTCCATGCCTCGCCCCCCACGTGCCTGCGCCGCGTGCGCCGACTGATCGAGGGCGGCGTCATCGAGCGCCAAGTGGCCATCCTGAACCCCGCCTCGGTAGGCGCGGGCCTGACCGCCATCATCGAAATCACTCTGGACACTCAGGCGGTCGAGCATCTGGATGATTTCGAAGCCCACCTCATCGCCGACCCGGCGATCGCCCAATGCTACCGTGTCAGCAGCGGGCCCGATTTCATCCTCGTGGCGCAGCTCGCCGACATGGCGGCCTACCAGGCGCTCGCCCGGCGCGCCTTCACGAGCGATGCCCGAGTGCGCAATGTGCGCAGCTTCTTTGCCACAGCGCGCGGTAAATTTGACACTCGTTGCGCCATTTCCTGAGACCAAGGGTTATCCCTGGGTTATACTGCCCCCGCTGCAAGACTCTTGTGGCGGCATCCGGGCGCCGTGATCGGCCCCACCCGCAGCCCCTCGGCACCTCAGATTCACGCCGATTCCATGCCGCCCATCATCGCTTCCTGACCCCCTGGCCTTTGTGTCGCGCCCGCGCCCTTCGCGCGTTGCGCTATGAGTAGGTTGATCCGGTCGGCACGATGCTCCATCAACCTGCTCGAGGCGACCACTCCATATCCCTCGCGCGTGTTTGCCATGCCCTGCATGGCACGAGGATTCGTATGTCTTTTGAAACCCTGGGCCTCGGCCCCGCCCTGCTTTCCGCCTTGCGGGCGGAAGGCTTCGACACCCCGACGTCCGTGCAGGCGGCCGCCATACCGCAAGCCCTCGCCGGCCGCGATCTGATGGTGTCCTCACAAACCGGCAGCGGCAAGACCGCCGCCTTCATGCTGCCGGCCCTCGAACGCCTGTCACACCGCCCCGCTCAGGGCGGCCGCGGCGTGCAGGTCCTGGTCCTGACGCCGACGCGCGAGTTGGCGATGCAGGTGGCCGACGCCTCTGCAAGCTATGGCCGCCACATCGAGGGCCTGCGCGTGGCGACCGTAGTGGGCGGCATGCCCTATGGCGCGCAGATCAAGGCGCTGGGCCGCCGGGTGGATGTGCTGGTCGCAACCCCCGGCCGACTGATCGACCACCTCCAGGCCAAGCGAGTGAATCTGTCGACCGTCCATACCCTGATTCTGGACGAGGCCGACCGGATGCTGGACATGGGCTTCATCGAGGACATCGAGGCCATCGTCGCGCGCATCGGCGCCGAGCGCCAGACCCTGCTGTTCTCGGCCACCCTGGACGGCACCGTGGCCAAGCTCGCCGCCGGCATGATGCGCAACCCCCAGCGCATCGAGATCTCGCACGCGCACCAACGACACGCCAACATCACCCAGCACCTGCTGTACGCCGACGACAAGGCGCACAAGCTGCGCCTGCTGGACCACCTGCTGCGCGATACCGAGCTGGATCAGGCCATTGTCTTCACCTCGACCAAGCGCGGCGCCGACGATCTGGCCGATCACCTGAGCGAGAATGGCTTTGCCGCGGCCGCCTTGCACGGCGACATGAACCAGCGCCAGCGCACGCGCACATTGGGCATGCTGCAAAAGGGCCGGGTGCAGGTGCTGGTGGCCACCGACGTCGCCGCGCGCGGCATCGACGTGCAGACCATCAGCCACGCCTTCAACTACGACCTGCCCATGCAGGCCGAGGACTACGTCCACCGCATCGGCCGCACGGGGCGCGCGGGCCGCGACGGCCAGGCCATCACCCTCGCCGTCCATGCCGAGCGCCACAAGGTGCGCCGCATCGAGCATTTCATCGGCCAGTCCATCCCCACGGAAACCATCCCGGGCCTGGAGCCCACCCGCGCCGTGCGCCCGACCTACCGCGACAAGCCCCGGAACGCCCGCCCGCAAGGCGGCAAGCCCTGGCATAAGAATGCCGGACACGCGGCCGATGGCACCCCTCGCGCGCGCAAGCCCTGGCACAAGGACGCGGCGGCATCCTCCGAACCTGGCCACGCTCGCAAGCCGTGGCAACAGGACAAGCCCGCGGGCGCCCGCGCGGAACATGCCCGGCCCGAGCGCCCGGCTTTCGCGGGACGCAAGGACGAGGCCGCCGGCAAGGTGGGCGCCAAGTCCGCCTTCAAGCGCGCAGCGCGCCGCAATGACGCCAAACCCTCGCAGCGTCCGCGCTTTGCCTGAGCCGAGCACTACCGGCCGCGCACCGATGCCGGCCCGGCCCGATCGAGCATGGGGCGCTGGCGCGGCATGAACGGGGCCTGATATCCTGTCGCCCATCATGGTCCCGCCTTCCATATATTTCCCCGCCGGCCTGCCGGCCCCCGACGAGGACGCGCGCGCCCATGGCCTGCGCGTCCAGGCCATGCTGCGCGCACGAATCCAGGCGGCCGAGGGTTGGCTGCCGTTCGAGGACTGGATGCATGCCGCCCTCTACACGCCGGGCCTGGGATACTACAGCGCGGGCAGCGCCAAGCTCGGCGGGCCTGGGGACTTCACCACGGCACCGGAAACCGGCCCGCTGTTCGGTCAAGTGCTGGCCCGCCAGGTGGCGCAGATCCTGAGGGCCGCCGACAGCGCCATGGTCCTGGAGTTTGGCGCAGGCTCCGGCGCCCTGGCGGCATCCCTCATTCCCGCCCTGAGCGATCTGGGCCTGGCGGTCGACTACTGCATCCTCGAACTCTCGGCCGACCTGCGGGCGCGCCAGGCCGAGAGGCTCGCGCCCTGGGGCGGCGCCGTTCGGTGGTTGGACGCCCTGCCCGGAAATTTCAGCGGCTGCGTCATCGCCAACGAGGTCCTGGACGCCATGCCGGCCGCCCTGCTGTGCTGGAACGCCGAGGGCGCCGTCGAGGTCCTGGGCGTGGGCCTGGACGAACGGCCCGCCGCGCCCAGCCCGTTTCGCTGGGAGGCACGCCCGGCCCCGGCTGATCTGGCCGACCGCCTCGCCGAACGCATGCCGCCGCTACCGGGCTATCGCACCGAGATCAACCGGCAGGCCGAGGCCTGGATCCAGCACATGGGCCAGTGGCTGGATCGCGGCGCGGCGCTGCTCATCGATTATGGATTCCCGCAGGGCGAGTTCTACCACCCACAACGCGCCCAGGGGACCTTGATGTGCCATTTCCGCCATCATGCGCATGACCAGGCGCTGATTCTTGCGGGCCTGCAGGACATCACCACCCACGTGGATTTCACCGCCATGGCCGACGCGGCGCTGGCGGGTGGACTGGATGTGCTGGGCTATACGTCCCAGGCTCGCTTCCTGATGAACGCGGGCCTGGCCGGTTTAATCCCGGCGCCGGACGGGGATCCGGCGACACGCGCACGGACGCTGGCCACGGTCAACACCCTGGCGTCCGAGGCCGAGATGGGCGAATTGTTCAAGGTCCTCGCCATTGGCCGTGGCCTGGACGGTCCGCTGCTGGGTTTTGCGCGCGGGGATCGACGCGGCCGGCTCTAGCGTCCTGTACGGTTTATCCATACAGGGCACGAGCCCTCAGCGCGGTGGCTCGAACGACGGGGATCTGGCCGCAGGCAGGATGACCAAGGGATCCCCTTGCGCGTTCACGCCTGGCTCACCCGGTGAAACCAGGGGCCGAAGCTGTGGACCGCTCAGCTTGCGCGTCGGGCCCGCCCCTCCCGCATTGGCTGTCACGCGGATCGACACCACCCGACGCCGGTCGCCCAGCGTGATAGAGACATGCAGATAATGAATGCCGTCAGTGACGGCCTCGACCATCGGCGCATCGGTGGCTAGGCCCCGCAGGTCGCTGCGCAGTTGCACCGTCGGCGACGACCGCAGCAACAGGCCATTTTCGGTTCGGTATTCGACGGTCATCACGCTGTCTGGCTTGCCGGCAAACCGCAAGTCGAGCCGCGTCTGGACGCCGGTAGACAGTTGTCCGTCATTGGTGAGTTGCACCGACACCGCCGCGCCGGGCTTGGGGGTGATGGCATGCGTGCGATCAGCACCCTGAGCGATGCCCGCCCATGCGACTAAGGTGATTGCGGCCATCAGGTGCTGGATTTTCATGGCGAACCCTTCAATGATTCACGGTAATGGTTCGGCAGGCTTTCAGCGGATCGCCCTTCACCGACACAGTATAGGTCCCCGACTTCAGGGCGACGGGAACCAGGCCCCCCTCCTCGACAGCTGCAACCCTCTGGCCACCGGAATACAGAATCGCCTCGCTCTTATCACCTGGATCATCCGGCGCCAGGGATAGAGTGTAATTGCCATCCACCGGAATATTCAGGCGCAGGAACTGGTAATTGCCCAGCTTGGCCTCATCGGTGGAACCGAAGTCATCGGTCCCGCACACGTTCGTGCCCACGCCCACCGTCAGATCCTGGTAAACCGGCAGGATGATCGTCTCATACCCCGCTGGCAAACCGGGAGGAGGAGGGTAGAGTTGACCGGAGCCCCAGATATTCAGGCCAGGCCCATTGAGGGTATTGATACCGTCCAACCACACGTCGATCTGGCCCTGGGCCGCGACGACGCTGTCACGCAGATAGGTGGCAAACGAGAACAGGCTGGTGAACGCCAGGGTGTTCTTTTGCGGCCCGACCATCACTTCATAGATCGGCCCGAAGCCGATCGACGGTAATTTATACATCTGGTAGAGCACATGCTGCACCGAGGCCTCGTTGAACCAACCGCGTGGCTCAGTGCCGGGAATCGCGTTCAGATCCATCACGACGCCGGCGATACTTTGCTGAATGCCCATGGTATCGGCATAGATCGGATCGTCGCGCACCATGCCCGCCAGCGCATTGCCCCAGGCCTCGCCGAACGCCAGGCGCATGTCCAGCCGCTCCCCGCCGCCATGTTCCCCTCCGAGGCTGTCGGCCCGCGAAAATTTCGATTCGAAATAGTGCCCCCATTCGTGCACGATGACGCCCGTATCGTATTCATCGGTGTCGTCATTTTCCTTTCCAAGGATGTAGAGTCCCGCTTGGGGGCCCTCGACATCCCAGTGGCTGGTGCTGATCTCGCCGATGGCCTTGTCACCATTGGACGGCAAATTGTGAATGCTCCAGTAGGTATTCATAGGTGCAAAGACCGCAGTATCGTCAACGGCTAGGACCTTTTGCGTAGCGGAGAAGATCTGGTCGAGGATGGCGAACGGCGCAGCCGCCCGCACCTCCCCGTATCCGGCGCCGGTCCACCCGGAGGCCGCATGCAGATTGCGCGACAGATGGGTCGCGCCGAGCTCGAAAGCGTCGCCCTGCACCGCATAGATCGATGCGGCATCGCCGGCATAGCCCGGCGAGGTGTTGTCGCGTATCGAAAAATCCCAACTGGCGCCATCGCCGGGCGCCCGGAACAGGCGGGCGATGGCGCGCACGCGCACACGAGTGTTCTTGGGTACGCTCAGAGTATAGCCGCCATCGGCATCGGTGCTGCCCGAGGCCAGTTCGCGGCCATCGTCGGCGATGGCGGCAACCTGCACCCCGCGCGCGGGCAGGGCGGCGGTGCCGGCATAGTCGAGATAGGCACCCGGACCAGCGAGGGTCGCGGCCACTGGCACGAAATCGTAGGTGACCCGACCGCTGAGCCGTACATTCGGGCCGGGAACCGTATCGCCCCCGCCCGAGCCGCCGGAGCCGTCGCAACCGGCCAGCACCATCGACAGGGCAAGGGCCATGAGCATCATCACACGCAATCCAGGCATCGGGCATCTCCAATCGGCCGCATGGCCCAAGGGATCTTTGACAGTCATCGTCTCTATGGGAATGGCGCTCAGAACCGGTAGCTGGCCTGAAGGCGCAGCCCGTGCGCCTGCGTCCCGCCGCCGATCGTACCCAGGTAGCCGAGCTCCAGACGCGCCGTGCGCGTGCGCGCCAGGCTGGCCTTGACCTCCACCTGCAGCGCGTCGCGCGCCTGCGGCACACCCGAGAGCTCGTAGTCCGCTCCACCGACATATGCCAACCGCGCGCGCGGCGACAGATCCCCGTACGCATGTTGCCAGGCCAGGCCGGCCATCAATTGCAGCTCGCCCGAGGTGGTCTCGATCCGCCAATACCCGCGTGCGCCCAACGCCGACCGAGTGAAGGCGTCCTGCCCCGAGCGCCCCGACAGCGGCGAAGCGCCGTCCTCGGCAAAACCCTCGGCCCCCTGCCACACCTGCGAAACACCGACATAGGGCTCGACCAGGGCGGAGCCAACGGGCAAGGCATACCCGCCCTCGGCAAACATCTGTGTCGCCCATGCGCCGTAGCGCGCCGTCTGCCGGCCCAGGCCCCCCGCATCGATGTCGCGGCGCGTGTCCACGGTGAACCAGGAATACCCCGCGCCGCCGCGCAAGCGCCAGGGTCCGCTGCCCGCCGCGCCGTACGCCAGCACGTGATAGCCATCAAGCGTCGCCTCATTGTCCAGCTCGGCGCGCACCCGCGAGCGCGTGTAGCCCACCGCCAGTCCCGCGCTCAGCCCCTGCGTCCACTCGAGGTCCCGGCCGATCATGAAACCGGAACCGAAACGGCTCGCATCCTGCGACACGCCAGCCCCGTCATACCGGCCCCATGCCGTCATCGCATGGCCCCACAAGCCGGATCCCGCCGCCGGCCCGGCCTGGCTTTGCATCGCCAGGCGCCCCATCACCCCGGCGCGCACCATTCCCGCATCGGCCTGCAGCATCGAGCGCGCCGTCGCGTGCAGTTCGCCCGAAAACTGATCGTACAGCCCCGGCGCCTGCGTCGGATCCCGCAGGCCGATCAGGGCCTCGTAGGGCGTCGCCCCTGCGCCCAGCCCCTCGATCGCCTGTGCCGCGCTGCGCTGATTCCCGGTGTTGCCCAGGGCGGCGAAGGTCGTCGCGCTGCGGTCGACGGCCAGACGAAAGCCCGTGCCGGTGGGCACCAGCCGCAGGTCCGCAAACAGATAATCGTCGCGCACCCCGGCAAACCCCGGACCACCAATCACGCCGGCCACCGTCATGAACGCGTATTCGCGGCCCAGCACTCCGCCCGAGAGCCCCAGCAACTCGACCTCGCCGCCCCGCAGGTCGGCATTGCCCACTACGTCGAGCCGGTCCGAGTTGCCCGCGGCATCGACCTCGATTTCGAGCACCGAGCCCGGGTGCTGCGTGTAGTCGCCCACGACCGTCAGCGTATCGATCGAATTTCCTGGCGCCAGGCGGCCGTAGACCTCGGTCGAACCCACTCGGCCGCGCCCGCCCAATGTCCCCCCGGCCTCGACCGTGAACGACGACGCCGAGGTGTCCCCATTGACCGCCAGACGCCCGCCCTCGATCACCGTCGCGCCGGTGTAGGTATTGCGGCCGCTGAGGATCAGCGTGCCCGCACCCGCCTTGACCAGTCCGCCGTCGCCCTCGATGTCGTTGCTGAACTGCGAATCGAACCCCTTGGTGTCGGCCCGGAACACCTTGGCAAAGCCGTCGGCACCGAACTCGCCCGGCCCTCCGACCGCCGCGCCCAGATCCAGCAGTCCGCGCCCATAGACCGTCTCGTCGGCGTAAATCCCGCCGTCGTTGGTCGTCGTCAGGATCACCTCGATGATCTGGCGCGCACTCATATAGGGGAAGGCCTGCCGCAGTACGGCCGCCGCGCCCGCCACCACCGGCGAGGCCATCGACGTGCCGTCCATCTTGACGTAGTATCCGTGGCGCGGGTCGGGGTTGGTGGAATAAATCGGCGCATCGGGGCCGCCGCCGTCACCGCCCGGCGCGGCCAGGCACCACATCGCCGCCTGGCCGCAGCGGTTGCTATAGCTGGCGATCCCGCCGCCCGGCCCCACCGCCACCACCGACAGCATAGACCCGCCCAGGTCCGAGAAATCCAGACTCCTGACCCGGTCATCCGTAAAGTCCACGATCACGTACGTGGCCGGATCGTAGAGGTCCGGCGTCGCCGCCATGTCCCAGAAGCGGAACATCGGGTCGACGCCCACGGGCGGCGTCAAAAAGAAATCCGGCGTGATCAAGTGGTACATGCCGTAGCCAGACACGTGGGACGCCTGGCTCGAATAGTTCTCGTAATCGTTGCCGGCGGCAAACACCATGACGATGTCGGCCGCCGCCGCGCGCCTCAGCATATCCGCCTGGGCCTGCAGGTCTTTGATCGGGACGTTCTGGTATTTCAGCAAGTCCGAGCCCGGATCGCTCGGAAACTTGGGGTTGGGGATGGCCGGGCCGCCGGGATCAGCGGGGTTGGGCATCGACATCGGCGGCATGCCGCTGGGGCCATAGCTGCCGTTGAGGACTTGCGCGCCCGCCCGGATCGCGTAATCGAAGGCGGGCCCATCGCGATCGAAATCCGTGCGCACGCCCAGCAGGCTCGCCTCGTAGGCGACGCCGTGCATCTGCACGCCGTCGCGGGCCGCCCCGATGATGCCCGCCACATGGGTGCCGTGGCCCTCGATCCAGTGGGGGGGCTCGTCATCCAGCTCGGTATCCGCGTAATCCCAGGGCTGCTGGTCGGGGCGGAAGTTCCAGCCCCCGGCGACGCGGCCCATGAATTCGGGATGCTGCGCATACAGCCCCGAGTCCAGCACCGCCACCAGCACCCCCTTGCCGGTATAGCCGCGCGCATAGGCGTACTGCGCGCGGATCAGATCGAGGGCACCGCTGCGCCGGAACTCAGTATCTACGAAACTCTCGGGATCGACAATCAGGTCGCCGGGCGCGGCCGCCGCTGGGACGCAGACCCCCAGGGACAGCAGCAGCAAGGCCAGGGGACGCAGCAGGCGCATCGGCCTTTCGGCCACCGCAGCTTGAGATCGTCGAATTGTCATGGGGCGTTGGTTAAACCGGCGTCCACGTGGCAAGCGAGCCTCCAAGATGAAAATAGATGTATCTTTTGTACTCGCTTTGTACTTAAACAATCCCCTGGGGTCAATAGGCGCATTGAATGCCAATCCAATCCGCCGCGGGAGCCTTGCGCAGCCGCCAGGCCGAGCCCGCGTGTCAGCCGCTGGATCGCATCTTGATGTCGACTGACGTCAGCTCGAGCAAAACCTCGTTGAATCTATCCGGCCGGTCATACTGCAACCAATGCGCAGCATCCGGCACGATATCGGCGGCGCCTCTGCCAAGCACCTCATCAATGGCAAGCACCCTCCCCGGCAGATCATTGCTATGAAAAGGGTCCCGCTCTCCGATCAGGACCTTGACCCCCTGCGTGACTCGTCCAAGCAGCTGCAAAGTTTGCGACTGCTGCGAAATGCCTCGGGTCACATACCGTGTGCGTGCAACGCTATCACTGACAAGGTCGATCAAGGCCGTATCGATCAATTCCCAATGGCAGAGCATCAATTCGCGCAGATTGGCGGCGATCCCCTCCCGCCGGCCATGCGCACGCGTGATCGCCGACACCCGGGCCGGTATGGCCAATGCGTCCGCGGAACGCGCGCCGACACCCGGCGGATTCACCAAAACGAGGGAACCCACCAAGTCTGGACGCTCAAGGGCCAGTGTCGTGGCCACCAGGGATCCGAAGGAAAACCCCACGACCGTAACGTCATTGATCTCGATCTTATCCAATAGCTCCGCGATAACCTCGGCATGCTCCGCGGGCTCCAAGCACCTGCCGGGATCATATGAATGGCCAAAACCCGGCATATCGACGGCAAGGACATGCCGATGCGCGCAGAGAGGCTCGAGATTGGCTACCCAATGAGTCCAGCCCCCATATCCGCCATGCAGCAGCAGGATTCGGCCCTGGGATCGAGGGCCACCCTCAACATAATGAAGGCCCCCCCCACTCAACTCGACATCTCTGTGGTTAATATTCATCACAATACACAACCGTAAGCGCGGATGCTCACCGCAATATGACCTTGCTGGGTAGATACGTGGCAATTTCTGGATAGACGGTCAGCAAAACGATGCTAATAAGCATGACGAAGAAAAACGGGAGCGACGCCTTGGCAATAGAGAACGGATCCATCTTGGTAAGATCCTGCACCACGAACAGGTTGAACCCGACGGGCGGCGTGATCATCGAAATCTCTATGGCGATAATCAGAAAAACCCCGAACCAAACCATGTCGAAGCCGTACGCGCGCACTGCGGGTATCAATACCGCCGTTGTCAGGAGAACGATCGAAATGCCATCGAGAAAACAACCGAGGATAATCAGTAAAGCCGCAAGCCCGAGCAAAAACAGGTAAGGCGACAGCTGCATCGCAGTCAAGGCTTCAGCCACTGCGCGCGGAATGCCCGCGAAACCCATCGCGACCGAGAGCATTGCGGCGGCGGCCATAATGAACGCAATCATGCATGAGGTCATTGTCGCACCGACCAGACTCTGCTTGAACGAGTCCCAGGTCAGTACGCGATAGAATGCCGAAAGGATCAAGGCCCCGAACACCCCTATTCCCGCCGCCTCGGTGGGCGTGGCAAGACCCGCATAGATCGAACCAATCACGAAACCGATCAAAAGGACGACCGGAATCATCCGCCTGCTGGCTTTGAGCATCTCTGTGAATGTCTGGGTCCGCCGCTCGGCTTTTGGAATGGCGCCTGGCCGGATCAAACTATAGGCGCCGATATAGCCCGAGAACATCGCCATCAACAATAATCCCGGCAATACGCCAGCGATGAATAGCTGCGCCACGGATACATCGGCCGCCCCGCCATAAACGATCATGATGATCGATGGTGGAATCAAGATGCCTAGCGAGCCCGAGGCCGCCAGCGATCCGACGGCGATGCTTCTCGGATAATTCCTGCCTGAGAGCTCGGGCAAGGCAATCTTGCCGACGGTCGCGCACGTGGCGGTTGACGAGCCGGATACCGCGGCAAAAACCCCGCAGCCCAATACATTGACGTGCAAGAGCCTGCCTGGCAAGCGCTCGACCCACGGGGCGAGTCCGTGGAACAAATCATCCGACAAATGTGTCCGGTAAAGGATCTCTCCCATCCAGATAAACAATGGCAGCGCCGTCAACGTCCAATGAGCACTCGTTCCCCACGTTGCGGTAGCCATGATCGACCCAATGGTTGACCAGTCGCTATAAAAAAGCAGCGTGACCACGGTAATTGCAATAAGCGAAAACGCAACCCAAAGCCCGCTGAATAAAAGACCAAATAGCATCACTATCAGCATGCATGCAATCAGCGTTTCATTCATAATCTCCTCCTTACTTATGCACGCCGTTTATTGTGGAATATCTTCTTTATTCATATATACGGGGGGCTTCCCACGAAAGACATCCACCCAAACATCCATAATAGCTATGGCTAGGCATATGACCCCGCAGGAAACCAGCGATTGGGGAATCCATAGAGGAATTGGAATGATCCCGGATGACGCCTCGCCATACTCGTAAGACACGATGGTCATATTGACCAGATAGAAAGCGAACATGACCGCGAGCAGCACGGCCACGGAGAGCACGAAGCGCTCAAACATCATGCGGCGTTTATCACCAAGATTAATCAGCAACATCGTTACTCGCACATGGCCGCCCTCGCGAAATGTATAGGCCAGTCCCAAAAACGAGGAAACCGCCATGCAAAACCCCGTGATTTCGGGTATGGAAGGGATATGCACACCGATCAGGCGGCTCCCGACCTGCAACATCACCGCCACCGCCATCAATCCCAACGCCGTCATCGATACCGCAAAACAACCTGTGTAGAATCGATCCAAAATCCGCCTGCATAGGGTCGCCTCGATCTGTTCGGGTTGCCGCCCCGCGCTGAGTCCGACATGCGCTTGCGCCTGTTCGCTTGGGTTCATTGAGTCCTCTCCATGCCAAATCCACGATGGTGATGCCAAAATCCGCTGCGGCTTACAGCCGCATGTAGACCGCTTTTTTCTCTAAAAAGGCATCGATCCCCTCGGGGCCGCCTTCACGCCCCCAGCCAGACTCTTTATAGCCGCCGAACGGCAGGGATTTATCCGAGCCGCCATAGAAATTCACCCAGACATTACCCGCACGCACCAAGCGGGCAACACGATGAGCCGTGCTGACGCTGTTTGTGAAAACACCCGCCCCAAGCCCGTAGGGCGTGTCATTGGCCAGGGAAGCCACCTCATCGATGCTCGCAAAAGGCATGGCGGCCAGCACCGGCCCGAAAATCTCTTCGCGCACAAGACGCGCATCCTTGCCGGGGCTGGCGAAAACCGTCGGCTCTACAAAGTACCCCGCACGGTCCGGACTGCGTCCGCCAACCAGGAGTTCCACGCCCTCTTCCAGGCCACTTGCAATGTATTGCATCACCGTGCGCCGCTGCCTCTCCGAGATCAGGGGCCCGAGTTCGGTGCCCGGCTCGAATCCGCCGCCAAGTCGCATGTTGCGCGCCACGTCCGCTATGCCCGCCACCACACGATCGAAAACAGCCTGTTGGACATACAGGCGTGACCCTGCATAACAGATTTGCCCGCTATTACTGAAAATCGCGGCGGCCGCACGCGGTATGGCCTGATCCAGGTCGGCGTCGTCGAATACAAACACCGGGGACTTGCCGCCCAAC
Organism: Castellaniella sp. GW247-6E4; assembly: GCF_040276065.1. Lineage (NCBI taxonomy): Bacteria > Pseudomonadati > Pseudomonadota > Betaproteobacteria > Burkholderiales > Alcaligenaceae > Castellaniella > Castellaniella sp. GW247-6E4. The sequence goes on along the minus strand of NZ_JBELOI010000002.1, from coordinate 304,261 downwards.
TCCAGGCTGAGCCGCTTGAGATTTCCAGCCGCCGCACGAACCAGATCCTTGCCGACTTCCGTGGAGCCGGTGAACGAAATCTTGTCCACGTCGGGGTGGTTCACCAAGGCGGCACCCGCGGCACTGCCCAAGCCCGTGACGATATTCAGAACGCCCGGAGGTACGCCTGCCTCCAGCGCCAGCTCACCGATCCGCAGGGCCGTCAGCGGCGTCTGCTCCGCAGGCTTGAGGATCGCGCTGCAGCCCGCAGCCAGCGCGGGAGCAATCTTGTTGCACGCGGCGGCAAAAGGGGAATTCCAAGGCACGATCAGCCCCACCACGCCAACCGGCTCCACCAAGGAATATGCATGAAACTGCGCACGCAGGCCCGAGATATCGCTGGTGCGCCCATGAATTTTGGTGCACATGCCCGCGTAATATCGGAACCCGTCTATCGCGCGCTCGATGGCTCGCTTGGCCAGCGAAATGGGCATGCCGTTATCGAGCACTTCCAGTTCGCTCAGTTCGTCAATGTGCCGTTCAAACAAATCCGACAGCGTCCACAAGGTCCGTTCACGCTGCACCGCGGAGCGCCTGGCCCATACCCCTTCGTCAAAGGCCCGGCGCGCCGCTCGCACCGCCAGGTCCACGTCCTGCGCCTCGCCCGCGGGAACCGTTGTGAAGCTCCGACCCGCTGCCGGGTCCTCCACCTCAAGCACCGCGCCCGACCGAGCCTCCACCCAATGCCCATCGATCAGCATGCGTAGCGGCTTTCGCGCAAATGGCGGCAAGGGTCTTTCCGCAGTATTTTTCATTCCGATACTCCTGATTTGATCAGACCGAGCACAGCCGATAGGTCATCATGTTCGTTGAACCTCTGCAATGAGGCGAACAGCGGCTCGGACCGCTGCCCGATCGCGGGCGAGGCCAAGGAGACGAACTTCTCGCGCAATTCCTCCCAGCTCATCGGATGCTCCGGATTGCCGCGCGCCATCGGCGTATTCACACTGTGCGTCGCCCCGCCCTCGGTCACGAGCGTCAGCGTTCCGGACGTCACGGCCATATCGGCGAGCGGGACGAGTTCGGCCTTGTTCATCAGACCACGCAGTCTCGGGTCGGCAATCGTCTCATCCGAGAAATCCGTCTGCGAAACCGCGCGGCCGGTCAGGGCAAGCGCGGCGCAGAACGCCAAACTGAACTTGCCCTCAAACGGCGTTGCGGGTTCCGGCTTGCCGGCCAACTGTATTGCCAGGGGATTGACACAAATAAGGACTTTTTGAATCTCCGACTCATCGCAGACGCCACGAAGCTGGCGAGCCGCGTCGATAATCGGATGCGTGAGCAGGCAAGACGCGTAAGGTTTGTAGGTATTGCGCGTGATCTCCCACCCTTCGGCGAAGTCGAGCTCGTGCACCTGGACCGCGGCATCCTGGACCAGGGCTCGATCGAGTCCGCCTCCCGGCTCGAGCACATCCATGCCGGCGTGAAAACCTCCACGCGCCATCTGGGCGGCGAGCACACCGTTCATGCCCGCTTTGCCGGCATGGAACGGCTTGGCTGGAGAGCCGAAAGACCCTGTCAGGCCTGCCACTTGCGTGGCGGCCAAGCCCATCGCTCGCCGCACCCCCAGATCGTCGAGTTGATAGAGCACGCTCGCGGCGGCCGCCGCGCCGAGACACCCAAAGACCCCCGTTGAATGCAGATGCCGCGCATTGATCGCAATCCCGAGACCGGCGCTTCCAAGGCGCCCCCCAACCTCGAAGCCCGTTGCGAACGCACATAAAATCTCATGCGGCGACGCGCCGCACTCGCCGCCGACGGCAAGCGCCGCTGCGAAGATCGGCCCGCTCAGATGCGCAATCGAACCGACATGGGTGTCATCGAAATCCAGGCAATGCGCCATCGTCCCGTTGACCAAGGCCGCGGCGGCTGCCGTGGCGGTACCACCGAGCAGGATCTGCGCACGGCCCTGAGTACCCCAGCCCTGTATCACGCGCCGCAGTACGTCCACCGGCTCCTGCCCATGCGCGCCGAGCGCCACGCCAAACCAGTCCGTCACGCAAAACAAGGCGGCGTCGAGGACCTCGGGCGGCAGGACCCTCCCGCGGCTTGAACGTACGAAATCCACCACCGCGTCGGTATTCGGGGTCGCCCTCATCAAGAGTATCCTCCATTGTGACTATCGTCCCGCCGCGCCACGCGGCGAGCCTGCGTCTCGGCCAGTTCAGCCAAAACCACGGCACCGTGCTCACCCAGATCAGGGGCCGGCCGACGGCCCTGGGCAAGCAAGCCGCTGCGCGCCAGCGGATTGCCCAGCACCGGGATGCGGCCCTCCGTGGGATGATCTACCCACTCGACAAGGTGTCGCGCCCGGACCTGCGGCCCATGAATCGCTTCGTCGGGCGTGTAAACCGGCAAAATCGGCATATCACGCGCGACCATCCATGCAATCAGCTCATCTCGCGGCCGGGATAGGCACAAGTCCGAGATCGCCTTGAAATACAGGGTTGCCCGCTCACCGTGTTCTGTGTGGCGATCCCGTGGCGTCTCCTCTTCATGAATCAAGTCCTCCCGACCAATGAGCGCGCAGAACTTGCGCCAGACCGCAGTTTCAAGCAAGGACACGGCGACAGCCTTGCCATCCTGCGTCAGGTACGTGCTGTAGCGGGGATTGCCGCCCCAAAGCGCCATTTCGGGCGTGCTATCGTTGCCCGCGGCGCGCGCTAATGCACCACCGTTGACGATATTGCTCATTGAAAAAAGGCTATCGAACATCGAAATGTCGAGATATCCCCCCTCGCCCGTGGCGGCGCGCCGATGCAAGGCGGCAAGAATACCGATGGCGGCATAGCTGGATGCCGCATAGTCTGCCGATTGATGCCCCGGAATCGCCGGCGCCCCAGGCCCAGGGGTGCCGGCGGCCATGATTCCCGTCGTGGACTGGATCACCAGGTCATGTCCGGGGATGGCGGCCCACGGCCCGGAATGGCCAAACCCTGTAATCGAGCAATAAATAATGTCGGGCTTGATCTCCCGGGCGCGCTCGTAGTCAATCCCGAGCCGTGCGGGCACGCCGTCGCGGAATGACTCAATCACGACATCAGCGCTTTCGATCAGGCGCTGCGCGATCGCCTGGTCGGCTTCCCGCTTTAAATCCAATGCAATGCTGCGTTTATTCAAATTGACGGTATTGAAATACACACTGCCATGCACGAAATTAGGCGCATTATGGCGCCCGAGGTCGCCGACCTCGGGTTGCTCGACCTTGATGACATCCGCACCAAGATCCGCCAGCATCTGGCCGCACCACGGCCCCGGCAGCATCCGGCTGAAATCAATCACCCGAATGCCCGCCAGAGCGCCCCCCTCACGCACATCCGGCGCCTGTTGTTCGATGACACCCATGTCCCGCGCCCTACTCGAGTTTCTGCATGATCGCGGCACCGTCCGGTCCCGACTTCTTGACCCATTCGTCGATCATCGGCCTGCTGGCGTCCTTGATTTCGCGCATCAACTCCGGGCTTGGCTCGGTAATCGCCACGCCCTTCGAGGCCAGCGTTTTAACAGCGGCCTCTCCAGCCTGCTTGCTCGCCGCCCATCCCCGTTCCTCGGCGAGCGCAGCCGCTTTCCTGACTGCTTCCTGGGTCTTGGGATCGAGGCGGTCAAAGGCCTTTTGGTTGACGATGACAAAGTTCTTGTTGTGCCAGGCCTGCAGGTTCAGATAGTGCTGGATGAACTCCCACGAGTGCGTATCGACACCGGTCGTGGGCGACGTGATCATGGCCTGTATCATGCCGGTCGAGAACGCCTGGGGCACTTCCACCGCCTCGACAGTCGTCGGAATGGCACCAAGCCGCTCGGCCAGACGCGCCGTGGCTGCGTTATACGCACGCATCTTCACACCCTCCAGATCCGAGAGCTGCGTCACAGGGGTTTTCGTGTAGAGGGCGGTGCCCGGCCATGCAACCGCATAAAGCAGCGTCGTCCCAGTCCGGTTAAAACGTTCTTCGAGGAACGGCTTCTGCGCCTGATACAAGGTCATGACCTCGTCATAGCCAACTGCTAGAAACGGAATGGAGTCCGCCTCGAACATCGGATCTTCATTGCCGTAGGCGGACAGCAGTATCTCGCCAATCTGTATCTGGCCCGTACTCACGGCGCGCTTGATCTCGGGCTGTCGGTACAGCGACATCGCGCTATGCACGACGATCTCGAGCTCGCCGCCTGAAAGGCGCTTGACGTCCTCCGCAAAGGCTTTGACGTTCACGGTCTGGAAATTATTGTCCGCAAAGCCAGTGGCCATATTCCATTTGGTCGCCGCCTGGGCATGGCCACTCGCAAGGGCGAACCCCAAAGAAGTGGCGATCAAAGCAAGTTTGTATTTCATAATAGTCTCCTGGTTGTCATGTCTGAGTTTTGATCAACGGCCTGTAAAATTGGCCTCTCGTTTCTCCAAAAATGCGGAAACCCCTTCCCGCTTATCCGCAGTGGAATAAATAGATGTCACAAGCGAATATTCAAAATCGATCCCACTGTACAAATCCATCTGCGTGCCGCGGTACACCGCGCGCTTGGCGAAAGCCAGGCTGATGGGCCCGCGCTTCTCGTAGACCCGCACCATCCGTTTGGCTTCGTCCAGGGCCGCACCTTTTTCGACCAACCGGGTAATCAAACCAATACGATAGGCATGCTCGGCATCGATCGCTTCCGCGGAAAAAAGAATATCCAGAGCATCCGCATTCCCGACCAGGCGGGGTAGCCGCTGTGTGCCCCCGAATCCAGCAACCGTGCCGATCCTCGAGCTGGTGATGGCATAGCTCGAGCCTTTCCCACCCACGCGTATGTCGCACGCCATGGCCAGCTCGATGCCCCCGGTAATGCAAAACCCCTCGATTGCCGCGATGATCGGCTTCGAGGACGCCTCCATGAGCGCACACAAGCGATTGGCACGGCCAAAAAACGCATCACCGTCCGCGACGGACTCTACACCGAGAGCCTCGTTCAAATCCGCCCCCGCCGAAAAAAACTCAGGGCCGCCCGTCAAGATAATGCCGCGCACCGCGGGATCCTCATCCGCCCGCCGCACCGCATCGCTGATCTCGTCTATGGTCTGCATGGACAGCGCGTTGCGTTTTCGCGGACGGTGCACGGTAATGATGAAGGCGGGCCCATCGTGCGTTATTTGAAGATTCTCGTAGCTCATGGTCTTCCTCGTTCCTGGAAAAATCGTGGATGCATGCTTGTGTTTCGGCGCACCCAATGATCCGAAAATGATGTCATTGTGCTGCCCCAGCTCGGGCCCAGGCCGTAACACCGCGGGAGGTGTTCCGAGCAGCCGCAGCGGCACCGCCAGCGCGGGCCACGTTCCCCGATGATCATTCACGGTGAAATACAATCTCCGGGCTTCGGTATGCGCACATGCCAATACTTGGGCGGGAGTGCGCGCCGGGATGCGGATAGGCTCCTGAGCATCCGCTGTCGATCCGGTGCGCCCGTTCCAGGCCATCTGCGTCGACCAGGCAACGATGTCTTGCATCGAAAGGTCGATGTGCTGACCCATGCCCCTGCGTTGCCTGTACTCGAGCGCCGCGAGTATCGCCGCCACAGCGCTTGCCGCCCCCATCACATCCGCATAGGAAATTCCGGTTTTCAACGGCATGCCCTGGCTCACCGCCAGGGACATCAAGCCCGACATCCCTTGGACAACGGTATCGAAGGCCGCACGGCGCTCATACAGTGAATCGGCCCCGAAACCCGAAATCGCACAATAGATCAAGCGGGGGTTGATGGCCGAGATCGCGTCATAGGACAAGCCGTACTTGAGCAAGCTTCCCGGCTTGAGGTTCTCAATCAACACATCGGCGGCGGTAAGCAGGCTTCGCACCCGCGCCAAGTCACTGTCCTTGCTCAGGTCAAGGACGACGCAGCGCTTATCGGAGTTGCTGATCGTGTAGAACACGCTCTGACCCTGCTGGATGGGATTCCATCCACGAGCGGCCTCCCCGCCCGGAGGCTCGACCTTGATCACATCGGCGCCAAAAGCGCCCAAGCAGCGCGCGCCCACTGGAGCCGTCGTATAGTGGCCAATCTCCACGACCACAAGATCCGCCAAGGGCTGGGCATTCGCACGGACGCCAGACTTTCGACACGGCCCTCGGCCGACGTGCGCCAACGCGGCAATGCACGAGCGGTCCGCATCCGGCGCCGGAACGTGGATCAAGTGTTTTCCAGGGGATCTGCTCATCCGAAAGGGTGAGCCCGGGCCATACTCCTCACCATCATGAGCCCCCGTGAGGCGCTGAACCATCCCCCGATAGATCAGATTGTCTTCGTTCGGGAACCGCTCGACCTGGACGATCGGTCCGGCGGGAATGCTCGCGCGGCCCAGCACTTCCACACAATGGGCCACTGTTTGCCCGCCCACCCATTCCTGCACGATCCCGTCGACGTGGACCACATGAACCACACGATTCGCCGAGTCAATGAAGCGTGGATCCTGCTCCAGCTCGGGCCTGCCCATGAGTTCGCACAAACGTCCCCATTGCCCATTGCTGCCCGTGCAGATCAGCACCCAGCCATCACGCGCGCAATAGACATTCCACGGCGCCGACAGCGGATGCAGGTTGCCGAGGCGGGAGGGCTCCTGAGGCACGCCATCGGCTGGAGGACCGAGCAGGCGAGAGAAGAATGACGACATCGCGGCAAAACCGCAGTCGTACAGTGCCATGTCGATAGATTGACCGTGGCCGGACGTGCGCCTGCCGTGCAGCGCCAACAACACCGCACCGGCCGCCTGTACCGCGGTCAGATACTCAAGAATCGGCGTGGAGTGGGAGACCGGTGGCCCATCCGCCAAGCCGGTCGTATACAGAATGCCCGTCATCGCCTGCACCTCGGCGTCCGACCCGCCTCTGCCGGACAGCGGGCCCTCATGACCGAATGCCGTAATATCGCACACGACAGCCTTATCGTCCACGCTGGACAGCAGCCCCGTCAATGTGCCGAGATCACGGTCGCTCGAGTGCACGACCACGTCCGCCCGCGCCAACAGCGACTCAAGCAGCCCCCGGTCCTCAGCATCATCCAAAGCGGGAACGAGGCTCATCTTCCCGGCAAGGAACTGGGCGCGATTCCGCCATTTATCAACACCTCCATGGGGCGCCGACGGCTCGACCACGACCACGGTCGCGCCGAGCTGTGCCAACAGGCTGCCGCATGCGCCGGCGGCGACCCGCTGCCCAAGCTCAACGACAATCATGCCCTCGAGCGCGGATGGCGTCGGTAGCGCGGATGACTGCTGCGCGTCCAGACCGGTTTGGGAGCGATCGCTGACAGCAGGCATCATTGGCCACGGAAGTTGGGCTTGCGCTTCTCACGGAATGCCCGGCCCGCTTCCTTGGCTTCGTCCGTCCCGTAATAGAGCGCCACCGCATTCATTCCCATCGCGCCGATGCCGCGTATGCTTTCGCTGTCGGCATTGAACGATGCCTTGGCGATCGCAAGGGCGGTTGGGCTCAAAGAGAGTATTTCCTGACACCAGCGGTCAACCTCCGCATCCAACTCGGCATCGGGCACCACCTTGTTGACCAAGCCCAAGGCCGCCGCCTCATGGGCCGAGTACCGGCGGCACAAGAACCAGACCTCCCGGGCCTTTTTCTCGCCGATGACGCGGGATAGATAAGCCGTTCCCCAGCCTGTATCCACCGAACCGACACGAGGCCCGACCTGGCCGAACTTTGCGCTTTCCGCCGCAATCGTCAGATCGCAGATCGTGGCCAATACATTGCCGCCGCCGATCGCATATCCTCGCACCTTGGCAATCACCGGCTTGGGCGCATCGCGCAGCGCGGCATGCAACTGTTCGATGGGCACACCCATGATCCCACGCCCTTTGCGTTCCGATTTTTTGTCCGAGGTATCCCCACCAACGCAAAATGCGCGTTCACCGGCCCCAGTCAACACAATCACGCCGATATCCCGGTTCCAACTCGCGCGCTGGATAGCGTCGGTGATCTCTTCGTACATACCGACTCTTATCGCGTTCAGCACATCAGGCCGGTTCATCGTCACAATGGCGACGCCGCCCCTCTCTTCGTACAGCACATCCCGATATTGCGTTTCCATGGCAAGCCCGATCCTTATTTATTTTGTCTGACAACACCGCGCGCTACGGACGGAAGGCAGCGACGTCGGTCAGCTCCCGGCCCTCAATCAATGAAAGAATCTGCCGCGTACCATCCGGCACGGTGAACATGCGCGCATCGCGATATAAGGTCTCAAGACCCATTTCACGGGTCAGGCCGATGGCACCGTGCACCTCCATCGACAAGGACACGGCTCGCTGACAGGTCGATACCGCGTAACGCTTAGCCATGGCGGAGATATGATTGGCCCGATCACCTTTGTCGATACAGTCCAGCGCGTAATAACACAGGAGCCTGCTCGTGACCACGGCCGTGGAAATATCCGCGAGCATCTCCTGAATCAATTGAAAACCACCGATGGCGCGGCCGAATTGGCTGCGGTCCTTGGCATACAGCAAGGCGGCATCCAATGCCTTTTGGGCAAGGTGAACGCAAAACAATCCAAAAATCGGCCTGTTGGCCAGCCATGTCAGCGTCAGGGCCTTGGCCGCATCGCCCGCCTCTCCCATGACGTTGTCCTTCGGCACCCTGCAGTTTTCGAACAACACCTCACTGAGGTGTCCCTGCCTCAAGCCGACCGCCTCGATCTCTCGTGTCGTGAACGGGGATTCTTGCCGGTCAACCACCACGCGCATCAGCCGGCTCAAGCCTTTGTCATCCTGACCCGCCGTGCACGTGACATTGATCAGATCGCAGACGCTGGCATTGGTGATCCATATTTTTCGGCCGTCTATGACATAGTCTCCACCGTCCGCCACCGCGCGCGTCTTGATGCTGCGAGGGTCGGAGCCGACCCCTGGTTCGCTGACGCCGGTGCAGGCGATCTTTTGACCGGAAATAATGTCGGGCAGCACCCGCTCGCGCTGCTCGGCCGAGCTGGAATAATACAAACGCGCCCCGGTCCCCTCATGCGCAATGACGGAAAGCCCAATGACGGGCGGCAACTGCTCGTACATGAGTCCCATCGTCAGCGCCGACATGCCGGCGCCCCCGGCATCCTCCGGTATGCGCGCCGCGGTCAGGCCCACCGATGCGCATGTCGCAAAAATCTGTTGCAGGGCGGATTTCGGCAGCGGCGTGTCCGGGTCATGGGCCGCCAGAACGGGAGCGATGTCTCGCTCTACCATTCTGGCCGCCGATTCCTGCACCATACGCTGTTCAAAATCGAGCTGAAAATCCATTGGGATATCCTCAAAGCGGTTATTGAATCCGTCGCCGATGAGCTCATGCATCAACTTGTTGAGCAATACTAGGCGTGTTAGATTTCAAGGTCCAATACCGTTCTTGGAAAGAGCGATCTGAAAAGCAGAACACAGTCTGGCGCCTGACTCGCTCTTTTATCCGCCCATGCATCACGCGATAGAACTTCGACATCTACGGCATTTCGTTGCGCTGGCCGAAGAGCTTCATTTCGGACGCGCGGCGAAACGCTGCAACATTTCACAACCCCCTTTCAGCGTCTCGATCCAACAACTGGAACAAGCGCTGGGCTTCCCTCTGGTCGAACGGTCGTCACCCGTCAGCATCACCGCCGCAGGCGAAGCGTTCTACCACGAAGCCGAAAAAGTACTGGCCCAGACCACGCATGCCGCCGAGATCGCCACTCGGGTCAACAACGGCATGCAGGGCATGCTGAAAGTGGGTTTCATGGCGTCGATGCTGCCGCGCGGCCTCACCGGCGCCGTACAGCTCTTCGAGGCCGAGTACCCGCAGGTCGATTTACAGCTGGTGGAGCTGTCCACCGCCGAGCAAATCATCGCGTTGCAGCGCAAACAGATCCAATACGGCTTCGTCCACACCGGGGCCTTGCCGGACATGATGCGTTCACAGCCATTGCTGCGTGAGAAGTTCGTTCTCTGCCTGCCCGAGAACCATCCACAGGCCGACGCCGGGAAGGCGGTGCTTGCGGATTTCCACGCCGAGCCGTTCATCCTGTTCGCCCGCGAGTTTTCCCCAACCTATTACGACCAGGTGATCTCGTTGTGCGTGGAGGCTGGATTTCATCCCAATATCCGACACGAGGCACGACACTGGCTCACCGTCATGCTCTGTGTGGCCAAAGGCCTGGGCGTCACCTTGATCCCTTTCGGGCTCACCAAGACAAGATTGCAGGGTCTGCACTTCGTCGATGTCGGCGACAGCCCGATCCATTCACTGGTTCGAGGGGCCTGGATGGAAAACAACGAAAACGATCCCATCCTGCATCTTTGGCGGGCCGTCACCGCTCGCGTGTGGCTGGACGCACCGGCAGAACCGGAGCCTGCGGACTGTTGAGCAGCGGCCGGGGCGATTCTGACCAGACTTTCACATCCGCCGCGCCGACCCCTCGGCGCTAACGGGCCACCCGCAACCCGAGTCCCTCCATCAGGCGGCGGGTCACGGCGTCCGGACTCCCGCCGGTGAACACAGCGACACTGGCCTCGCGGGTCATGGACTGTCGCGCCACGCGTGGCAGGAGGCTGCGCGCGCGGCGGGCGATGGCCTCGGCCGGATCCAGCCAGTCCACCGGCCAGGGCGCCAGCCGCCGGAATACATTCGCCAGGAAGGGGTAATGCGTGCAGGCGAGCACGACGATATCGGTGCGACGGCCGTTTTTTTCGACGAAGCAAGGCGCCATTTCAGCACGCACCGCGGCCTCGTCGAGCGTGCCGCCGCGCACATAGCACTCCGCCATGCGCGCCAGATTCGCCGAACCCACGAGTTGGACCTCGCAGCGTGAGGCAAAGGACTGAATGAGGCCCCGCGTGTAGGCGCGGCGCACCGTGCCCGGCGTCGCCAGCACGGAAATCAAGCCGGAGCGCGTGCGCTCGGCGGCCGGCTTGATCGCCGGCACGGTGCCGACGAACCTCATCCGGGGATACGCGGCGCGCAGGTCGGCGCCGGCCAGCGTGAACGCCGTATTGCAGGCAATCACGCACAGCGCCGGATCGTGATCGCGCAGCAGTTCGCCGAATAGGCGGATGAGGCGTGCCTTCAACGCGCCCTCCTCCCAGCCGCCATAGGGAAAGCCGGAATCATCGGCGATGTAGAGAAAGCGCCGCTCGGGCATCAACACGCGGGCTTCGCGCAGCACGGTGAGGCCGCCGATCCCCGAATCGAAGACCAGCACGGGTTTCGTCGAATCCATCGATGGCATGTGGGGAGCGCCTTACCCTCGCGCCACGCGATTCAACGCCCTGCCGGCAGGCATGCGCCTCATGATTGCGGCGACCCGGCCTCGAGCGCCTCGAGCGCCCGTATCCGCGCGCTGTGCAGGCCCTCGCGAATGCGGGCCGCGTCGCCGCCGGCCGCGCGCGCGATCGCGCCCGCATCGATGGCACGCGCGGCCTCGATGCGCCGCGCCCAGGCGTCCGGATCGACATCCCCGCGCACGCAGGATGCCGCGTCGAGCAGCGCCCGACAACGAGCCGGCCGGCGCCACGCATCGCAGGACTCCAGCAGCGCCAGCCAGGCACCGGCACCGGAGGACACATCCTCCAGGCGCTCCAGGACAATGGGCAGCAGGCGTGCCAGGTCGCGGCAGGCGGCGGGCGCGCGCAGCACCTGCTGCAAGCTGGCCGCCGAGGACCGGCACAGCAAGGCGTAACGCTGGGGCAGGTCCAATCCGCGGCCTGCGGCTTGGCGCAGGCCCGCGCGCACATCCGCATCCCATCCCAGGCCCGGCGCGATGCGCGGCAGCGCGCCGCATTCAGCCAGCACGTCGATCATGCGATCGGGATGCGCACAGACCAGACCCTTGGCGAACTCCTGCCAAACGCGCTCGGGCACCAGCGCATCGACCTCGCCGCTGTCCACCAACGCACGGCACAGGGCCAAGGTCTCGGGGGCGATCGAGAAATCATGGAAGCGCGCCGCAAAGCGCGCCAGCCGCAGCAGTCGCACCGGATCCTCGACGAACGCGGGGCCCGTGTGGCGCAACACCCGCGCCCGCAGATCGGCCACGCCGCCCAGAGGATCGATCAACGCACCGTCGGGCGCGCGTGCAATCGCATTGACCGTCAGGTCGCGGCGACGCAGGTCCTCATTCAGCGTGACCTCGCGTCCCGCATGGAACACGAAACCCTTGTAGCCGCGCCCGGACTTGCGTTCGGTACGCGCGAGCGCGTATTCCTCATGGGTCCGCGGATGCAGAAACACTGGAAAATCACCACCAACGGGGGTGAAGCCGCGCGCCGCCATGAGCTCGGGAGTGGCGCCGACCACCACCCAGTCGCGGTCTCCAGCCGGCAGGCCCAGCAGGGCGTCGCGCACCGCGCCACCCACGACATAGACCTCGAGCCCCTCGACGACGGCATCCTGGCGCTGCGCGCCGCCCCCCGGGGGGGATTCGCGCTTGGGACGGCCCGGCGCGCTCATGGCAAAGCGCTGCGGGTGCCAGGCACGGGGGCGACTGTGCCCAGGCGCTGCTTGAGCGACTGGGGCTGCCCCGAGAACAAGGTGCCGTAGTAGACCGCGTTGGACATGACGTTCTTGACATACAGGCGGGTTTCGGTAAAGGGGATGGTTTCCGCGAAAATCGCCCCCTCGACCGGCGCCTGCAGGCGCGCGCGCCAACGTTTAGGCCGCCCTGGACCGGCGTTGTAGCCTGCCGTGGCCAGTAATTCAGAGCCATCGAGGTCGCGCAGCACCATGTTCAGATACTGGGTCCCGAGAACGGTATTGGTGTCGAAATCGTTGACCTCGCTGAGCTTGAAATCCTTCATGCCGATCTTGCGGGCGACCCAGCGCGCGGTCGCCGGCATGAGCTGCATCAACCCCGAGGCGCCAACCCGCGAGCGCGCGTCGGTGATGAAGCGTGATTCCTGGCGGATCAGGCCATAGACCCAGGCTGGATCCAGATCGATCAGACGCGCCTTGGCCGCCACCTGGCCCTCGAACGGAGCAATGAAGCGTTGACTGAAATCGACCTCGTCGCGTGTGCGCAACGAGGTGTTCACCACGCGGTCGTAGATGTGTTCCTGACGGGCGAGCTCGGCGGCCGCGCGCAACTGACGGTCGTCCATGCCACGCAAGGCGAAGTTCCATTCCGGCACCGCCTCGCGGCGCCACCCCAGGTCGAACAGCGCGATCGCCCGCTCGAGGCCCTGGTCCGCCCGCGCGTCCTGAACCAGGGCAGCCTCCACCGGAGCCGGCTGAGTGGGCATATAGGGCGCACGGCCCAGTTCCTCGTTGGCCAACTGGCCGTAGAAGCTGAGATCCGTGGCGATGGACTCGTAATACTGCCGCGCGGCCTTTTGGTTGCCCTGAGCCGCCAGCGCCCGCCCGTACCAATAGCGCCAGACGGGCTCGTCGGCCTGGCGCGCGGACATCTTGCGGATCGCCGTGGCAACCCGCCCCCAGTCGATCTTCGCCTCGCGCAGCTCGGCCCGGACCTCCCAGGCATGGTTGTAGTCCGTCATCGGGACGAAACCGGACTTCCGGTACCAGCGCGCCGCATCCGGGTCGACATTGAGGGCGGCCACCAGCCCGAACTGTCCCCAAACCCACTCCAGATCGGCCTTGGGCAACAAGCCTGCCCAGCGGCCCTCGACGTCGCGCGCGGCCGCCATCCGATCATCCTCGCGTGCGAGCCGCGAAAGGGCGATGGCCGTCAGCTCGGCGTGAATCCGATTGCGCGGCCGGGTCTGCTGCTCGAGCCACTTGCGGGGATTCTTCATCAGAGCGGCATACTGGACCATGGCCGGCGTATCGAAGACGATCGCCGCCACCCGACGCGCATGAGCATCCTTGCCGGTCTCGAGCGTATCGCGCAGCAGGCCGGCGAGCTGATTGCGGCTGAGGACATGATCCTCGGCCACCTGATCGAGCATATCCCAACAATCGGAATTGGGCTGGTAGACCTCCAGGACCTCTGCGGCACGCGCCTTGCGCCCGCTCATGTGGGCGGCCAGCAATTGCGCGCAGGCGACGCGCGAGCTGTTATCCACCACCGGACCGATGCGCTGGGCCCGGCCATAATCGCCCGCACGCACGGCCGCCAGAATCCAGTCGCCCTTGATCCGATCGGCCAGATAGGCATCGGTATTGTCGGCGAGGAACTGTTGGACCTCGGCCTCGGGCACCGGCAAGGTGCGATCCGAGAGCCGCTGGCGCAAGGACCAGTAGCGCGGATAGATGCCCAGCACCGGATCGGCCGCCGCCGCCGCGGCCAGGCGATCGACCTCGGTCCAGCGTTTTTTTTGCATGGCCTCGTAGGCGTCCACCACCGCCTGGCGCGCGGCTTCGGGGACGACGGGCGGCACATAGGGCGCCGCCTTGCGCACCGGCGCGGGGGTGGACGGCACGGCCCGACTGGCCTGCGGGGCCGACGCCTGAATGGGCGCAGCCTCGGGCGCGGCGGGCGCCTTGGCCCCGGCACAGCCCGCCAGGCCCAGCGCAATCGCCACCCCCACAGCCGCGCCGCGCCCGCGACCCGCCCCACGAACGGTACATTCCCCGTTTTTCTGATACTTTAGAAGGCTTGACAACATATCGCCTGCAACTCCGCTGCCCACCACACCATGAACGACAACGCACAGAATAACGCAGTCCCCCTGCGGACGCGACTCAAGCAGCGCCGCGCGCAACAGGCGCCCGGGGATCGAGACCGGGGCGCCCTGCTCATCCGCGGACGCCTGTACACCTGGCTGGCGACGACACGCACCCGCCTGCGCGAGGCCGGCCGCCCCGAACCCCGCCGCATCGCGGCGTTCTGGTCGATGGCAAACGAGCCCGGGCTGCAAGCCTTGCTGCGCCAATGGAGCGAGGACGGCGACCTGACGGTCCTGCTGCCGGCCGTCATCGCGCCCGAACAGCCCCTGGAATTCCGCCGCTGGACGCCCGACACCCCGATGCGGCCCGGCGCCTACGGCATCCTCGAGCCCCAGGGCGGGGCCGTGCCCGATCCCGACATCGTCCTGGTCCCCACCCTGGGCTTTACCCGGCAGGGCGACCGCCTGGGCTACGGCGGCGGATACTACGACCGCACCCTGGGCGCCCTCAAGGCGGCCGGACATCCGTTCACGGCCCTGGGCATCGCCTGGGCCTGCGGAGACCTCAGCGGCGAGGACTACCAGCCCGCCGCCCATGACGTGCGCCTGGACGGCATTCTCACCGACAAGGGCTGGGCGGTTCCGGCGCCCCCCCTGGGCTGATCCCCGCCCGAGCGCGTCCGCCAGGCGGACGCGCTGCGAGACCCAGGCGGCTCAGGCGTGGCCCGCCGGCGTCAGATTGGCGCAGATGGCCAGCACTGCGTCGGCATTGTTCAGGGTATAGAAATGCGCACCCGGCGCGCCCTGCTCGAGCAGGCGCGCCACCATGGCGGACACGACCTCGACGCCGAACGCTCGGATCGAGGCCTTGTCGTCGCCGAAATCCGCCAGGCGCAGGCGTAGCCAGCGCGGGAGCTCGGCACCGCACATATTCGAGAAGCGGGCAAGCTGCGTGTAGTTCGTGATCGGCATGATGCCCGGCACGATGGGAATGTCGATGCCTCTCGCACGCACGCGATCGACAAAATCGAAGTATGCGTCCGGATTGAAAAAATACTGGGTGATCGCACCATCGGCACCTTCGGAGACCTTGGCGACGAAGTGATCCAGATCCTCGCGCGCACCCAGCGACTGCGGGTGCATCTCGGGGTAGGCGGCCACCTCGATATGGAAGGCGTCGCCATACTCTGCGCGCACGAAGCGCACGAGATCGCTGGCATGGTGCAGGTCGCCGATATCGCCCCCCATGCCCGAGGGCATGTCGCCACGCAGCGCCACCAGCCGGCGCAAGCCACGCGCCCGATAGTCATCGAGGATCGTGCGCAATTGCTCGCGCGTCGAGCCGATGCACGACAGGTGCGGCGCCACGTCGGCCCCCAGGTTCTGCATCAATTGCACCGTATCGACGGTGCCATCGCGGGTGGAGCCGCCCGCGCCAAAGGTCACGCTGACATAGGCGGGCCGCAAGGCCATCAGGCGCTTGGCCGAGCGCACGAGCCGCTCTTGTGCGGCAATATCGCGCGGCGGAAAATACTCGAGACTAAACATCGATGAGGCGCTCATGCCAGCAACAAGCTCGCCAGGGCGCCCGAGACGATGCTATACACCAGCGCGCCCAGCATCGCCCACCAGAACCCGTCGACCTGGAAACCCTTGAGGACCGACCCGGCGAACCAGAACACGAGGGCGTTGAGGACCAGCAGGAACAGGCCCAAGGTCACCAGGGTGATGGGCAACGTGAGCAGGATCAGGACCGGCTTGACCAACGTGTTGAGCAGGCCGAGGACCAGTGCGGCGATCAGCGCCGAGCCAAAGGACGCGACGGTGATCCCCGGGAGGATGTAGGCCACGATCAGCAGGGCCACGGCGTTCAGTATCCAAACGAGCAATAGAGTCATGATGAGCTCCGGTGGAAGGCCAACGGCGCGCGCACCGCGCGCCGGGATCAGTAGCGATAATGCCCGGGCTTGTACGGGCCGTCCACCGCGACATTGATGTAGTCGGCCTGTTTCTGCGTCAAGGTGGTGAGCTGCACACCGAGCTTCTTGAGGTGCAGACGGGCGACCTTTTCATCCAGGTGCTTGGGCAGCACATAGACCTGGCCTTGCTGGTACTGCTCACCCCGCGTATAGAGCTCGATCTGGGCGATGGTCTGGTTGGTGAACGAGGCCGACATCACGAAGGAGGGGTGCCCGGTGGCGCAGCCCAGGTTCACCAGCCGGCCTTTGGCCAGCAGAATGATGCGCTTGCCATCGGGGAAAATGATGTGGTCGACCTGGGGCTTGATCTCCTCCCACTGCAGGTCCTCGATCGAGGCGACGTCGATCTCGCTGTCAAAGTGGCCAATGTTGCAGACAATCGCCTGATCCTTCATGCGGTACAGGTGGTCGCGGGCGATGACGTGATAGTTGCCGGTGGCGGTGACAAAGATGTCGACCTGCTCGACCACCTCGTCGAGGTCGACCACCCGATACCCCTCCATCGAGGCCTGCAGGGCGCAGATCGGATCGACCTCGGTCACCCACACCTGGGCGCGCAGAGCCGCCAGCGCCTGGGCGCACCCCTTGCCCACGTCGCCGAAACCGCAGACCACGGCGATCTTGCCGGCCACCATCACATCGGTGGCGCGCTTGATGCCGTCGACCAAGGATTCGCGGCAGCCGTAGAGGTTGTCGAACTTGGACTTGGTGACCGAGTCGTTGACATTGATGGCGGCAACCTTGAGCTCGCCGCGCTGCGACATCTGATAGAGTCGGTGCACGCCGGTGGTGGTTTCCTCGGTGACGCCTTTGATCAAGGCCAGCCGCGTCGAATACCACTTCGGGTCGCGGGCGAGCTGCGCCTGGATGGCGGCGTACAGCACGCGCTCTTCCTCGTTTTCTGCACTCGCGATGACGGACGGATCAGACTCGGCGCGCGCGCCCAGGTGCAGCAGCAAGGTGGCGTCACCGCCATCATCCAGGATCATGTTGGCCTGCTCGCCCGGCCAGTCGAAAATGCGATGCGTGTACTGCCAATAGTCCTCGAGGGACTCGCCCTTGACGGCGAATACCGGCGTGCCGCCCGCGGCAATGGCGGCGGCGGCATGGTCCTGGGTGGAAAAGATATTGCACGAGGCCCAGCGCACCTCGGCGCCGAGTGCTTCGAGGGTCTCGATCAGCACGGCCGTCTGAATGGTCATGTGCAGGCTGCCGGCAATGCGCGCGCCCTTCAGGGGCTGTGCGACGGCGAATTCCTCACGCGTGGCCATCAGGCCGGGCATTTCGGTTTCGGCGATGGCGATTTCACGGCGGCCCCAGTCGGCCAGGGCGATGTCGGCGATAACGTAGTCGTGTGCAGTGCTCATGATGGTCCTGTAGAGCCTGCGCCGGCGGAGGGCTATGCGGCGGCATGCCCATCCTGCCCGCGCAGGGCAGCGATGGGCGCCGTTCGAAAGCGAAATCCCGAGCCTGGCGGCGCGCACGGGATCCATCGGACCCCGTCGCCGCGCCGGTGCAGCGCCCCTCGGGCAAGGGGGGATTATAGCGTGGGCACGGCGGTGTGGTTCAAGGCATCGCGGGCAGCGATGACGCCGGCAGGAAAGCATCGGAGAAGCAGACGTTCTCGTCGAGCCCCTGCGCGATGAAGGCCGGCACCGCCGCCTCGACCATCCTGACCGAGCCGCACAGATACACCTCGTAGCCGCGCAGATCGGCGAAGTCGGCCAGCATCGCCTCGTGCACCAGACCGGTGCGACCGGTCCAGCCATCGCCCGCGGCAGGCTCCGAGATCACCGGCACCACGGTGAAATTGTCATGCTCGCGCTGCCATTGTTCGCAGCGCTCGAGCATGTACAGGTCCTCGCGCCGGCGCACGCCCCAGTACAGGCGCATAGAGCGCCGCACGCCGCGCGCGAAGGCGTCCTCGACGATGCTCTTCACGGGTGCAAAGCCCGTCGCGCCGGCGACGAACAGGATGGGCTGCGGGCTCTCGCGCAGCGTGAACTGCCCCAGCGGACCCTCGAAGCGCACTGTGTCGCCAACCCGCATGCCCTGAAACACGCGGGTCGTGAAGCGGCCTCCCGGGATGAGGCGGACGTGCAGCTCGATCAGCGCGTCCCCGCGGGGCGGATTCGCGAACGAGAAGGCCCGCCGCTGGCCGTCCTCGAGCAGGATATTGATGTACTGACCCGCCTGGAAATCAAGCACCGCACCCTCGGACGGCCGCAGGGCCACAAGCATCACGTCATCGGACAGCAACTCGAGACGAACCACGGTGGCGCTGTATTCTCGCACCGCGACGGCGGCACCCCCGACGAACCCCTCGACCTCGACGACCATGTCGCCGCGCGGCACGGCGCAACACATCAGGGCCATGCCGCGTGCCTTTTGGGCATCCGTCAGTGCGCCGGGACTGTAGGGGCGATGATCATAGGCGCCCCGCTGGACGGTGCACAGGCACAGGCCGCAGGCGCCGTTGCGGCATTCGAACGGCAAGGCCAGGCCCTCGCGCAAACCGGCGTCGAGGATGGTTTCCCCCTCGCGCGCCTGGAACTGCGCGCTCGTGCCGGATGCGCCGTGGACCACGAGCCCGGCCATCGGCCGCTCGCCGCGCTGGAACCGCGGTGGCCACCAGGGCAACAGCGCCAGCAGCACGGAGGCACCCAGCACCAGCGCCCATACCCAGGCCATCGGCCACTGCGTCATCAGCGGGAAGATCCCCATGTAGAACCAGTCGAGCTCGATCCGGGAGACGGCCCTGGACAAGTCGCTGACCCCGCCCTGGCTGTACGCCGGCACCACCAGCGAGAGCGCCAGCAGGGTCGCGAGCAGGCCGGCGACGATGGGGCGCGGCGGCGTCGTGCGCGCCTTGGGTACGCGCTGGGCGTGGATCGACATGACCAGCAGCACCACCAGCGGCAGGCCCACGTGCATGAAGGACAGCAGCGAAAAGAAGCGGTTGCCGACATGCTCGTTGTAGAGGAAATTGCGCATCAGCGCGCCATCGAAGATCGGCAGCCAGTCGAGCCACTCGAATGTGGTCACGGTGACGTATTGCGCCAAACGGTCCCACGGCAGCATGTAGCCATTGATGCCCGTGGCGTAGACCATCCAGATCAGCATCACCCCCGTCAGCCACGAGAACCAGCGAAACCCGCGGAAGCGGTCGAAGGCAAAGTAGCGCAGCATGTGCAGCGCCATGGTGAGCACCATCGCATCCGAGGCATAGCGGTGCAGGCTGCGCATGATGCCGCCCAGCCACCACTGCGTGGTGCTCAGCCGGATCACGGAATCATAGGCGTCGACGATCCCAGTCTCGAAGAATATATAGAGGTACAGGCCGCTGCCCCCCACCACCCAGAACAGAAAGAAGGTGATCGCACCCAAGTGATAAAAGGGATTGATGCGGTCGCCGAAGGCGGCGTTGAACATCGCCTCGACGCGCAGAAAGAACCATTGCAACAGGCGTTGAAATTTCTTGATCATTGGATTCCCTTCAAACGCCCCACCGGCTGGCGGATGGCGCGGATCGCCACCACCACGAACAACAGCCCCCCGACGATGGCGATGAGCCCGCCCAGGCCCATCATGCCCATGCCGATCACCTCGCCCATGCTGCGCAACACCTGCTCGGCGCCCGCCACCTTGCGCTGCACGCCATAGCCACCGGACCAGACCAGCCCGACGATGTGTATGAGCTGTCCGACGCCATAGAGCCAGGGCTGCCAGGTGGCCATGCCGCCCCGCGGCGCCTCGTAGCCCAGCACGGGCAGGATGCGATAGACCATCCCCATGAGCGCCAGCGTCACGCCGACGATGCAGCCGTGGTAGTGAGCCGGGATGCGCACGTTGCTGCCATCGATGAAAACGCCGATCACCCCGCCCGCGGCGAATACCAGCACCGACGCCAGGAGCGCCGCGCGCAGCGGGCGCAGCGCGGGCTCGGCCAGCCGCAGCGCCACCACCCCCCAGACCACCGCCAGGCCCACCGGCAGGATGGCCGGCCCACCCCCGAGGCGCATGGCCCAGGTGAGCAGGCGGCGATGCTCCACAGAGGCGATCTCATGGGCCAGATAGGCATACGGGGTCACGAAGACGCCCGCCAGAGCGAGGGAGAACAGCAGAATCACGACGCGCGGCGTCAGCATGGAGCGGGCTCCGCAGGCGCTGGCCAGCCATAGCCACGACACCAGCATCAGCAAGGTCCAGGTGAACTGCAGGGCGTGCCCGCCGCCCCAGAACAGGATCTCGTAGTACGCCTTGCCATGCAGGGCGGTGGGCAGCACCGCCCAGGACCAGACAAAACTCAGCACGCCGACCGCCGCGGCGATGGCGGCGGCGCCCAGGCCGAAATTCAGCGCGCCCCGCCCGTCGTAGCGCAGGCCCAGGCGCGGCGCGGCAAGCAGGCTGCGCAGCACCAGCAACGCCGCGCCGCCACCGAACATCACCAGCCCTGCAAGAAACAAGGGCGACTCCAACACCGGAATGTAGTTGGCCATGATGGCCTCACCGGGATCGAGGAAGGGCGCCAGCGCCATGGCGAGCGTCCCGCCCGCCGTCACCCACAAGCCCGGCCAGGCCATCCATCGCGCGCGCGAGGTGCCGTACAGGCTCCAGAGCAGGCCGGCCATCGCCACGAACCAGACCAGGACCGACAGATCCACGTGCAGGACGAGCGAAACCCGGAAGAAATCGGCGGACGGCAGCCACTCGTTGATGAAGGGCGTGCGCGATGCCACCAGCAGTATCGAAAAAATGCCCGATCCGATCAGCGCGGCGAGCCCGAGCCCGAGCCAGCCGCGCCCCAGCGCAAGACGCGCGTCCCGGGCGATGTCCAATTGATAATCCGCCCCCAGGCGCGCCGACGGCGGCGGGGAGGGGACCATGCCGCCCCGCAGGCCCGGCACATGCGAAGGATTTGCGCTCATTGCAGGACGATGCCTCCTTTGTCCGCATTAAAATCGATCACCATGACCTGCGCGGGGGCGAGCGTGATCGTGTCCTCGCGCTGGTGCGTGTAGCCCTGGACCGACTGGCTGTCCTTGAAGCGCACGGCAATCCGATGCTCGCCCGCCGGGACGTCCAGGCGTCGGTACAGCGTGGAGGCACCGTCGCGCGACAGGCCCGATGGCACCGAGACGTGGCTGAGCACCGGCTGGCCGTCAAGATCCACCTCGATGCTCACCGGCGAACGCTCGCGCTCGCATTTGGTGGCCTTGCGCATATTGGGCGCGAGCTTGGCCAGTTCCTCGGCGGTATACGGACGGCAATCCGCGAGCCGCGCCCCATTGTGCATAAAGCTGACCTTGATCTGCGCCATGCCGGGCGGCAAGGGGTGATAAACGGGCCAGCGCGAAAACACGCCGATCGCGACGGCGAAGCAGCCATACAGCAGGGCCTGGCCCGCCCAGTCGAATACGCGCCTCATCAGGGGCTCTCTCCTTGGGAACGGGAACGCCGGCCGCCGGCTGCATGCCTCGCGATGCGGGGGTCGGGATCGCGTCCCGCAACCCTATCGGAGAACAGGCTTCAAGCGGTGCTGCGTCCCCTCTTTTTGTGCAAACCTCGCCGGCTCGCGCGCCACTCGTTGACGAAGAAGATCATCATCAGAACGAAAAAGGTCGCGCCTCCGGCGATCTGGATCGGCAAGGTGTAATCGACCCGGTAGGCGCCGGTCCTGGGGTCGACCACCGTGCACATGATGCGGATGCGGTCCACCAGGTTATCGAACATGGAGTTCGATGGGCTCAGGGGCATCCCGGCGAGCAGCATCTTGAGCGGCTCGCCCAGCGCGCCCGCGGCCACGTCCTCGCCATAGATCTGGTGCACGATGCGCCCCTCGGCGTCGAGGACCGAGACCTGGAGCACGTGGTCGAACCCCGCTGGCGTCTCGGCATAGGCGAAGCCGAAATCCGCCGTCAGTTCGGGGACGATGGCCCCCGGCGGGCTCAGGAAATCCCAATTGGGTGCCGTGATCCCGTATTGTGTGGCGAAGGCCTTGAGCGCCTGCGGAGAATCCGCGGGCTGATTGAAACCAATGCTGACGATGTTGAACTGACTGGCGCCCAGGCTCTTTTGCAGATCCATGACGGCCTCTTGCAACGAGCGGGTGGTGGCGGGGCAGATCTGGAAGCAGCCGGTATAGATGAAGCTGACCAGCAGGGGTTTGCCCCGGAAGGAGGACAGCGGGGTCGGGCGGCCCTGGCGATCCCGCAGAATGTGTTCGCCGATCTGCCGGCCGACCGCCGCCCGGCTGAGATGCAGGGCGCGCCCCGCATCCAGACCCACCACCGTATCGGCATGACCCGGGGCCGGCGCCATCAGCAAGGCCAACCCCAGACCGCATACCGCGGCCCCGCCCCGCAGGCGGGAGAAAATCGACAGACCGAACGCCACCATCATTCCTCAGTGCCCCGGCCTCCTCAACTCAGGCCCCAGAGCTGGCTGAGGTACTTCCAGTTGATGAAGTAGTACAGCACGAAGGCCAGGAGGAAAACCATGGCCAGCACGAAGGTGCCGGGCGCCACGAACCCAGCCGACCCGTAGGTCTGGACGGCGGCCGTGGGCGCGGCGCGCTGGACCGGTGTGAAGTGAGGGCTCACCACGCCGGTGTCGAGCTTCCTGCCCCAGAGCAGCGAGCCGAGCACGAGGTACACGAAGAGCGCGCCGCCGATGATGGCCACCACGCCCCCGATCCCCACCAATCCCATCATGAGGTAGGCGGCGCCCGGCCACTCGTACGCCAGGGCGTGGCCGCTGAAGGCCATGTCCCAGTGACGGCGGGACACGCCCAGCGTGCCGGCGCCCATCATCACCAGGCAGAAGAAATACATCGAGAATCCAAAGAAGTAGGGCTGGATGCGCGCGAGGTTCGGCGAAATGATCTCGCGCCGGAACAGCACGGGGATCAGGAAGTAAGTCAGGCCCATGAAGGTCAGGGTGGATCCGACGACGACTGTGGCGTGAAAGTGGCCGGGCACGTAGATGGTGTTGTGGATCAGCAGGTTGAGCTGCTCGGTGCCCATCATCACGCCGGAGATGCCTCCCAGGAAGCCGAAGCCGACCAGCGAGATGAACACGCTGGAGAACACGGGATCGGCCCAGGGGGCCTTGCGCAGCCACTCGAACAGCCCCTTGTTGAAGCCCCTGGCGCGCTGCGCGACCTCCATCGCACCCGGAATGGACAGGGCGTGGATCATCGAGGCCAGCACGGCGAAATACATGAAGTAGCTGGTGTTGACGATCTTCCATTCGGTGCTCACGCCCGGATCGGCCAGGATGTGGTGGGCGCTGGCGAGTTGCAGGAACAGGATGTAGAGCAGGAAGGCCCCGCGACTGACGCGCTCGGACATGGGCTTGGCGCCAAAGGCGATCGCCGCCACGGCATACCAGATCGAGATATGGGTCGCGACGTTGATCTGCTGGGACGAGTGGCCCAGCGCCCACCAGATCACGCGATATACCAGCGGATCGACGTTCTGGAGCAGCCCGATGGACATGAAGAAGGTCGGGATCAGGATGATCGCGCCCGACAGCAGGGTGAAGACCGCGATGATCCCCGCCGTGATGGCGCCGAAGGTCACGAGCGGAACCGAGCCCTCGTAGGTCTTTTCGCGCTTGGCGACGGCCAGCGTGCCGAAGAACACGCCGCAGGCGATCAGCGCGCCGACGGCGAACACGATCAGACCCAGATAAAACGACCAGTGCGCCATCATCGGCACATAAGAGGTCATCATGACGCTGGAATCGCCACGGAAGACCGCGATGTTGTTGACCACTGCGCCCACGAGCATGAGCAGATAGCCGACCCAGGCGATCCGGGGGGTGGCGATGCGGCAACGCAACAAGGAGGACGCCGCGAAATACAGGACCGCGACCTCGAAAAAGATCATCCAGTAGATCAGCATGTCCAGGCCATGCGCCGTGAGCACCATGTAGAAGGTGTCGGCGGGCAGCCAGTGCACGGCGGGCCAGCGGGTGAGCACGACGCCGATGGCCAGCAGCCCGCCGACGAGCAGCGCGACGATGGCCGTGACGGCGTTGATCTTGATGAGCTTTTCAGCCTGGTCCTCGAACTGCAGCCCCGAGCGCGGGCACGTACGATAAGTGGTGTTGACGGCCATTTCGGTCCTCGCTTTACTTGACGTACAGGCGGCTCACCATCTCGTGGTGGCCGATGCCGCAATACTCGTTGCACACAATGGAAAAGACGCCGGACTCATTGGGCGTGATCTTGATCACGTGCTCGTAGCCCGGCACCACCTGGATGTTGATGTTGGTGGGCTGCAGCGAGAAGCCGTGGTTGTAGTCCATGGCGGTCAGGTGCAGCTTGTAGGTCTTGCCCTTTTCCAGCTCGAGGATGGGCCAGAAGCTCCAGAGACGGGCGATCAGATAGATGTCGGATCCCTCGGGCGGCGCCACCACGGGGATTTTCTGGTCGGTCTCGGTGCGCACCGTCCATTTGTCCACGAAAGCCTGCGTCTGGGCCATGAACAGCGCGGGATTGGTCTTGTAGGTCTCGGTGGCGAGGTTCTGTTTGCCGTAGACGTGCCAGAACACCATCATGAAGAACATGATCATGCACCAGGCAAAGGAAATGATGATCCAGGTGGCTTCGAGGCGGTCGAGGGGGTGCTTCCACCATAGCCGCTCTGAGGGGGGCAGTATCGCGCTCATGTCGGCTTCCTTATTTGGCCGCGGGAATGGTCAGAATGTCGATGAAGCCCCAGAGGTTGTAGACCACCATGGGGATCATCACGCCCAAAAAAAGCAGCAGAAAAGGACTGTCCAGCAGTTGCTGGATAAGCGGAACCTTCTCGTCCTCGTCGTCATGGTGGTCCATGCTCGTCTCCTCACTCGAAATGTCCCGGGTGTTCTTGTCGGATACGGTATGGACACCCGGCGAATACCTGTTTCAGGGTTGATGAGATTGTCCGGGGCCGACGAGGCCAACGCCATGATGTAAATCAATTCTGGATTTTCGACCCCAGGTTTCGTGCGGCAAGCGGGCGGGCCGCCGCCAAAAGATGTCAAAATGACACGACGCCCGTCCGCAGACTGGGGCCACAACCCCACACGAGGAACCGCCAGGATGCGCATTCCCGCTTCCCTTCCGCACCCCGCATCGGCCCATAGAGCCCGCCGGCTCACTTGGCTGCGCCGCATCGCATGGCTCTGCGCGGCCCTGATACTGCTGATCATCGGCCTGAGCGCCCATATGCGGCTGACCCGGGCGACCCCGCCCTGCGAGCCCTGGCCTCAATGCCAGGGCCAGGCGGCGCGTGCGCCCGACGCGGACCGGGACGCCGGGCCGCAGGCCGCCGCCGCGCCGGCCGCACGCACGGCGCACCGGACGGCGGCCTCGGCGGTCCTGTTGCTGGTGCTGGCCATGCTGATCATCGCCCTGGGGCCGCGTCCCGCGCTGTGGGCCGAAGGCCGCATCGCGCTGGGCCTGCTGGGCCTGGCGCTGTCCCTGGCGGCACTCGGATTCTGGGCGGGCGCGTCCGCGCGGCCGGCGGTGATGCTGGGCAACCTGCTCGGGGGATTTGCGATGTTCGCCCTCGGAACGCGGCTGGCCTCTACGACGATGCGACCGCCCGCGAGGGATGGCCGCCGCGCGCCGTCGGCACCCTGGATCCGGCTGGCGATCCTGCTGGTGCTGGCCCAAGCGGCCCTGGGAGGGTTGGCGAGCGCGGACGCGGGTGGCGCCGCGGTAGCCGTGGCACATCGGGCCGCGGGGCTGGCGCTGGCGGCGCTGCTGCTGACCTTGTCGTGGCGGGCCTGGCGCCGAGGCGCACGCGCCGTCGCCGCGGGGCTGGCGGGTCTGTCGATCGCGCTGGCGGTCTTGGGCCTCGTCCTGGTGACGCTGGATGCACCGCTGGCGCTGGCCTTGATGCACAATCTCTGCGCGGCGCTGCTGCTGGCCCTGCTGGCGAGCGTCCCGGGCGGCTATTTTTCCTCGCCGGGCCGCGGCGCTTGACGCCCCGCGGCCGGTCGCCTGCGGGGAAAGCCCTGGCTGCGGATGCGGTCCCAAACCTCGCGCTTTTCGGCCTCTTCCAGGAAGACCCAATTGGCGACCTCGAAGACCGTGCGTCCACAGCCCCGGCAGACGTCGTCGTACAGGGTGGAACACAGGGCGACGCAAGGGGAATCGGTGGGGCTGAGCGAGCGGGAGTCCGCCTGCGCGGCGGTGCTCGGGTCAGCGGCGGGCGAGTCGGCGTGGCCGGAAACGGTCAGGGCCTCGTGACGCAGGCCGCGCGGCGGATCGGCGCCCTGCGTCGAGGATGGGGCCCGGGGTCCGTCGCGCTCGTCCACGCCCGGCCTCAGGCGGCGGCCTTGAGCACCTGGACCTTGTCGGTGGCTTCCCAGCTGAATTCCGGTTCGCTGCGACCGAAATGGCCGTAGGCGGCAGACTTGGAATAGATGGGACGCAACAGGTCCAGCATATTGATGATGCCCTTGGGCCGCAGGTCGAAATGCTCGCGCACCAGGCGCGCGATCTGCTCGTCGGGAATGACGCCGGTGCCCTCGGTATAGACCGTGATGTTGATGGGTTCGGCCACGCCGATGGCGTAGCTGACCTGCACCTGGCACTGGCGCGCCAGGCCCGCAGCGACGACGTTCTTGGCCACGTAGCGGGCGGCGTAGGCGGCCGAGCGGTCGACCTTGGAGGGATCCTTGCCCGAGAATGCGCCGCCGCCATGGGGGCAGGCGCCGCCATAGGTGTCGACGATGATCTTGCGGCCGGTCAGGCCGCAATCGCCTTGCGGGCCGCCGATGACGAACTTGCCCGTGGGGTTGATCATGTAGCGCGTGCGGTCGGTCAGCAGGCCTTCGGGGAAGACCGGCCGGATGATGTGCTCGATCACTGCGTCGCGGATGTCGGCCTGCGAAATGTCGGGGTGATGCTGGGTGGACACCACGACGGTATCGACCTCGGCGGGCCGGCCTTCGAGATAGCGGAAGGTCACCTGGGACTTGGCGTCGGGACGCAGCCAAGGCAGGCGGCCGTCCTTGCGCAGCTCGCTCTGGCGCTGCATGATCCGGTGCGCGTACCAGATGGGTGCGGGCATCAGGTCGGGGGTCTCGTCGCAGGCGTAGCCGAACATCAGGCCCTGATCGCCGGCGCCCTGATTGAGGATCTCTTCGGGCGTGCGGTCCACGCCCTGGGCGATGTCCGGCGACTGCTTGTCATAGGCGACCAGCACCGCGCAGCCCTTGTAGTCGATGCCGTAGTCCGTGTTGTCGTAGCCGATGCGCCGGATGGTGTCGCGGGCGATCTGGATGTAATCGATGTTGGCCGTAGTCGTGATCTCGCCGGCGAGGACCACCAGCCCGGTGTTGCAGAGTGTTTCCGCGGCCACGCGCGAATTGGGGTCCTGCGCGAGCAGCGCGTCGAGGATGGCGTCGGAAATCTGGTCGGCGACCTTGTCGGGATGGCCTTCGGAGACCGATTCGGAAGTGAAGAGAAAATCGTTGTTTGCCACAGCGATGCGTCCTTAGAATGTGCCGGCGCATGCGCCGGAACGAGGTTGAACGAAACGCGTTGCACCTCATACCAAGGAGTCGGGGCGCGACGCTTTAGCGGTTTTTCGACGACCCCGCAGGGGCCGGTATCGCTCCGCAAGTTGTCGGTTAACTCAGCGATGGATCGGATTTTAAGCGAAAATAGGCCCTCGCCGCAGAATTCTTCTCGTTCGTCAGGGGTATCGGGGTCCGCCCGCCTCGTAAGGAGTCGCTCCGCACATGCTGTCGTTCTTCGCCAGACTGCTGGCCGCGCTGCCTCTG
This sequence comes from Castellaniella sp. GW247-6E4, assembly GCF_040276065.1. Classification (NCBI taxonomy): domain Bacteria; kingdom Pseudomonadati; phylum Pseudomonadota; class Betaproteobacteria; order Burkholderiales; family Alcaligenaceae; genus Castellaniella; species Castellaniella sp. GW247-6E4. The sequence goes on along the minus strand of NZ_JBELOI010000002.1, from coordinate 275,902 downwards.
GGGCTGCTGCGGCTCGTCGGCCGCGCGCTGGGCCTGCTCGTCTATGCGTTTCCCGGCCGCTATCGCCGGCGCTTGCAAAGCAACGCCCGGCAAGCAGGCTATGACGATCCCGCGTTCATGCGCCGCGCGGCGGCCGAATCCGGCGCCATGATCCTCGAAATCCCAAAGGTCTGGTGGCGCACCCGCGAATGCCTGGCGATCACCCGCAGCGACGAAGAAGGCATCGTGCGCGCGGCGCTGGCGGAGGGCCGCGGCATCATCTATCTGACTCCACACCTGGGTTGCTTCGAAATCACCGCGCGCCACCTGACGCAATACGGCCCTCTGACGGTGATGTACCGTCCGTCGCGCAGTCCGCTGCTGGACCCGATCGTGGAGTCGGCCCGCGACATGCCCAAGCTGCGGGCCGTACCCGCGAACCGCCACGGCGTGCGCGAGTTCGTGCGTGCGCTCAAGCGCGGCGAGGCGATCGGCATGCTGCCCGACCAGGTGCCGCGCGAGGGCGACGGCGTCTGGCTGCCCGTCTTCGGCCGCCATGCCCTGACCATGACACTGGCCGCGCGTCTGGCGCTACAGGCCGGCGTGGCGGTGATCCTCACCGCCGGCGAGCGCCTGCCCGGCGGGCGCGGGTGGAACATCCATTACCTGCGGCTGCCGGAACCCCTGGCCGACACGCCGGAGGCGGTCGCCGCCTCGATCAACCACGCGATGGAAACCCTGATCCGCCGATTCCCCGAGCAGTACCTGTGGAGCTACAACCGCTACAAGCAACCCGAGGATGCGCCCCCGCTCCCCGAGGGGGCCGCATGAGCCTCGGCAAGAAATCCCTGCTGCGGGTGGTGCTGGGTTACTTCGGCCACTGCTCCACGGCCGCGCGGCTGCGCTGGGGACGGGTCCTGGGCCGGATCACGCCATGGCTGCTGCGCTCGCGCACGCACATCGTGCGCACCAACCTGCGCCTCTGCTTTCCCGACATGGATGCCGCCGCGCGCGAGGCACTGCTGCGGCGCCACTTCCGCCTGCTGGCCCAGTCATTCGTCGACCGGGGCTTGTGCTGGTTCGGCACGCCCGAACGCATCCTGGACACCATCGAACTGCAGGGCGAGGCGCACCTGAGCACATTGCTCGACCAAGGCCGGCCCATCCTGATGTTCGCGCCCCACTTCATCGCACTGGACGCCGCCGCGACCCGCCTGACCCTGTTCCTGAAGGAATCGGCCACGCTGTACACGCAGCAGAGCGACCACGACGTCGACGAGATCGTGCGCCAGGGCCGGGGGCGCTTCCACCAGGTGCATCTGGTCAACCGCCACGACGGCGTGCGCGGGCTGATCCGGCATCTGCGCAAGGGGATCCCGGTCTATTACCTGCCCGATATGGATTTCGGCCGCCAAGGCAGTGCGTTCGTCCCCTTCTTCGGCATCCCGGCGGCCACCTTGCTGTCGGCCGCGCAGATCGCCCAGGCCTGGGATGCCGCGGTGGTGCCGGTCATCAGCCGGCTGGATGCGGCCACGGGGCGCTACCGGGTCGAGGTCGGCGCACCGCTGGAGGCGTTCCCCGGGGACGACGATCCGGCGGCGGCCACCGCGCGCCTGAATCGCCTGATCGAGGAGGAGGTCCGCAAGGATCCTGCCCAATATTATTGGGTCCACCGGCGCTTCAAGACCCGCCCCGAAGGCGAGCCGGGGTTCTACTGAACCACATCCCCGGCGGGTCGGGCGGACGGCCGGGATCGCCCGCAACGCCCGGCACCGGCCGCAACACTGGTTCGCCGGCACGCTTTGCAGGATAATTCCGGGATGATCTGGAACTTCACCAAGATGCAAGGCACGGGCAACGATTTCATCATGCTCGATGGCGTGCGCCAGCCCATCCACATGACGCCCGAGCGCGCCCGGGCGCTGGCCGACCGCCACTTCGGCATCGGCGCCGACCAGATCCTGCTCGTCGAAGAACCCCTGCACCCCGAGGCCGACTTTCGCTACCGGATCTTCAACGCCGATGGCGGCGAGGTCGAGCACTGCGGCAACGGCGCACGCTGTTTCGCGCGCTTCGTCCACGAACAGGGCCTCTCGCACCGCAACCCCTTGCGCGCCGAAATCAGCACTGGGCTGATCGTGCTCGAAGAAACCGGGGACGGCGAGGTGACGGTCGACATGGGGCAGACCCGCTTCGAGCCCGCCGACCTGCATTTCGATGCCCGCGGCCTCGAGACCCGGGCCTGCGCGGACGACACGCTCTATCGCCTCGATCCGCCCGGCCACGAAGGTCTGATGTGGTCGCTGGTGGCGATCTCGAACCCGCACGCCGTGCTCCAGGTCGAGGACGTGGACCACTACCCGGTGGGCGCCATCGGGCCGGCCATCGAATCGCACCCGCGCTTTGCGCAGCACGTGAATGTCGGCTTCATGCAGATCGTCGGGCGGCGCCACATCCGCCTGCGCGTCCACGAGCGCGGCGCGGGTGAAACCCTGGCCTGCGGCACGGGCGCCTGCGCGGCGGCGGTGGCGGGCCTGCGCCGCGGGCTGCTTGCAAACCCCGTGCGGGTCGACACGCGCGGCGGCACGCTACATATCGATTGGGAAGGCGGCCGCTTGCGCATGCGCGGGCCAGCCATCACTGTCTTCAACGGCCAGGTCGACATCGACGCCCTGACCGCAACCACCAGGGGATCCACCAGGACATGACTCAAGACGCGCTGACCGCCCAGGCTATCGCCGAATATCTCAGCACCCGCCCAGATTTCTTTGAACAGCACGCCGAACTGTTCGCCAACCTGAACGTGCCGCACCCGCATCAGGCGCGCGCCATCTCGCTGGGCGAGCGCCAGATCCTCACCCTGCGCGGCCGCGCCAAGGAACAGGAACGCCGCCTCGCGCAATTGCTGTACAACGCGGGCGGCAACGAGCACATCAACCGCTCGATCACGCAATGGTGCGCCCGCATGCTGGCCGAGCCCGACGCCACCCTGCTCCCGGCGCACATCATCCGCAGCCTGGGCGATCTGTTCGATCTGCCCGCTCTCGCCCTGCGCGTCTGGGATCTGCCCGCCTTGGCCGAGAGCGAATTCGCCCAAGACGTCACCCCGGGGATCCGCGACTATGCGGACACGCTCGAGCACCCGTACTGCGGACCGCTCGCCGGACAGGACGCCGCCGCCTGGCTGGGTTCGCCGCCCGCCTCGCTGGCGATCATGGCGCTGCGCCCGCTTGCGGGCCAGGCGCCGATCGGCCTGCTGGTGCTGGGATCCGGCGATCCCGTACGCTTTACCGATGACATGGGCACCGCGTTTCTCGACATCATCGCCTTGCTGGCGGGCGCAGCGCTCGGGCGGCTGGCGGCCCCTGCGCCCGACGCGGCCTGAGACACCAGACCATGGCCGACGACGACGCGCGCGCGATTGAGGCCTGGCTGGCCGAGCTGGGCGAACAGCGGCGCTATGCCACGCACACCATCGCCGGCTACCGCCGCGACGTGGCGGCGCTGCAACGCTGCCACCCGGGCCTGGCGCTCGACGCATTCACGGAATCGCACATCCGCCAGGCGCTCGCGCGCCTGCATGCCCAGGGTCTCAAGCCCCGCAGCCTGGCGCGCGCGCTGGCGGCATGGCGCGGCTACTTCGAGTGGCGCGCGCCCGCCGCCGGACTCGAGCGCAACCCGGCCCACGGTGTGCGCGCGCCCAAGATTCCACGCTCACTGCCCAAGGCCCTGTCAGTGGACCATGCCCAGGCGCTGCTCGACCGCAGCGGCTTGCCGCCCGCCGAATCCCCGATCGAGCGGCGCGATCTGGCGATGTTCGAGGTCTTGTATTCCAGCGGCCTGCGGCTGGCCGAGCTGGTGGGCCTGGACCACGTCCCGGTCCGCGAGGACGGCTACGCGTCGCACAGCTGGATCCAGCTCGACGAAAGCGAGGCGGTGGTGCGCGGCAAAGGGGGCAAGACGCGCATCGTTCCCCTCGGCGGGCGGGCCATCGAGGCGTTGCGCGCCTGGCTGTCAGTGCGCGCGGAACTGCTGCCCGCCCAGCCCGACGCGACCACCCGCGCCGCGTTGTTCCTGGGTGCGCGCGGCGCGCGCATCAGCCCCCGGGTGGTGCAACTGCAACTCGACCGGCTCGCGCGGCGCGTCGGCCTGCCGCTGCACGTACATCCGCACAGCCTGCGTCATAGCTTTGCCAGCCACCTGTTGCAATCCGCGCAAGACCTGCGCGCAGTCCAGGAACTGCTGGGCCACGCGAACATCTCGACCACGCAAATCTACACCCGGCTGGACTTCCAGCATCTGGCCGCCAGCTACGACCAGGCGCACCCCAGGGCGCATCGCAAGCCCGGCGACTAGCGCCGCGCCCCATCGGCGCGTGACCTCATGCCCGCGCCTCCGACACGCGCCGGATGATGCTGCCTTCGCGCTGGCGGCCCGGCTCGGGAATCGCAACGCCCAGGCCCGGCGCCGTGCCCGCGCAGGCGAACCCGTCATCGATGCACGCCGTGCCCGGCAGGTACAGACCCCGCAGATGGTCGTGGAAACCATGGAATTCGGCGCTGACGACGTTCGGGCGCGCGGCTGCGAAATGCAGTGTGGCCGCCTGGGCGATGGACGTCGAAAAGCACTGGGGCGTCGAGGGGATCGCGCGATCCGCCGCCCAGCCGTCCAGGCGCAGGCCGCCCGTGAAACCGCCGCACAGCGTCAGGCAGAACTGCAGGAGGGAGGCGGCGCCCGCGTCCAGCAGCCGCAGGAACTCGTCGTGCCTGTACTCGGCCTCGGATACGATGACCGGAAGGCCGCTGCCGTTGAGACGGCGCAGTCCCTCGACATCCTCGGGCGGCAAGGGCGATTGCATGGCCGATACGTCAAACGGCCGCAGCGCCCGCCAAAAGTCGAGTGCACCCTGCACAGAGAGCTGATTGACCGCATCGACCCAAAGCCCGGCCTGCGCGCCAAGGCCCTCGCGCACGGCCGCGACACGCAACAAGTCCAACTCGCGGGGAATACCGGCGATCTTCATTTTCATCGCCCCGAACCCCTGTTCCCGATATCCACGGGCCTCATCGCGCAAGCCGTCCAGCCCATAGTCGTCCCTGTAGAGCCCGCCACTCGCGTACACCGGTGCCTGCGCGTGGCAGCCGCCCAAGGCGCGCCACAGCGGCTCGCCCCGCCCACGGGCGAAGGCGTCCCACAGGGCCATGTCCGCGGCGCTCCAGGCGGCCGCGCCGGCCCAGTCCGCCTGCGCGCGCCCATCCAGGACGCCCTGCTCCCAGACCTCCGATGGATGATCGAGGACGCGACCCGCCAGATGCGCGGCGACCGCGTCCAAGGCCTTCAACACCGTGGCGGCATCGGTATAGCGGGACCAGGCCTCGCCGATGCCCCGAACGCCGTCCTCGAGCTCGAGGACCAGCAGCGGCGCATGCCGGCGCGTCCACCGAAACGCGGGATTCCAGGCGTGGCCGTCAAGCCGGCGCTCGAAAAGCCATACCGAGGCGCGTCTGATCTTCACGGTTCGATCAACGCCCCGCCGCCAGGGCGCTCATCGCGACCCGCGCCGCGGCCAGGTCCCACGCGGCGGTCCCGACGCTCTTGAAGACCGCCGGGCGGGCCGGGTCGCGCGGCTGGCGCAAGGCCGTCGCAAGCGAGCGCACATGATTCCAATCGACCCCCGCGCGCAGCAGGTCGCCGGCCTCATGCCGCGCCCCGGCCGGATCGTCGGCATAGACATCACTGCCAAGCAAGGTCGTACCGCCCAGCTCGGCCATCTCGGGCTTGAAGGCGCCCACGCCAATCACCAGCCGGCCGGCGCGGGCCGGCTCATCGTAGACCGGCATGGTGCTGGTGGTCAGGGTGATGACGACATCGACCGCCTCCGGAGTCTCGCGCCCGCAGGGCGACACCAGATCCGATCCGGTAGCCGTGCAGAAGGCCTCGCTGGCGGTCGCATCCTGCCCGCGCACCCGGATGCGGCAGTGCGGATAGACCGCCCGCAAGGCCTTCAGGTGGTGGCGCGCCTGTATCCCGGTGCCGATCAGAAGCACGTCCTCCGGTGCCCGGCCCCGCAGCACGCGGATCGCCAGCAGCGAGACGGCGGCCGTTCTGCGGCCGGTCACCTCGGGACCGTCGAGCAGGCACAAGGGTCGGCCGGTGATCGAATCGCACACGGTAACGATCCCGTGGATGGTGGGCAGGCCCAGCCTGGCGTTCGCCGGCTGCACGTTCACCAGCTTGTGAATGCCGATGTCGTGCGCGGCGGCCGGCATGCTCAACATGACGCCGCCATCGCCAAGCGGCACCACCAGGCGTTCCGGGCTGACGATGCGCCCGGCGTCATAGTCGAGCGCCACGCGGGCGAGTTCGTCGACCAGGCCGTGGAAATCGAGCAGCGAGGCGGTGCGCGCCGGATCGCAGACCGTGGGCGCGGCGAGGACGGCATCCGCGGCGAAGGGAGAGGAAATCAGCATGGACGTCTCGCAGAGAATGGCACCGCTCAGTGGCGCCGTATGTCGGAAAGAAAAGCCTGCGCCCGGGGGTGTGCCGGGCAATCGAAGAACTGCTCCGGCGGCGCCTTTTCCAGGAGCGTCCCCCGATCCATGAACCAGACCACGTCCGACACATCGCGCGCGAACTTCATTTCATGGGTGACGCAGACCATGGTCATGCCCTCGGCGGCGAGCGCCCGCATGACCGACAGGACCTCGCCCACCATCTCTGGATCCAGCGCGCTGGTCGGCTCGTCGAACAACATCACCGGCGGATTCATGGCCAGGGCGCGAGCGATCGCCACGCGCTGCTGCTGGCCGCCGGACAACTGATTTGGGTAGGCGCCGGCTTTCTGCTCCAGTCCAACCTTGGCCAGGAGATCCAGGGCCAGGCGATGCGCCCGCTCGCGAGGCATGTGGTTCACCCAGACGGGGCCACAGCTCACGTTCTCGAGCACCGACAGATGCGGAAACAGATTGAACTGCTGGAATACGAAGCCGATGCGGCTGCGGATGCGATTGATATCGACCCCGCGCCCCTGCACATCCTCGCCGTTGACGCGGATTGATCCCGCGCTGATCCCCTCGAGTCCGTTCATCGCGCGGATCAAGGTCGATTTGCCCGAGCCAGAGGGCCCGCAGAGCACCACGACCTGGCCCGCTTTCACCTCGGCGCTCACATCGACCAGCGCATGGTACTCGCCATACCACTTCTCGACGCCTTCGAGGACGATCATGGCGGCGGAACCGGAGGGGGCCCGGGAAGCGGAGGGGTCGGTCATGTTCATCGTGCGGAAGCATTCAGCAAGGGATCGGCGGGGGCGACGGCCGGAGTCCTGGCGTTCCGGCGCGCGAGCCGGGCCTCCAGCATCCGGACGGCCTGGGTCAAGGCGAAGCAGATGACGAAATAGATCAGAGACAGGGCGAAGAACACGCTGAACGGCTGCGTGAGCACACTGTTGTTGACCTGGTTGGCGGCATACGTGACCTCCTGCACCCCGATCACGTAGCCCAGCGAGGTGTCCTTGATCGTCGTCACGAACTGGCCGACCATGCTGGGCAGCATGTTCGTCAGCGCCTGAGGCAGAATGATCTTGCGCATGCGCAGCCAATACCCCATGCCGAGGGCGGAGGCGGCCTCGGCCTGCCCGCGCGGAAGGGCCTCGATGCCGGCGCGGACAATCTCGGCCAGGTAGACCGACTCGAAGACCACGAGCGTCACCGCCATCGTCGTAAAGCCGGCCACCGGCCGCCCCAGGACCATCGGGACGATGAAATAGGCGCCAAAGATCAGCATGACTAGCGGGATGCTGCGCACCAGGTAGCGCGCAGCCGTCGCGGGGACTCGGATCCATCCGTGGGGACTGAGCTGCGCCAACGCCAGCAGGACGCTCAGCGGAAACGCCACGCCCACGCCAATCACCGAGAGCAGCAGGGTCGCGGCCACCCCGCCCAGCGGGCCATGCGGATAGGCGCCGACAAGAAACAGCAGCCAGTAGTCGGCCAGAATATCGATCACGGCTCAGCGCCCCTTGATCCGGAAGCGATGGCCAAGCCAGCCGCCCATGGCGAGCAGAGCGAGCGCCACCACGACATAGAGCACCGTGCTGATGCCATAGGACTCGAAGATCCTGAAGCTCTTGCTCGCGACGTCCTTCGTCACGTAGGTCAGTTCCATCACGCCGAGCACCATGGCCAGGCTCGTCGTCTTGACCAGCATCACCGCTCCGCTCACCAGCGGCGGAACCGCCACGCGCAGCGCCTGGGGCAGGACCACCCGCCGCATGGCGCCGAAATAGCTCAGACCGATCGCCCGGGCGGCTTCCAGTTGTCCGCCGGGTATGCTGCGCAAGCCGCTGCGGATATCCTCGGAGATATAGGCGCCATAGTAGAGGCCAATGGCCAGCGTCGAGAAATAGAACTCCCCGTTGTGGGCATTGGCCCAATCCTGCACCGCTTGCGGCAGGATGCTGCTCACGCCGAAGTACCACAGGAAAATATGGACCAGCGGCGGCACGTTGCGCTGGTATTCCACGAACACGATGACGAGGAGCGCCAGGACCTTGACCCGCGCCATGCGCAGCAAGGACAACAGCAAGCCGATGGCGAACGCCAGCACCCAGCTCGCGGCGGCCAGGGCCAGGGTCATGGCGAGCCCTTTCAGAAAGAGCGGGCCGTACTCGTTCAGGAGCGTCATGGCGTGCGGCGGGCGGTCAGCGATCCGGCCTCAACCCTTGATGGGCTCGATCTTGAAAGAGCGCTTCATGTCGTACATGGTCCCCGCGCCCAGCCATTTGTCGAAAATCTTCTGGGCTTCGCCCGAGGACTCCATATCGGCCAGCGCATCGTTGACGGCACCCAGCAGACCGCTTTCGCCCTTGCGGATGCCCAGGCCCCAGACCTCACGGCCGACGGGCGGCTCCAGCACCTCGTACTGCGCCGCCTTGGGCCCAAGCTTGCTCACCAGCCGCCGCGCGACGATCTCCGACACGCTGAAGGCGTCCACCTTGCCCTGGGCCAATGCGGTGAAGGCGGTCGGCGTATCCTCGTAGCCGACGAGCTCGGCGCCCGGAACGGAGGCCTTGACGAATCCTTCGGTGATCCCACCCTTGGTGAAACTCACCCGCTTGCCGGCCAGATCGCCAGTGGACTTGAAACCCTGGTCGACCTTCACGGTCAATTTATGCTGGCTGATGTAGTAGCCGCTCGAATAGTCCACCTGTTCAGCACGCTGGGCCGAATAGCCCAAGCCCGCAGCCAGCACGTCCATGCGGCCTTGCTGTAGTTCCGGAATGCGCGCCTCGATCGCGACCGGCTTGACCTCCGCCTTCACCCCGAGCCGCTGGGCGATGGCATGGCAGAAATCGACGTCGTAGCCGACCAGCTCGCGCTTGGCCAGATCCGAATATCCGAATGGCTCGAACGCTCCGAGGACGCCGCAGACCAGGGTGCCGCGCGCCTTGACATCGGCCAGTTGATCGGCCTGGGCACCGATGGGCCCCAGACACACCACCGCGCCCATGAACAGGATTCCATAGTGCTTGCTCATCGATTTGCTCCGTGACGCCAAAGCGTCTATTGGTTATAAAAAGAACCACGTTGTGCGGCCGCCAGGCGTGCCTCAGCGCTTTTACCCCCAGATTGCGGTTTTATAATTGACCTGTCTGGCCGGGGTTTACGTATTATCGGTTAAAATTTAAACCAGAAAAACCAGGGGTAAACCCGTGTTTTTGCGTTATTTGGTTGTCAGATTGACCAAATTTGACCTGACCAGGTGAAAGCGGTTGCGCACAAGGCAGCCCGCATGGTTAGACTAGGCACATCGCAAGCGCCCAGGGGGACGCGGTCATGAAACAAGACCAAGACACCAGGTCATCCGGATTCCGGCCCAAGCAAATCTACGAACAGGTCGCGGACCAGATTCGCGCCGGCATCGCCGACGGGACCTATCGGCCGGGCTCGCGACTCCCCGCCGAGAGGAGCCTCGCCCAGCGCCTGAAGGTCAGCCGGCCCGCCGTGCGCGAGGCGATCGGTGCCCTGCAGAACGAGGGCATGGTGGTGACGCGCCAAGGCTCGGGCACCTACGTCACCGAACAGGACGAGCCGCCACCGGCCGCCTCGGCCGCCGAGCCGGCCGAGGCGGACTTCAGCCCCAATGGGGCGCTGGAGGTCCGGCTGCTCATCGAGCCCGCGATCGCGCGCCTGGCCGCGCGGCGGCGCAAACGCAACCTGCTCGCCGAGACCTACCTGAGCAAGATGGCCGCCGTCAAAGACATCACGGACCCGCAACAGCAGGCCTTGTGGAGCGAGTGCGACCGCCTGTTCCACCGCCAGTTGGCGGTCATGGCCGAGGATGCGCTGATCCTCAAGATCGCCGAGGAAATCGCCCGGACCATGCAGCAGCCGCTCTGGAACCGATTGCGCGACGATGGCATCTACGATCCCGAGCGTATCCAGCTATACGTCGCCGAACACCGCCTGATCTACGAGGCGATCGTGTCGGGCGACGAGGGCTCCGCCGCCTTCTATGTCGAAGGCCACCTCAAGCGGGTCCAGAAGGACATCGCCACGCGCGAGTAAGGCGCGGGACCCTCAGCCCCGCAACCCCTCGAGGATGTGCTGCGCATTCCAGCGAAACATCCCCAGGTACGTCCCGGCCGGGGTGCCGGGAGCATCCAGCGTATCGGAATACAGAGTGCCGCCGATCCGTGCGCCGGTCTCCTGGACGATGCGCTGCATCAAGGTCGGATTCACCGCCTTCTCGAGGAACACGGCGTGAATGCCACGGGCGCGAATGCGGTCGACAAGCCGGGCGATGGTCCCCGCGGCCGGCTCGGCCTCGCTCGACAGGCCCAACACCGAAATCAGTTCGATGCCATAGGCCCGGCCCAGATAGCCGAAGGCATCGTGCGAGGACATCATGACGCGGTGCGCCGGCGGGATGGCCGCCAGGCTGGCCCGCCAGGCGCGGTCCTCTTCCCGCAGGCGGGCGGCATAGGCCTGCGCGCGCAGGCGGTACTCGTCCGCATGCGCCGGGTCCGCGGCAGCCAGGCCGCGCGCGATGTTGCGCACATAGATTACGCCATTGGACAAGTCCTGCCAGGCGTGCGGGTCGATGTCGCCCACATGATCGACGCCCTCGTGCCCTCCATGGCCTGCGCCGCCGCGACCCCCGGCACCATGGCCCCCGTGCTCGCCCGCCTCCCGCGCCTGTTCTTCCCCGTTCAGGATGCGCGGGCGCACGCCCTCCGAGGCCACGACGTCCAGACCCTTGAAGCCCGAGGCCTCGAGCAGGCGCGGCAGCCAGCCCTCGAATCCCAGTCCGTTGCGCACCAGCAGCCGCGCCTGTCCCAGCGCGCGCGCGTCGCGCGGCGCGGGCTCAAAGGCATGGGCGTCCCCGTTGGGGCCGACGATGGTCTGCAGGGCGATGCGATCCCCGCCCACCTCGCGGACCATGTCCGCGAGAATCGAGAACGTGGCGACCACCCGGATCGGCTCGGGCGCGCCCTGCGCATGGGCGCCCGGCAGGCCGGCGCCGAACGCCAGCAGCGCGGCAACCAGCCAGGCACGCAGGGCTCTCCCTCGTTCGCCGGATGCACGCGGCGGACTGGCAGGCCGAATCGACGGGCACTGCCCGGAAACCGCCTCTGGGCGAACAGCGAGATACGGCATGATGTCAGGACTCCATGGATTCGAGCAGGCGGGCACGGCGCAGGCGCGACTGCCGCATGAGTTGCAGCACCCCGCCATGCGGGCCGCAGATCACCGAGGCGAAATACACCGCGCCAGCGGCCAGGATGATGGCCGGAGAGGCGGGCGCGTCGTAGTAATAGGACACCAGCAGGCCGGCATAGGACGACAGCGCGCCCAAGACAGCGGCAAGCATCATTTGCCCGCCCACCGGCCGAGCCCAGAAACGCGCCGCCGTGGCGGGCAGCATCATGATCCCCACCACCATCAGCGTGCCCAGCACCTGGAAGCCCGCCACCAGATTCAACACCAGCAAGAGCAGAAAGGCCATGTGGGCCCAGGCCCCCGCACCGCCCTCGGCCCGCAGGAACAGCGGATCCAGACACTCCACGACCAGCACCCGAAAGAGCCCGGCCAGCGCCAGCAGGGTCAGGCTGCTGACCGCCGTCACCAGCAGGAGCGCGGCGTCGTTCAAGCCCAGCACGGTGCCGAACAGCACATGGATCAAATCCATGTTGGTGCCGCGCAGCGAGACCAGCAGGACGCCCAGGCCGAGGGAGACCAGGTAAAAAGCGGCGAAGCTCGCGTCCTCGCGCAAAGGCGTGAGCCGCGATACCAGGCCGGCCAGCAAGGCGACCACCACGCCGGTGACCAGCCCGCCCAGCGTCATCGCCGACAGGGACAGCCCGGCGGTCAGGAAGCCGACGGCGACCCCCGGCAAAATGGCATGCGCCATCGCATCGCCCACCAGGCTCAGGCGGCGCAACACCAGAAACACACCCAGCGGCCCCGCCGCGAAAGACAGTGCCCAGGCGCCCGCGAGGGCGCGGCGCATGAATCCGTAATCGATGAACGGCTGCGTCAGCAGCTCCAGCCAATGACTCATTGCAGCCCCCCTGCGCACAAGTGCCGCGCCAAGTGCAGATTGGCCGGATTGAGGACCTGCTCGGTCGCGCCCCACTCCACCACCTGCCCGGCCAGCAACAGGGCTTGCGGGAAATAAGCGCGCACGATGTCCAGATCGTGCAATACGGCGATCACGGTGCGCCCCTCGGCGTGCCAGGCATGCAGCAGGTCCAGCAAGTCCTCGGTGGTCGCCCGGTCCACTGCGGAAAACGGCTCGTCGAGCAGGATCACCCGGGCGTCGCGCAGCATCAACCGCGCAAACAGGGCCCGCTGGAGCTGGCCGCCCGACAGAGTGTCCACGGGCCTGCGGCTGAAACCCGCAAGGCCCACCACCCGCAAGGCCTCTTCGACCGCGTCCAGGCCGGGCCCGTCCACGCCGCGCCAGGCGCCCATGCGATGCCAGGCGCCCAGCGCCACCAGGTCGAAAGTGCTGATGGGAAAGCTGAGGTCGAGTTCGGCCGACTGCGGCAGGCAGGCCAGGCGCCGCGCGACACCCGCCTCGAGGTGGATCTGTCCGCGCAGCGGATTCAGGCGGCCGGCGATCCCCTTGATCAGCGTCGATTTGCCTGCCCCGTTGGGGCCCACGACAGCAGTGAGCGAGCCCTGCTCAAAGGCGCCGCTGGCGTCGCGCACCGCGACGCGGTCACGCCAGCCCAGCCACACCCGCTGGAGCTCGATTGCCGGCTGGCCTACCACCATTGCATCGCCCATCCGGTCAGCATCCACAGAAAGACGACGGCGAGCGAGGCGCGCAGCATGCGCCGGCCCGCGGAGAGCAACAGGGCCGAGCCGCGATAACGGCGCGGCCTGGTGAATAGGGACAATCTGGGCATGATGGGGTGCGTGAGACGCCGAGTCGGCACGGGGAACTTGTTATGTTATAACATAACTATCATGATATCGAATACACCCCATGATCCTCCCCGCGGCCGCGGGCACACGCACCAAGGCGATCAGGCGATCGGACAGCGCCTGCGCATCGCCGAGGACCTGTGCCGGCGCCGAGGCACACGCCTGACGCCGATCCGTCGGCTGATTCTGGAAACCCTGCTGCGCCGCCCGACCAGCCTCAAAGCCTACGATTTGCTGGAGGCGATCCGCGACGCGCAACCCGGCGCGGCGCCTCCGACGGTTTATCGCGCGCTGGACTTCCTCACCGAGCAGGGCCTGATCCACCGCCTTGACGCGATCAACGCCTGGACCGCCTGCAGCGACGCGGGAGGCGAACCCCACGACCTGCTGGTCGTATGCACGCGCTGCGGCGCCGTGGCAGAGTTGAGCGACCCCGGCCTGAGCGCCCAACTGGCCGCCTGCGTGGCCCGCAGCGGATACGCGCTGGCCGGCCACGAAACCGAGCTGCGCGCCCTGTGCGCGGATTGTCAGGCCGCCGAACGGGCGTAAGGCCGCAACAGCGCCCGACACCGCCCGCCGTCAGCGCACGGGGATTCCCGTTTGCCCTAAACCCCGGGCTGTGATGTAATCGCATGTTGATTTGATTGCGCGAGGCCTTACCAGCGGCTATTTGGCGTACCCTGGCAAAGCTTTGGATGAGTGTCTTGCGCGGTCTGCGAGGCACCTATGAAAGCTGCGACTGAATTGGACAACATGATCCCTGTGACCGTGCTCACGGGATTTCTTGGCGCGGGCAAGACCACGCTGCTGCGCCGCATCCTGACCGAATACCACGGCCAGCGGATCGCGGTCATCGAGAACGAATTCGGTCCCGAAAACATCGACAACGACTTGCTCGTGCAAGACAGCGACGAGCAGATCGTCGAACTGAGCAACGGCTGTGTCTGCTGTACCGTCCGTGGCGACCTGATCCGCACCCTCAACGACCTGGCGGCCCGGCGCAAGGCCGGCGGCCTGGCCTTCGACCGGGTCATCATCGAAACCACCGGCATGGCCAACCCCGGCCCCGTGTGCCAGACGTTTTTCATGGACGACGACGTGGCCGACGCCTATCGGCTCGATGCGGTCATCACCGTCGTGGACGCCAAGCACGGCATGGCCTCTCTCGACCGCCAAGAGGAAGCCCAGCGCCAGGTCGGCTTTGCCGACCGCCTCCTGATCTCGAAAAAGGATCTGGTCAACGACGCCGACTACCAGGCGCTGCGCGCGCGGCTGGTGCGCATCAATCCCCGGGCCCCGATCACACCGGTGCATTTCGGCGAAACCGATCTCGAGGCCCTGCTCGAAGTCAGCGGCTTCAACCTCGATACGATCCTCGACATCGATCCCGAGTTTCTCGAAACCGCCGAACACGACCACCACGATCACGATCACGGCCATCATGGCCACGATCACGACGAGGACGACCACGCCTGCGGGCCGGAATGCAGCCACGATCACCACCACGCGCGCCACGACGACGAGATCGGCGCCTTTGTGTTCCGCTCGAACAAGGCCTTCGACCCCGAACGCCTGGAGGAATTCCTGGGCGGCATCGTGCAGGTCTACGGCCCCGATCTGCTGCGCTACAAGGGCATCCTCTACCTCAAGGGGATCAACCGCCGCATGCTGTTTCAGGGTGTGCACATGATGATGGGCGCCGAGCCCGGCAAGCCCTGGCTTGCCAGTGAAAAACCGAATACCCGCATGGTCTTCATCGGCCGTAAACTTCCCCAGGACATCTTCACCCAGGGGCTCGAACAATGCCTGGCTTGATCCTGCAATGCATGCCACACTGGCAAGGTGGCAGCGGGTGAACGCCTCCCGGCAAGATAATCAGAGTAGAGGAAACACCATGGCTAGCAAATCCAGCACGAAATCCCAAGTCCGCCTGCTGACGGAAAAGGAACTGTTGGCGATGCCGGAAAAGGACTACATGAACGATGCACAGCTCGCGTTCTTCCGCGATCGCCTGCACCGCCTCGAACACGAAATCCTCACGAATGCCGGCGCCACCACGGAAAACCTGCGCGAAACGCAATATGTGCCCGACCCCGCCGACCGTGCCACCATCGAGGAGGAACACGCCCTCGAACTGCGCACGCGCGACCGCGAACGAAAGCTCCTGAAAAAGGTCCAGCAGTCCATTGCGCGCATCGATGCCGGCGAATACGGCTGGTGCGAGGAAACCGGCGAACCGATCGGCGTCGCGCGCCTGCTGGCCCGGCCCACGGCGACGCTCTCGCTCGAGGCGCAGGAACGCCGCGAGATGCGCCAGAAGCTCTACGGCGACTGAGGGCGCACCCCCCACGCCCCCCCGCGCCCGGCCCGGTCCCCGGAGGGCGGGGTGCCTTGAATCCGGCTGTCGTGCCCCCATATGAACGGTTCACAGCAAGGATTCCCATGGAACAATTTCACGCCACCACCATCGTCTGCGTTCGGCGCGGCCAAGAGGTCGCCTTGGGCGGGGATGGGCAGGTCACGCTCGGCAACATCGTCATCAAGGGCACGGCGCGCAAGATCCGCCGCCTCTACCACGACCAGGTCCTGGCGGGTTTCGCCGGAGCCACGGCCGATGCCTTCACTCTGCAGGAGCGCTTCGAGGCCAAGCTCGAAAAACATCAAGGCAATCTGATGCGCGCCGCGGTCGAACTGACACGCGACTGGCGCACCGATCGCATCCTGCGCCGCCTCGAGGCCATGCTGATCGTGGCCGACCGCGAGCACACCCTGATCTTGTCGGGCAACGGCGACGTCCTCGAGCCCGAGCACGGCCTGGCGGCCATCGGCTCTGGCGGCGCCTATGCACAATCCGCCGCGCGCGCCCTGCTCGAGAACACCGCGCTCACGCCCGCCGAGGTTGTCAAGAAATCCCTCGAGATCGCGGGCGATCTATGCATCTACACCAACCAGAACCACATCATCGAAACACTTTAAGGCTCGACCAGATCACATCATGTCCGCCACCACCATGACCCCAAAAGAAATCGTCTCGGAACTGGACAAGCACATCGTGGGCCAGGAGCGCGCCAAGCGCTCGGTCGCCGTGGCGCTGCGCAACCGCTGGCGCCGCCAGCAGGTGCCCGAGCCGCTGCGCCACGAGATCGTGCCCAAGAACATCCTGATGATCGGCCCCACCGGCGTGGGCAAGACCGAAATCGCCCGCCGCCTCGCGCGCCTGGCCCATGCGCCGTTCATCAAGATCGAGGCCACCAAGTTCACCGAGGTCGGCTATGTCGGCCGCGACGTCGACACCATCGTGCGCGACCTGATCGAGGTCGCCGTCAAGCAGACCCGCGAGGCCGAGATGCGGCGCGTGCGCACACAGGCCGAGGACGCCGCCGAGGATCGCATCCTCGATGCCCTGCTGCCACCGCCACGCAACGCCCGCGGCGAACCCGAGCGCGACGAGAACAATACCCGCCAGATCTTCCGCAAGCGTCTGCGCGAGGGCCGCCTCGACGAGACCGAGATCGAGGTCGAGATCGCACAGGCCGTGCCCCAGATGGAAATCATGGCCCCGCCGGGCATGGAAGAAATGACCGAGCAGTTGCGCGGCATGTTCGCCGGCCTCTCGCAGGGCAAGACCAAGACCCGCAAGCTCACGGTCAAGGAGGCCTTCCGCCTGATCACCGAGGAAGAGGCTGGCCGCCGCATCAACGAAGAGGAACTGCGCGGCCAGGCGGTCACCCTGGCCGAACAGCACGGCATCGTGTTCCTCGACGAGATCGACAAGATCGCCGCACGCCAGGAGCAGGGCGGGGCGGACGTCTCGCGCCAGGGCGTGCAACGCGATCTGCTGCCGCTGGTCGAGGGCACGACGGTCAACACCAAATACGGCATGGTGCGCACCGACCACATCCTGTTCATCGCCTCGGGCGCCTTTCACCTGTCCCGCCCCTCGGATCTGATCCCCGAACTGCAGGGCCGCTTTCCCATCCGGGTGGAGCTCGACTCGCTCTCGGCCGAGGATTTCGTGCGCATCCTGGACGCGACCGATGCCTCTCTGACCAAGCAGTACCATGCCCTGCTGGCCACCGAGGACATCGAACTGGACTTCACCGAAGCCGGCATCCGGCGCCTGGCCGAAATCGCCTTCGAGGTCAACGAGCGCACCGAGAACATCGGCGCACGCCGCCTGTACACGGTGATGGAGAAACTGCTCGAGGACCTGTCCTTCGAGGCGGCCAACCCCGGCGCCCAAAAAGTCGTGATCGATGCGGCCTACGTCAACGACAAGCTCGAGGCCACAGCCGGCAGCCAGGACCTGGCGCGCTACGTGCTCTAACCCGCCGCCCCGGCGCGGCGGTCACTTGGACAGCTTGGTGATCACGTATTTGCCATCGCGGCGCATGGCGGTGAACTTGACCGTGTCGCCCACCTGAACCCCCGCGAGCAGCGCGGGATCGACCCGGTAGACCAGCGTCATCGCCGGCAGGTCCAGATCGCCGATGGCGCCGTGCTTGATGGCGATCTTGCCCTCGGCGGCATCGACGCGCCGCACCTCGCCGCTGGCCTGGGCCTCCTGGGCGTGAACGGGCGCGGCGTACGCGGCAATAGCGGCCAGGGCCACGGCGCCCGCTCGTGCGAACATCATTCCAGGCATACACTAGACTCCTTTCTTCGGGCCGCGGGCTCATCAACAGGCCCCGGCACACCAAGCATAACGCCAAAAGGAAACACCTTGCCCGATCCCGGCAACGCCTGGCCGCGCCGCGCCGGCCAAGGCTGAACCCTTACCCAAGCAGGATCCCGCCATGCCAACTCGCGTTTCCATCGTCGCCACCCGCACCGGGGACGACGGCACCACAGGACTGGGCGACAAGACCCGTGTCCCCAAGGATGCCCCGCGCATTGCGGCGCTGGGCGACGTGGACGAATTGAACAGCGTGATCGGCCTCTGGCGCACAGAAGCCCTGCCGATCGACGTGGACGCCCTACTGAGCCGCATCCAGCACGACCTGTTCGACCTGGGTGGCGAGCTCTGCATCCCGGACTGGACGGTCTTGAAACAAACCCATGTGCTGCGCCTGGACGAGGCCCTGGCGCACTACAACGCCGAGCTTGGCCCGCTGAAGGAATTCATCCTGCCCGGCGGCACGCGGGCCGCCGCGCTGGCGCACCAGGCCCGCACCGTCGCCCGCCGCGCGGAACGCGCGGTCGTCACGCTGGCGCGCGTGGAAACCGTCCATCCGCCGGTGCGCCAGTACCTGAACCGACTGTCCGATCTGTGCTTTGTCCTGGCGCGCTTCCTGAACCGCGCCGCCGGCGTGACCGATGTGCTGTGGGAGCGGCGCCCGGACGACGGGGCGCAGTAGGCGCGGCATCAGAGGCCACCGCGGCCGCCTCAGCGCGAATCGTCTGAATGGACCTGCAACGCCTCCAGGAAACGCGAAACCATGTTGTAGGCGGCGATGGTGGCCGTTAATTCGACCAGTTCCCGGTCCTGAAAATACCGCCGCACCGCCTCGAATACGCCATCGGGCACCTGCACGGACCGCGTCATCGCATCCGCGTAGGCCAGCACGGCCCGTTCGCGCGCATCGAACCGGTCCGCCGGGATCTCGGCCCCGGCCAAGGCATCCAGCTGATCCCGGCGCAGCCCCTCGCGCAGGGCGATGGGCGCGTGCTGGTCGGCCTCGTAGGGCGCGCGGTTCAGGTGCGCAATGCGCATGATGACCAGTTCGCGGATCGCACCGTCCAGGGCGCAGCGCTGGCGGATGGCGGTCAGATAGTTCAGCCAGCCTTCGGCCGCCGCGGGGCTGTGCAGCAGCATCTGGTACAAGTGCAGCACGCTGCCGCGTTCGGCGATGATGCGCTGAGCGAGCACGGCCGCCTCGCTCTGGTTCAGGTCGGCATAGCCGATTCGGGCCATGAGAGTCTCCATGAAGGCTCCCGGCGCGCGGGCCGGGGGCGGGGGATGAAAAGAGCGGCTGCCCCGGGCTCAAGCGGGCAGCACGTCGTGCACGGTGCGCGCGAGGCGCTGGACGATCTCGTCGATGTCGGCGGCCGTGCTGATGAAGGGCGGCGCGAGCAGCACGTGGTCGCCCTGCACGCCGTCGATGGTTCCGCCCATCGGGTAGATCAGCAGCCCATGCTCCATGGCTTGACGCTTGAGCAGGGCATGGGTCCTACGCGCCGGGTCGAGCGCCGATTTCTCGGCTTTGTCCCGCACGAACTCAATTCCGGTGAATAGCCCACGGCCCCGCACGTCCCCCACGTTGGGGTGTGCGCCCAGAGCCGTGCGCAGCCGGGCGCGGAGCTGCTCGCCCCGGGCCCGCACATTGGCCAGCAGGTCATCGCGCTCGATCACGCGCTGCACGGCGAGGGCACCCGCGCAGGCCGCGGCATGCCCCATATACGTATGGCCGTGCTGGAAAAACCCGCTGCCCCCGACGATGACGTCATAGATCCGGCGGCTCGCCAACATGGCGCCGATGGGCTGGTAGCCCGCGCCCAGCCCCTTGGCGACGACCAGGATGTCCGGCGCCACCCCGTCCTCGGCACAGGCGAACAAATGACCGCTGCGACCCATGCCCGCCATCACCTCGTCGAGGATGAGCAGCACCCCGTGTCGATCGCAGACTTCGCGGATGCGCTGCAGATACGTGCGCACCGGCGGCAGGACGCCCGCCGTCGCTCCTACCACGGTCTCGGCCACGAAGGCCGCGACCTGGGGCGCACCGATCTCGAGGATCTTGTCCTCGAGCTCCTGTGCCAGCCGCGCGGCATACTGCTCCTCGGATTCGTCGGGGCGCTGGTCGCGGTAGGCGTAGCAGGGCGAGACATGGTGGGCCGGAACCAGCAGAGGCAGGAAGGGCCTGCGCCGCCAGGCGTTGCCGCCGATGGCCAGCGCCCCCAGCGTATTGCCGTGATAGCTCTGGCGACGCGCGATGAACTGGCTGCGGGAGTCCTCGCCGCGCTCGACGAAATACTGGCGCGCCAGCTTCAGGGCGGCCTCCACGGCCTCCGATCCGCCGGATACGAAATACACGTGGTCGAGATCGCCCGGCGCGCGCTCGACCAGAAAATCCGCCAACTCCTCGCAAGCCCGCGTGGTGAAAAACGAGGAGTGGGCGTACGCCAGCTCGTCGAGCTGCGCCTTGATGGCCGCAGTCACATCGGGGTGACCGTGGCCCAGGCAGGACACGGCCGCCCCGCCCGAGGCGTCGAGGTACTGCCTGCCGTCCTCGTCGAACAGGGAAACCCCCTGTCCGCGCACGGCACGTTTCAGCGTATGCTGAGGATTGCGATGAAAAACATGGGTCATGGCGGGCGTCCCGGGCGCCCCCGACAATCGTCGCAGTGCGCCTTCGATTCAACAAGTGTTTCTTGTATGATAATGCTTGGAACACACAAATCAATCCCTTCCGGGGTCTTTTCCCACCTGATTGTCATGCAAGCACCACAGTCCTTGGACGCCCTGGTCCAGCACATCCAATCCCGCTACAAGGACATGAGCCCGCAATTCCAGATTGGCGCGCGCTACCTGATCGACCACCCGACCCAAGTGTCGATCCTGTCGATGCGCAAGATCGCCACGCTGGCCGGCGTTCAGCCGGCGACCCTCGTGCGGCTTGCGCAACATCTCGGCTACGACGGCTGGGAGCCCCTGAAATCGGTTTTCAACCGGCAGCTGCGCATGCTGCCCGGGGGCTATGCCGACCGCGCGCAAGCCCTGGTCGCCGACAGCCAGGAGGCCGAATCCGCCGACTGGGTGCGTAGCACCCAGGCCCAATCCGCCAACCTGCTGGCCCTGGGCGCGGCCAATGCCCAGGCGATGCCCGACGCGATCGAGCGGCTGCACCGGGCGCGGCGGCTGCACATCGCCGGATTCCGTTCCTCGCACCCGGCCGCTTTCAGCCTGAAGTACCTCTGCAGCCTGTTCCGGCCCGACGTCTATTTGCTGGACAATGCCGCCGGCACGCTGGACCAGGACCTGCGCCACCTCGGCTCCGAGGACACCCTCGTCATCATCAGCTTTGCGCCGTATTCCCGCGAGGTGCGTCAGATCACCGAGGCCGCGCGGCGCCAGGGCTGCCCCATCATCGCGCTATGCGACAGCCGACTCGCACCTGTGGCGATCGAGGCCGCATGCGTGCTGACCTTCACCACGCACAGCGGCTCGTTCTTTCCATCCACCGTGGCGGCGCAAGGACTGGTCGAGGTGCTGGCCCAACAGTTGCTCGTGCGCGCCGGCGCACGCGCCGTGCAGGGGCTGGCGCGCGCCGAGGCCCAGCTGCACGAGAGCGGCGCCTACCTCTAACGGACGCGGCCGGCGGCGCAGAGACGCTTTTCTTTCCACAACGGGAGGACCACCATGCTCGCGTGGCTACAGAGCGCAGGATCCCACCACGACATCGGCCTGGCGTTGGGGCGCTGGGGCGCCGAAGCCTGCCGCACACATCTGCTCGGCTCGCCTGCATGGGCCGAGATTCAGCAATGGCGCGGCAGCCCTCAGGCAGCCGCCATGCGGGCGAATGTCGATTTGTTCTTTCCCTGGATCAGGGACGAACTCGAGGGCCTCGCCGAGGGGCTGGGGCTATCATTCGACGAGGTTTTTCTGTGGAACTGCCGCGGCGATCTCTGGGCCCTCGCACCCGATGGCTGCACCACGGTGCTGGCCCCCGGGCGGCTCGCGCACAACGAGGACGGGCACCCCGGCTTTGCCGGCCGCTGCGGCCTGGCCGAGCTGCGTCCCTCGGGGGCCCCGGCCTTCGTCTCGTTCGTCTATCCGGGATCCATACCGGGCCATGCGTTTGCCGTCAGCGACACGGGTCTGGCCATGACCGTCAACAACATCCGCGCACGCCGCTCGACGACGGGCGTGCCGCGCATGGTGCTCACGCGCGCGATCCTGGCCGTGCGCGACCCGGACCAAGCCGTGGCGCTGCTGCGCGCCTATCCGCGCGCGGGCGCCTTTCACCTGGGCATCGGCATGGCGGGTGCCGGCGCCACGCACAGCGTCGAGTTCTCGGCGGCGGACGTCTCGTCCGAACAGGTGGGCCAGAGGCGGCTCCACGCCAACCACGCCATCCACGCCGCGCAGGCAACCCTGCCTCAGATCATCACCGCCTCGTCGCGCCATCGGCAGGAGCGAGGCGAATGGTTGCTCGCCCGGGGCGCCGGGGCCCTGGACATCCTGGCCGACCAAGGCGATGCGGCCGAGCCGATCTACCGGGACTCGGTCGAGGATACCGACGACGAGAACACCATGGCCACCATCGACATCGACCTGAGCGGCCCGCTCGCATCATGGACGGTGTACGGCCCGCCGGGGCGGGCCCAATACCGCGGCGAGGGAATCCGCCGCGTGTGATCAGCGGACCCGGCTGACCATGTACTCGACGGCGGCGCGCAGGGCGTCGTCGTCCGCCTTGGTGCCGCCGCGCGCGGGCATCCCGCCCTTGCCGTTGATCGCCACGCTCATCATCTCGTCCATGCCGCGGGCGATGATGGGATCCCAGGCCTTTTTGTTGCCGAGCTTGGGGGCATTGGCCGCCCCGGTGCTGTGGCACGCGACACAAGAGGATTTGTAGAGCTTCTCGCCCGATGGGTTGAGCTTGCCGCTGTCGGCGGCCATCGAGGCAAACGGCAGGATGGCCAGCGCGAGGGCGGCGATACCGAGGGTCTTGAACATACGAGTCTCCGTTAGGGGGGCATGGCGGTGCCATGCCCGATTTATGAGTGACGTCTTACTTGGCCGGGATCGGGGCGGGCGCGGCGACCTGCTTCATCAGATCGTCGTTCCACTTGCCGTCCACCTTGACGTGCCCGGCGGCGCCCAGTTCGAAAGCCTCGATCAAGTTGTGGTTGACGTAGGCGTAGATCCCCGGCTGCTTGAAGGTATAGAACGCCGCACCCGCCGAACCACCCCGAATGAACCAGGTTTCGAGATCCTTTTCGGGCGCGTTGGCGAACTTGCCGGTCTCCCAGACCCAGTCGCCGTGGCCGCCGATCAGGTGCGGACGCGTGTCGCGGTTGGCCGACGCGTGGATGAACAGCACGCTCTCGCCGACATTGGCCGTCATCGCGCCGTCGCCGGTCAGGGAACCGACCTTGCCGTTGAACACCACGTGCGTCGGGACCAGGCCACGCATCACCTCGACGGTGTCGCCATAGCTGTCCAGAGCGGTGTCGTAGGTCTTGTACTCGCCGTTCTCGTCCTTGGGGATGTACAGGTCGAACTCGCTGATCGTGTAGACCTTGTCATAGCGCAGCGGATTGCCCTGGGCGTCCTTGAGGCCGTCGCGCGGCAGCACCATGAGCGTACCGCTCATGCCGGAGACCACGTGCCAGGGGACCATGCCCTCGGGCGCGCAATGGTAGATGAAGGTGCCCGGCCGATCCGCCTTGAAGCGCAGCACGACCTGCTCGCCCGGCTTGATGACGGTCAGGCCGCCGCCGCCCAGGGCGCCCGTGGCCGCGTGGAAGTCGATGTTGTGCTCGAGCGCGTTGGTGGCTGGGTTGACCAGCGTCAGCTCGACGTAGTCGCCCTCGTGGACGACCATGGTCGGGCCGGGCATGGAGCCGTTGAAGGTCATCGCCTGCAGGGTCGTCCCGTTTTCCTCATCGATGACGACCTTTTTTTCCTCGATCACCATCCGGAACTGGATGACCTTTGGGGCCGCCTTGGTGGCCTGCTCGTGCGCATGCACGAGGGGCGGGGCCACGAGCTCGACCTTGACATGCTCGAGCTTGTCCACCGGGTCGGCAAGGGCGCTGCCGCCCGCAAGGACTGAGGCGAGGGCCGTAGCGGCGACGCACAGACGAAAAACCTTCATATTGAGCTCCCTGACGTGTTGTGTCTTGTTCGACAACTTCATCTTGTCACGCTCAGGGTTAACACTAGTTGCACTAGATCAAACGTTTTCTGGAACTGCCCCACGGAAATGCGCGCACTTGATCTAGCGCAAAGGATTCAGCCCTCGCGCACCAGCCGAAAGCCGAGGTTGCTGGGCGGCAGGCCGATGGAGCACGCGCCGTTGCGCGGATCGCGGATGAAATCCGGCATGGCGGCGACGTGCGCGCCGGCCAGGATGCGTACGCCGCAGTTCTCGCGCACGGACAGCGGCAAGGTCCCCACCGCATGGCTGGAGAAGCATGTGTTGGTCCATTCCCACACATTGCCGCCGACATCGGCCAGGCCCAGGGCATTGAGGCCGAAGTGACCGAAGGGCTGGGCCGGCTTGACGCGGCCACGGCCGCGGCTGGCCTCGCGCTCGTACTCGGCAAGCCAGCGCACGGCGGGATTGTCGGGATCGGAAGGCAGCGGCCCCTCCATGCGGTAGCGCTCGGCGGCGGCGCGCACCCATTCCGCATAATCGGGCAGGCGCCAGGTCCGGCCCGTGCGCGCGGACAGCCAGGCCGCGTAGGCGGTGGCGTCGGCCCAGCTCACCCCCACGGCGGGCAGGTCGGGGGCCGCGAGGTTCCGAAAGCCTTTGTCCAGGCGCTTGCACGCGCCGGCCCGCACGCATTGCGCGTATTCCGCCTGGCTGACCTGGCGGCTCATGATGGCCCGTCCAGGCTCGGTCACCGCGTCAACGAGGGGCGGATTGACCGGCATGCCGCGATCAAGGAACTCGCCGGGTGCCTGCAAGGTGAACGCACCGGCCGGTATCGGGATCATGCGCAGCTCGGCCAGGCCGGCGGGCGCCTGGGTCGCAGGCGCCGTGACCATCGGCGCACCGGGGACCACCTCCGATCCCGCAATGGCCGCCGTCACACATGCCATCCCGGACATCGCCACGGCTGCCAGGCCGGCCGCCTGACGGTTTGCGAGCAAGCGTCGCACGTGTTTCAAGGTCTTCATAGAGCGATCCATCGTCATATCGCTCTATTGGACGCGCTTTGGCGCGCAGCCGCCTTGTGCTAGCGCAAACGCCGGGTCGACCGCGCTAGCGTCCCCGCCATCGCGGCGGCCGCTTTTCGATAAAGGCGTCGATGCCCTCGCCCACGTCCTCGGCCATCATATTGCCGGCCATGACCTCGGCGGCATATTCGTAGGCCTGCGCCAGATCCATGCCGAGCTGGCGCTGCACCATGGACTTGCCGACGCGCACGGCCAGCGGGCTCTTGGATTTAATCGCCTCGACCAGGCCGCCAACAGCGGCATCCAACTGGGCCTCGGGCACGACGTGATTCACCAGCCCGTAGGCCCGGGCTTGATCGGCGCTGACGAAATGGCCCGTCACCAGCATCTCGAAGGCGTTCTTCAGGGCGATGTTCCGCGTCAGGGCGACGGCCGGCGTCGAGCAGAACAAGCCAACATTGATACCGGATACCGCAAAGCGGGCGGCGTCCGAGGCGACGGCCAGGTCGCAGCTCGCCACGAGCTGGCAGCCCGCCGCCGTGGCGGTGCCATGGACGCGCGCGATGACCGGCACCGGGCAGTGCACGATGGCCTGCATCAGGCGCCCGCATCGACGGAACAGCGACAGATAGTAATCCCGGTCGCCGGCATGCCCCCGCATCTGCTTGAGATCATGGCCCGCGCAAAATGCGCGGCCGCGCGCCGCGATCACCACCGCCCGCAGGTCCTCGTCCTGCGCGCAGCCCTCGAATGCCGCCAGCAGGTCCGCCAGGACTTCGTCGGACAGCGCATTGAATTGCTCGGGCCGATTCAATGTGAGGGTCAGCACCCCCGCGGCGTGGTCCACCAATACGGGATCGCGCCTGTCGTCCCGCGCCGTCTCCCCCTCGATCGCTCGATCCATGCTTTGCGCCTCCATGTGCGCCGGCGGGCAGGCCTCGCCACCCCGCGTCCAGCGCCGTATCGTCCCGGACCTCGATGAGGCCCGGCTTCGATGATACTAAACCTCGGCGGCCGTGCGCTCCCAAGCCCTCACAAAGCCCTCGACCAGGCACGCACCGACCTCGGACGGGTCGGCTGCGACCCCGCAGGCGGCCATATCCACCGTGCGCAAACCCTCGAAGCCGCAGGGATTGATCCCGAGAAAGGGGCTCAGATCCATCGCCACATTCAGGGCCACGCCATGATAGGCGCAGCCGTTGCGGACTTTAATGCCCAGGGCTGCGATTTTGGCCAGTGCGGGTCCCGAGGGCTCGAGCAGGGCGCGTGGCGGGACATAGATACCAGGCGCTCCCGCCTTGCGGCAGGCGTCGGATACGCCATAGCGCGCCAGCACGCCCAGCACCACGTCCTCGAGCAGCGCCACGAATTCCTTGACGAACACATGCCGCCGGCGCAGGTCCACGAGAGTGTACAGAACGATCTGGCCCGGGCCGTGGTAGGTCACCTGGCCGCCGCGATTGCAATGCACGATCGGGATGCCGCCGGCGTTGAGGATGTGCTCGGGCCGGCCGGCTTGGCCCAGGGTGTAGACCGGCGCGTGTTCGACCAGCCATAGCTCGTCCGGTGTCGCGGGCCCGCGCGACTCGGTGAAATCCTGCATCGCCCGCCACACGGGCTCGTAATCGGCAGGGCGGGGCAGGGATTTGATCAGCATGGCGGGCCCCGTCAGAGCACCACGGACACCATCTCGTGCCCGTGCAACGCCCGGTAGAGCGCATCGAGCTGCTCGCGCGACTCGACCCGCACGGTCAGCGTCAGGCCGACATAATTGCCTCTGCTGCTGGGTCGGATCTCGATGGTGGCGGCATCGAAGGCCGGATCGAAACCCAGGACCACCTCGGCCATGACGCGCGCGAAGTCCTCATGGGCGCGCCCCATGACCTTGATGGGAAAATCGCAGGGATAGACGATCAGGGATTCCTCGGGGGGCACCGGCTTCATAGGGTGGCGATCGCCTCATCGTAAGCCTCGCGCAATGCGCGGTACACGGGCCCGGGCCTGCCAGTGCCGACGGGGCGCCCGTCGTGCCACAGAACGGGCAAGACCTCTTTGGTGGCCGAGGTCAGCATGAGCTCGTCCGCCCCTGCCACCTCATCGCGAGAAATCGCCCGCGACTCGAAGGGGATCCCGCGCGCACGGGCCAGCTCTTCGAGCAAGCCGTAACGCACGCCCTCGAGGATATTGTGATCGCGCACGGGCGCGAGCAGCTCGCCCTGGCGGACCACCCAGACATTGGCCGCGGACGCCTCGCTGAGCAGGCCGTCGCGAAACTGGATCACGTCGTCCACGCCCGCCTCGACGGCGGCCTGCCTGGCCAGCACATTGCCCAGCAGCGAGACGGACTTGATGTCGCAACGGTGCCAGCGGAGGTCCTCGAGGCTGATCGTACGCAGCCCCGTCTCGCGGACCTCGCCGACGCGGGTGAACGGCGTCACCATGCAAAAGACCGTCGGCCGCGCTCCCTGAGGAAACGGATGGTCGCGCTTGGCGACGCCGCGCGTCACCTGCAGATAGAGCATGACATCGCGGCCACGCCCCTCGCGCGCCAGCATATCGAGGATCAGGTGTTCCCAGTCCGCCCGCCTCCAGCCGGTATCCAGCCCGATCGCCCCCAAGCTGCGCAGCAGGCGGGCCAGGTGGGCCTCCATGCGAAAGGGCTTGCCCAGGTAGGCCGGGACGACCTCATAGATGCCGTCGCCAAAGATGAACCCCCGGTCGAGCACGGATATCTGGGCGTCCCCCAGGCGGACGTGCTCGCCGTTCAAATACACGATGCTGTCGTTGTCGACATCCGGAATCATTGCTTGCGCCTCACGCGAGATGGAAATCACTGGAAAAGCAGGCGCACCTTGTCGACCAGCCGTCCGAAAAAGCCCGCTTCGGCGACCGCGGCCTCGACCTGCAAAGGCACGGTCTTGAGCGTCTTGTCGCCCAGGGATACCTGCAGCGTGCCCATCGCGTCGCCCTTGGCCAGCGGCGCAAGCAGGGGTTGTGTGTAATGAGCGACCGACTGGAGGGCGTCGGCGCGGCCGCGCGGCACGGTCACCCACAGGGCGCCGTCCACCCCCAAGCCCACCGCATCGGCCTCGCCCTCCCAGACCCGGGCCTGGACGGCGGCCTGGCCCGGAGCCAGCAAGCGCACGGTATCGAAGTTCTTGAAGCTCCAGTTCAGCAGCTTGAGGCTGTTCTCGGTGCGCGCGGCGTCGCTGGTCGAGCCGACCAGCACCGCCACCACCCGGCGGCCGTCGCGCAGCGCGGTCGACACCAGGCAATAACCGGCAGACTGGGTATGGCCGGTCTTGAGGCCGTCGACGGTGTCGTCAGCCCACAGCAGCCGGTTGCGGTTGCTCTGCTTGATCTTGTTGTACGTGAACTCGCGCTGGCTGTAATAGTGCATATATTGCGGAAAGCGGCTGACCAGCTCGCGCGCCAGGTTCGCCAGGTCTTCGACGGTCGTCATGTGGTCCGGGTCGGGCAGCCCGGTGGAATTGGTGAAATGGGTGTGCTTCAACCCCATGCGCGCAGCCTGCTCGTTCATCATGGCCGCAAAGGCCGACTCGCTGCCGGCGACCGCCTCGGCAAGGGCCACGGTCGCATCGTTGCCCGACTGCACGATCAGCCCCTGGAGCAGCTCGTCGACGCTCACCTCGGTATTGGGGCTGATGAACATCCGCGACCCTTCGGTTTTCCAGGCTTTTTCGGACACGTGGACCTTCTGGTCAAGGGCCAGGCGACCGCCTTCCAGGGCCTCGAAGACCACATAGGCCGACATCAACTTGGTGAGCGAGGCCGGCTCGACCGGCTCGTCGGGGTTCTGGGCGGCGATCACCTGGCCGCTATTGGCATCGAGCGTCATCCAGGCTTTGGCGCCCAGCACAGGCGCCGGAATGTTCGAGAGCTCGCTGACCATGGCCACCGCCTGAGCCGCTGGCGCGGAAGTCTGCGCACCCGCCCGGGCGGATACCAAGGCCAGTGTGAACAGGGCACACGCGAGCGCGAAACGTGCGAATGGAAAGCGTGCCGCCGGCAGGTGTGAGAACGTGATCATAGGCATAGACGGGTATCTTGGAGTCGAGTGGTGGGACACCGGCCATTATAGGCAGGGGCATTCCGGGGCCCGCAGCGGGTTCGCCCGCCAAATCGAGACAAAAAGCAAGCAACTGCAACCGGGTCCGCGCACGGCGGCCCCAAAGGCGGGGTGGGAATCACGGACGCCCCTCGGCCAGGCCATCCAGGCTGGATTCCACGATGCGCCTCAGAATCAAGAGTTTGCCGTGAAAGAAATGGCCGGCATCGGGCACCACGGTCACCGGCAGTTGTCGGGCCCGGGCGAAATCCATCGCCTCGGCCAGCGGCACGACCTCGTCATGCTCGCCATGCACCAGCAGCGTATCGTCGGGCACCGCTACCGGCCGGAAGCGAAAGCGCTCGACCGCACAGCCGATCAGGATCAAGCGGCTGGGCAGCGACATGCCGCGATCAGCGAGCTCGGCATACAATTGGGCCGCAACGGCCGTCCCGAAGGAAAACCCGGCCAGCACCCAGGGCCCCTCGGCGGCCTGCGGGTGGGCCTTGATGAACTGCTCGACCAGCATGCGCATGTCGGTGGTTTCGCCCTCGGCGCGATCGAAGGCGCCCGCCGAGGCACCCACGCCGCGGAAATCGGGCCGCACCACCATCAGCCCGTGCTGCACGCAGGCGCGGGCCACGGTGGTGACGATCTTGTTGTCGCGCGCACCGCCATGCAGGGGATGGGGATGCAGGACCAGGGCCCAGCCCGAGGGCGTGCCCCCCGGCAGGTCCAGGACACCGTCCACGGCACCGACGGCGCCTTGAAATGTCGCATTCTGAGTACGCAACAACATTTTGACGAGATTCCTCCACGCCGACCGGCATACGATACGCAGACCGTCCCATTCTATATGACAGGCGACCGGATGGACCACGAAGAAACCGAATTCCTGCCCGCCCCCGAGGCCTTGGCCAAGGCGCTGAGGGGGCTGCTGCCCGGCGCCTGGCGCATTGACTGGGCTGAGCGCACAGGGTCCACCAACGCCGATCTGCTGGCGTGCGCGCGTCGCGCCCAGGGCGTGCCCGCGCGCCCTTGGCTGCTGGGCAGCCACGTGCAGGAGCAGGGACGCGGGCGCGCCGGACGCACTTGGCAAAACCGGCGGGACGCCAACTTGATGTTCTCCTGCGCCTTCGACGTCTTCCTGCAGGCCCGGCAACTGCCCACGCTGGCCCCCCTGCTGGGCACCGCCTCCTGCGAGGCCTTGCGCAGCCTGCTCGGCCCGGGCGCCCACCGGCGCCTGACGATGAAATGGCCCAATGACCTGCTCTGGGACCAGGGCAAGCTCGCCGGCATCCTGATCGAGACCACGCGGGCGGGCACGGCCACGACGCCCGACCATTTCATCGTCATCATCGGGCTCGGCCTGAACCTGCGCGACGCCCGCGCCCTGAGTCAATCGCTGGACCGCCAGGTCTCGGACTGGACGGGCATTGTCGCGGCCGATGCCTCGGCGGCCCGCGCCGATGCCGCCACGCTGGTGGCGCGCCTGGCGCGCGCATGGTACGAGGATTTGAACCGCGCGACCGCGCGCGGCTTCGACGACCTGGCGGCTCGCTACGCCAAGGTGGATGCCCTCGAGGGACGACGCCTGGACGTATTGGACGACGGGCGCCTGCTGCACACCGGTATTGCCTGCGGCATCGACGGGCAAGGGCGGCTGCTGCTGCGCGACGCCCACGGCGAAACCGCCATATCGATCGGCGAAATCTCGGTCAGGGCGCGGCCGTGAGCCCGGAGCGCCCCACGGCCCTGCTGATCGACGCGGGCAACACGCGCGCCAAATTCGGCTGGTTCGACCTCATCGACGGCGCCCGCGAAAGCCGGACCGAGGCCCTGGACTACGACCAGATCGATGGCCTGGGGTCGCGCCTCGAGGCGCTGGGTGTGCGGCCACGGCGCGTCCTGGCCACCAATGTCGCGGGGCCGGTGATCGGCCACAAACTGGAGGCCGTCTGCCAGCAACAGCTCGGCTTGCCGGTGCAGTGGCTGGACGGCAACCACGGGCGCGACCTGCTGCACAACCGCTACCGCACTGGCCAACTGGGCGCGGACCGCTGGATGGGGCTGATCGGCCTGTTGCACCGCGTCCACGAATGGCCCGACTGGACGCGGGGGGTCCCCATGCTGCTGGCGACTTTCGGCACCGCCACCACCCTGGACACCATTGCCTTGAGGGACGGCGAGAACGGCTCGCCCCAGGCGCACTTCCTGGGCGGACTGATCCTGCCCGGCCCCGTGCTGATGGCGCGCTCGCTGGCCGACCACACCGCCCACCTGCCCTTTGCCGAAGGCACGCCCACCGATTATCCCGTCGATACCCACAACGCGATCAGCAGCGGCATTGCCGCCGCGCAGGCGGGTGCCTTGCTGCGCCAGTGGCGTAACGGCCTGCGATCCGCCACTGCGCAGGCGGCCCTGGTCTTTGTGAGCGGCGGCGGCTGGCCGCTGGTGCGGCCCGAAGTCGAACACGGGCTGGCCCGCGCCCAGGCCGACCTGGGCCTGCCGCTGCGGGCCGCTCGCCACCTGGATAATCCCGTGCTCGATGGCCTGGCCCGCCTGGCCCTCGAGCACGGGATGCCGCGGCGCGACGGCTGATATACTGGGCACGCTTTCGAACAAGACACCCGTCCCATGCCTCTGCTCCTGACGCTCGCCATCCTGGTCAATGTCGCACTGTTCGCCTTTGGCCAGGGATTCTTTGGCACCCCGCCGGTCGAGCAGGGCCGCGATCCGCGTCCGCTCTCGCAGCGCAACCAGACCGCCATCACGCTCGACCCGCCCCTCGCGACACACTCCGAACAGCCATGAAACCCATCCGCAAAGCCGTCTTTCCCGTCGCTGGCCTGGGAACCCGCTTCCTGCCCGCCACCAAGGCGATGCCCAAGGAAATGCTGCCCATCGTCGATAAGCCGCTGATCCAATATGCCGTCGAAGAGGCCCTGGCGGCGGGCATCACCGAACTGATCTTCATCACCGGCCGCAACAAGCGGGCCATCGAGGACCATTTCGACCGCGCCCCCGAACTCGAAGCCGAACTCGAAGCCAAGGGCAAGCAGCCCTTGCTCGACATCGTGCGCAACGTCATTCCGGCACACGTAAACTGCATCTACACCCGCCAGGCCGCGCCGCTGGGTCTGGGGCACGCCGTGCTGTGCGCCGCACCCATCATCGGCGACGAACCCTTTGCGGTGCTGCTGGCCGACGATCTGCTGGATGCGCCGGTCTCGGTGACCCGCCAGCTCGTGGACGCCGCCCACCGCCATGACGGCAGCATCCTGGCGATCCAGACCATCGTGCCCGAGGACAGCCGCAAGTACGGCATCATCGCGGGCACGCCCATGGACGAGCGCAACACC
Source organism: Castellaniella sp. GW247-6E4 (assembly GCF_040276065.1). Classification (NCBI taxonomy): domain Bacteria; kingdom Pseudomonadati; phylum Pseudomonadota; class Betaproteobacteria; order Burkholderiales; family Alcaligenaceae; genus Castellaniella; species Castellaniella sp. GW247-6E4. The sequence goes on along the minus strand of NZ_JBELOI010000002.1, from coordinate 243,205 downwards.
CGCGTCGAACGAATCGTGGAAAAGCCCGCGCCCGAGGACGCGCCCTCCAACCAGGCCGTCGTGGGGCGATACATCTTCGAGCCCGAGATCTTCGACCACCTGCGCCGCACCCACGCCGGCGTGGGCAGCGAGATCCAGCTCACGGACGCGATCGCCGCCATGCTCGGTTCGCGGCCTGTATACGGCCACGCCTATGTGGGCGAGCGCTACGATTGCGGCAACAAGGAAGGGTTCTTCAAGGCGACCACGGCCCTGGGCCGTAAGTATCACGGACTGGTGCCGGACTGACCGACGCAGGCGGCCCCGAAGGGCGCCTCCCCGGCAAGGCGCCGGCCGGATTCAGGACGCCAAGAGATCCTCGAGGCCGTTGACCACCCGATCCACCGCACCGGCGTGCTGGCGCACCCAGTGGCTGCCGGCCTCGCCCATGCGTGCGAGACAGCGCGGATCCTCGACCCATTGCAAGGCGCGCTGCACGGCCAGATCGGCGCCATCCACGCGCTCGACCGCGCCGGCCTCCAGGGCGTCGGCGACGGCCTGCTCAAAGTTGGCGGTATGCGGCCCGACCAGCACGGGCCGCCCCAGTGCGCAGGCCTCGATGAAATTCTGGCCCCCCAGGGGCTCGAAGCTGCCAGCGACGATGGCGACCTGGCAGGCGGCGTAATACCAGGGCATTTCCCCCAGGGTGTCGCCCAGGACCACCGATACGTCCTGGCACGCCCGCACGGCTGATGTCCCGCCATCGCCCAACTCGACCAGCGTGGACCGGCGCACAAACGACAATCCGGCCTGCCGCAAGCGTTCCGCCGCCTCGTCGAAACGCTGCGGGTGGCGCGGAATCAGATAAAACAACACCTGGTCGCCCGGCTCGACGCCCTGATGGCGTGCGCGTTCGATCTGGTGGCGCATGGCCTGAATGAACAACGCATCCTCGCCTTCGCGCGTGCTGGCGATGGCCACCGTCCGGCGGCCCAGGCGCTCGGCAAAGGCCCGGCCGCGGGCGACACGCTCGCCGTCCAGGTGGAGATCGAACTTGAAATTGCCCGAGACACTGACCGCGAGCGCGCCGGCCCGCTCCAGGCGCCGGGCGTCGTGCAGGGACTGCGCATACACGGCCTGGAACCGGCCATAGGCCTCGCGCATGATACGCCCCAAGCGCAGGCTCTGGCGTAAGGAACGGTCCGACATGCGGGCGCTTGCCAGAATCATCGGAACGCCGGCGCGGTTGGCGGCATGGATCATGTTCGGCCAGACCTCACGCTCGATCAGCACCCCGGCGCGCGGCCGATGGCGGGTGATGAAGCGCCTCGTCGCGCCGGGAAAATCGTAAGGCAGCCAGTCCTGGACCAAGCGGTCCTCGGCAATGTCCGCCGCAAAGGCGCGGGCGCCCTCGGCCCGACCCGTGGCGGTCAAGTGGGTGAGCAGGACGCGATGCCCCCGATCCAGGACGGCGCGCACGAAGGGCTGCGCCGCACGCGTCTCGCCCAGGCTCACCGCGTGGATCCAGATCGCGTCGAGCGCCGGCGCCGGCTCGGCATACCGTCCGAAGCGCGCCGCGCCGCAGACCTCCCATCGTCCGCCCGCCCTGCGCGCACGCAGGGCCATCCACCCCAACAGGGCGGGCGACAACGTACGCAGCAGCAAGGTATATAGAAACCGGTTCAAGCGTCCAACCGTCGAAAGGCCGTTCGCTTCATTTTATGGGGTTTTCCCGATGTACGCGCCCCATTGTCGCGCCACCGCCCATCAGGCCAGGGCCTGATCGATCGCATCGAGCACCTGGCGCGCCGTGGGGGACTGGCCCCGCTCGCCCAGGCTGGCCGTATAGGCGGCGCCCTCGAGAGGCGTGCGCACCGGCGTCGAGGCCTTGTAGATACCGATGGTCGGGCGGCCCAGGCCCGCGCACAGGTGCGTCAGGCCGCTGTCCAGGCCCACCATCAGGCGCGCGCGGGCGAGCTGCCCCGCCACCTCGCGCAGGCTCATGCGCGGCAGCACGACGGCGCCCTCGCGCCCCTGGATCAGGGCCTGCGCGCGCGCGCGCTCGGCCTCGTTGCCCGCCAGCAGCCGCAACGCCAGGCCGCGCCCCTGCAAGTCGTCGAACACCCGCTGCCAATCGTCCCGCGGCCAGAGCTTGTCGTCGCGGCTGGCCGAGGGCATGATCACGGCCGCCTCGTCGATCGGCACCCCGTCGGTGAGCGCCGTCAAGCCGAAATCGGGTGCGCCGTCGAGCGCATACCCGAACGCGGCCGCGGCCAGGGTGCGCTGCCGCAGGACCGCGGGCTGCCAGAACCCGACCCGGTGGCGCACATCGTAGAACAGCGAGGCGAGCGGCTCGCGCGCGGATTTCCAGTCCAGGCCATGGCGCACCCCGTGCGCCTGGCGCACCAGCCAGACCGACTTCATCAAAGCCTGCATGTCGAGGATCACGTCATAGCGGCGCCCCCCCAGGTTGGCGCGCAGGGCGGCGCGCTCACGGCGCGTGCGGGCATCCCACCAGTGCTTGCGCCAGCGGCGATGCGCCACGGGGATCACCTCGGCCACGGCCGGGTGCCACGCTGGAATCTCGGCGAAGCTTTCTTCGGCGATCCAGTCGATGCGCGCGTCTGGAATATGCCGCGCGATGTCCGACATGGCGGGGAGCATGTGCACAAGGTCCCCCAGGGAGGATGTGCGGACGATGAGGACGCGCGTGGTCATGGCGGGATTATAGGCGGGCGGAAACGGCCCGCGGGCGGGCCGACGGCCTCCCGTGCTACGATCGAACGAGACAGATTCCGGGCCGCCCGCACACGGCCCGTCAAAGGGAGGCGCAATGCCCTGCTATGCCCTGGGGGACCTGACCCCGCAACTCGATCCCACGGCCTACGCCGCCCCCGGATCCACCCTGATCGGCGCGGCCACGCTGGACGCCCACAGCAGCATCTGGCCCGGCGCGGTGATCCGCGCCGACAACGAGCCGATCCGGATCGGCGAGGGCTCGAACATCCAGGAAAACGCCGTACTGCACGTCGACGCGGACTGCCCCCTGAACGTGGGGCGCAACGTCACCGTCGGCCACCAGGCCATGCTGCACGGCTGCACCATCGAGGATGGCTGTCTGATCGGGATCCAGGCGATCGTCCTGAACCGCGCCGTGATCGGCCGCCATAGTCTGGTGGGCGCGGGCGCGCTGGTCACCGAGGGCAAGGTCTTCCCCGAGCGCTCGCTCATCATCGGATCGCCGGCCAAGGCCGTGCGCACGCTCAGCGACGAAGAGGTTGCCGGCCTCGAACACAGCGCCCAGTCCTACCGCGAGCGCGCCGCCCTGTTTCGCCAGGCCCTGCGCGAGATTCACGACTGAGTCCCGGCGCGCGGTCACAGCGCACGATACACCGCCAGGTAGCCCGCCACCATCGCGGACACCGAATAGTCGCGCGCGGCATGCTCGCGTGCGCGCCGGGCCATCGCGACGGCCCGCGCGGGATCGTCCAGGATCCGGGCGATCTGCCGGGCCATCCCCTCGGCATCCCCCGGCTCGCATAACAGGCCACGGCCCTGGGCCAGGGTCTCGAGGTGGCCGCCAACGGCCGTCGCCACCACCGGCACGCCCGACAGGCACGCATCCAGAACGCTGGTGCCCAGGGCCTCGAAGCGCGAGCTGGACACGTAGACCCGCGCCAGGGCCAGAAAATCCTCGATCCGCGGCTGGAATCCGACCAGGCGATAGGCGTCCTCGAGGCCCAGCGCCCGGATACGCTCGCGTGCCTCCTCGCCCGCCGCCCCGTCCGCCCCGCAATGCAGGCAGACCAGGTCCGGCCGCTCGGCCACCAGGATCGCCACCGCCTCGATCAGGGTACGCGGATCTTTCTCGGGACTGAGCGCCGCGGCCGTCAGCAACACCGTGCGGCCCTGCAGCGCAAAACGCGCGCGCAGGGCCTCGACGGCCGGCGGATCCGCCGGCCGCGCCTCGACGGCGCTGGGAATCACCCGGACCTCGAGCCCCAGCGCGCGCGGTGCGTGCGCCGCCGCCTCGCTGATCGCCACGAATGCATCGGCCCGCGACCATTTCCAGCGGGTGCGGCCCGGATGGCGCGTCGGCCCAAAGGCCGTGCGCCGCGTAAAGACCATCGGCCGACGCAGGCACGGACGCAACAGCGCGAGCAGACTCATGGCCTGGGCCGTCTGGGCATGCAGGACGTCGCAGCGCCGGGCGCGGCGCAGCAGGCAGACCGCCATGCCGACGATGTGCGCCGCCTCATGGACGACGAAGCCCTCGTCGCGTGCGCGGCGCGCCAGCGGCCCGCCGGCCCGGGCCAGAAGCTCGGCCTCGTGACCGGCCGCGCGCAGGCCGCGCAGAGTCAGCAAGGTCTGGCGTTCCCCGCCACGCCACCCGCGTTCCAGATTGAGCTGCAGGATGCGCATGCGCGGCGCTAAGACTTGCGCACCGGGCGTTTCCAGCCCTCGATGGTCTTTTGTTCGGGCCGCGACAAGGTCAGGGCCTGCGCCGGCGCGTCGCGCGTCAAGGTCGTGCCCGCGCCGAGGGTGGCGCCACGGCCCACGCGTACCGGCGCCACGAGCTGGGTGTCCGAGCCGATGAAGGCATCATCGTCGATCACGGTCTGGAACTTGTTGACGCCATCGTAGTTGCAGGTGATCGTCCCCGCCCCGATGTTGACACGCTCGCCGATCGCGGCATCGCCCAGATAGGCCAGATGGTTGGCCTTGGAGCCGCGCCCCAGGCGGGTTTTCTTGAGCTCGACGAAATTACCCACATGCGCCTGCGGACCGATGTCGGCGCCGGGGCGCAGCCGCGCGTAGGGCCCGATGCGCGCCTCCTCGGCGACCCGCGCGCCTTCGACGTGGGTGTAGGCCTCAAGCCGCGAGCCCGCACCGATGGCCGCGTCCCGGATCACGCAGTACGGGCCGATGCTCACCCCATCGGCCAGGTCCACCTCGCCCTCGAACACGCAGCCGACGTCGATGAACACGTCGCGCCCGCAGCGCAGCCGCCCGCGCAGATCGAAGCGCGCGGGATCGGCCAGCGTCGCACCCTGTTCGAGCAGGCGGCGGGCCTGCTCGGCCTGCCAGACACGCTCGAGCTGGGCCTGCTGGATGCGGCTGTTGACCCCGAGGGTTTCCCAGGGCGCGCCAGGCTGCGCGTGGCCGACCGCGACGCCGTCGGCGACCGCCAGCCCGACGACGTCGGTCAAGTAGTACTCGCCCTGGGCATTGTGGTTGTCGATGCGCCCCAGCCAGTCGCGCAGCGCCGCGGTGGGCGCGGCCAGAATCCCGGTGTTGACCTCGGCGATGGCGCGCTCGGCCGCGCTCGCGTCCTTGTGTTCGACGATGCGCACGATGTGCCCGTCGGCGTCCCGTACGATGCGGCCATAGCCCTCCGGATCCGCCGGGGTCTCGGTCAGCAGCGCCAGGCCGGCGCCACGCGCCGCCAGCAGCGCGGCCAGCGTGTCCGACTGGACCAGGGGCACGTCGCCGTACAGCACCAGGCAGGCGTCATCCGGATCCCCCTCGAGCAGCAGGGGCAGCGCCTGCATGACCGCGTGGCCCGTCCCTTGCTGGGGCTGTTGCAAGGCGAAATGCAGGCCCTCGGCCGCATACGCCTCGCGCACACGATCGGCACCATGCCCGACCACTACCACGATCCGACTGGGATCGAGGGCGCGCGCCTGCTCGAGCACATGGCTGAGCATGGGACGCCCAGCGATCGGATGCAGCACCTTGGGCAGGTCGGATTGCATGCGCTTGCCCAGGCCGGCGGCCAGGATGATGATGTTGAGCATAGGATGACGGGTCGCTGGTGGCTGAATTGGAATAACGGGTCAGGTGCGCGGCTTGGCGCGGCTCGCGCGCGCGCCGGACTTGGAGGTGTTCGGCCTCTTGGCCGCGGCCTTGCGCGCGGCGGGCTTGGCGGCGGGCGCGGCGTCGGCCGCACCCTGCAGGGAGGCCGCCGTCGCATCGGCCAGCGTCTGGAATTGCTGCTGCAGCAGATTCCACCAGTCGCCAGCCGCCTGGGCGTAGGCCTGGGTGGTGGCGGCCGCGTCCCCCGAGGCCTCGTCGGCGTCCGGCGGCGCGGCGCGTTGCGGGGGCTCGGCATCGGGAGTATCCGGCGCGGCCGGGGCCTGAGCGGCGGCGGTGGCACGGGCGAACGCATCCGGCATGCCCCGGTCGGCAAAGGACCGCAGAGTCGAGAGCGTGGCCCGCTGAATCTCGAGGCCCTGAATGGTGTTGCCCAGGATCGAGGCGTTCAATTGCAGCCAATTCTGGACACTGCGCAGTTCCCCGATGCGCCGATCGAGGTCCTCGACCGACATCAGCGGCAGCCCCGGGGACTCGAACCCGCCGCCCGCCATGCCCTGCCAGGCCTGGCGCATCATCTCGAGACCCGCGAACAAGGGATTGCGCGCCGCCTCGCCATCCTGCCCGAAACCCGGCAGCACAAAGGGATTGCTGGATTCTTTCGACATGATGTTCTCCTCTGCCGGCCCCGTGCCGGAGCCCCCATTTTAGGGCCTGTCAGCGCTGCATGGGGGTACTCGCCATGGCCGGGACCGCGCCGGCGGCGCGCGCGCGCAGGCTGTCGAGGATGGCGAGCTCGGCCTCGAGCGTGAACGCGCCGTGGCTGATCATGTCCCAGACCTCGGCCACGGGCACGCAACGGATCTCGCAGACCTCGCCATCCATATTGGCCGGCGCCACGGCGGCGTCGAGCACGCAATCGCACAGCAACAGATTTTCGACCTGGTAGCCCTCGGGCAGACGGCGATGCATGCGCAGGACCACGCGCAGCGGCCCGTGAGCCGCGATCTCGACGGCCCGCAGGCCGGCCTCCTCGTGGCTTTCGCGCAGCAGCGCGGTTTCCTGGTCCTCGCCCGCCGCGACCAGGCCGCCGGCAAGCGTGTCCCACAGGCCTGGGTCGGTGGGTTTGTCGAGGGCGCGGCGCGCGATCCACAGCCTCCCGTCCGGGCTCCATGCATTCAGATGCACGGCCTGGGTCAGCAGGCCCAGCGGCCGCACGGCGGCGCGCTCGATGCGCGCAAGCGCGCGGCCCTCGCCGACCACATCCAGCAATTCACCGCGCCACGCACGCAGGCAGCGCGCATCGCGCAGGGCCTCGGCGATTCCGAGCAGCACCGCATTGAGATTCAAGCCGCGGGTCGCGGCGGCCGTGATGTGCGCCGCCTCATCCTCGACGTGCACGCCCGGCAGGCCGGCGATGACCTCGGTGGCGCGCGGCGTGATCCAGCCGGCCACACGCGCCGCGACCGTCAGGGGCCGCGATCCGGGCAATGGCAATTGCTGCGCGCGGCGCAACTGCCGAGCGAAGCGCGCGGCGAGCTCGGCCTGCGCGGGGACTGTGGGCGATGAGGTCATCGGGCAATTGTAGTGGAAGCCTCGAAGATACTGGTGGAAACCCGAAGCCTAAACTAAAACCATGCGCACCCGCATGGGCAATCCCACACAAGCGACAGGCCTTCGTTATAATTCCCGCATTCCGTACCAGGGAATTTTCGCAGGTGGCAGCTACCGCGCCTCATTTTATCGCCTGCGATCCAATCATTGTGTCCGCATCTGTCCGATTGGGATCAACCTTTTGATCGAGGTCAATCAACACGCGGAAACACACGAAAACAACTAGAGGGTCAGCATGAAGAAGGTGAGAGGGTTGCTTGGCACGTCAGCGCTGTTTTGGGCAGCCATGGCCGGTGCCCAGGTCAAAGACATGCCAGGCGGGCCGGCGGTCAATCAACTGAACTTGCATACGGGTGTGACGCCAATCGCGAGGGAAATCTACTCCCTGCACTGGATGATCATGATCATCTGTATCGTGATTTTCATCGGCGTGTTCGGTGTGATGCTGTATTCCATCGTCATGCACCGCAAGTCGCGAGGCTATGTCGCCTCCAAGTTCGACGAGCACCTCGGCCTCGAGCTCACCTGGACCATCATTCCCTTTCTCATCATCATCGGCATGGCGATCCCCGCGACGCGTACCGTGGTTGCGATGAAGGACACCAGCAGCGCCGACCTGACGGTCAAGGTCACGGGCTATCAGTGGAAGTGGGGCTACGAATACGTCGACGGCCCCGCCTCGGGCGTCCATTTCCTGTCCACGCTGGCCACGCCCGCCGAGCAGATCCACGGCGGGGCGGCGCGCACTGACACCTACCTGATGGAAGTCGACCAGCCCCTGGTCGTGCCGGTCGACAAAAAGGTCCGCATCGTGCTGACGGCCGCGGACGTGATCCACTCGTGGATGGTGCCCGACTTTGGCGTCAAGCAGGACGCCGTGCCCGGATTCCTGCGCGACACCTGGTTCCGCGCCGAAAAGATCGGCACCTACCGGGGTCAGTGCGCCGAGCTTTGCGGCAAGGACCACGCCTTCATGCCCATCGTGGTGCAGGTCGTGTCCGACGAGGACTACGCCAAGTGGTCCGAGGAGCAAAAGACCAAGATGGCGGCCGCCACCGAGGACCCGAACAAGGTCTGGACCAAGGACGACCTGGTTGCCCAGGGCAAGGATGTCTTCTCGTCGACCTGTGTGGCCTGCCACCAGGCCAACGGCCAGGGCATCCCGGGCACCTTCCCCGCGCTGAACGGCGACACCAAGTTCGTCCTGGCACCCATGAAGGATCAGATCCTGACCGTGCTCAACGGCCATCCCGGCACCGCCATGGCCGCGTTCCGCGACCAGTTGAGCGATACCCAGATCGCCGCGGTCATCACCTATACGCGTAACGCCTGGGACAATGCCGGAAAGGGGCCCGACCCGGTCGTGCAACCTTCTGACGTCAAGGCGCTGCGCTAGGCGCGCGCCTACACCACCGATCACAGTATCCTCGCGGCGCCCCGAACGGCGCCCCGCACAAGCAGGAAGGAGTTCACCATGAGCAGTGTCACTGCCGATCACATTCCGCCACACGCCGGCGACGAGGGCCACGGACACACCGTGCCGCAGGGTTGGCGCCGCTGGGTCTTTGCGACCAATCACAAAGACATCGGCACGATGTACCTGATCTTTTCGTTCACCATGCTGCTCGAGGGCGGCACGCTCGCGCTGCTGCTGCGCACCGAGCTGTTCGAACCAGGGATCCAGTTCTTCCAGCCCGAGCTGTTCAACCAGTTCACCACCATGCACGGCCTGATCATGATCTTCGGGGCCATCATGCCGGCGTTCGTAGGCTTCGCCAACTGGATGATCCCGCTGCAGATCGGCGCCTCGGACATGGCCTTTGCGCGCATGAACAACTTCAGCTTTTGGCTGCTGCCCGTAGGCGGCATCCTGCTGACGGCCTCGTTCTTCGTGCCCGGCGGCGCCAACGCCTCGGGCTGGACCATGTACGCGCCGCTATCGCTGCAGATGGGGCCGGGCATGGACTTTGCGATCTTCGCGGTGCACATCCTGGGCGCCTCCTCGATCATGGGCGCGATCAACATCATCGTGACCATCCTCAACATGCGCGCACCGGGCATGACCCTCATGAAGATGCCGCTGTTCTGCTGGTCCTGGCTGGTCACCGCCTACCTGCTGCTGGCCGTGATGCCGGTGCTGGCCGCCGCCGTCACCATGCTGCTGACCGACCGTCACTTCGGCACGCACTTCTTCAATGCCGCCGCAGGCGGCGACCCGGTCCTGTACCAGCACGTGTTCTGGTTCTTCGGCCACCCCGAGGTCTACATCATGATTCTGCCGGCCTTCGGGATGGTGTCGCAGATCGTGCCGACTTTCGCCCGCAAGCGCCTGTTCGGCTACGCCTCGATGGTCTACGCCATCTGCGCCATCGCCATCCTGTCCTTCCTGGTCTGGGCGCACCACATGTTCACGACCGGCATGCCGGTGACCGCGCAGTTGTTCTTCATGTACGCCACGATGCTGATTTCGATTCCCACCGGGGTCAAGGTGTTCAACTGGACGGCCACCATGTGGCGCGGCTCGCTGACCTTCGAGACTCCGATGCTGTTCGCCATCGGCTTCATCTTCGTGTTCACGATCGGCGGCTTCACCGGCCTGGTGGTGGCCATTGCCCCCATCGACATCCAGGTGCAGGACACCTACTACGTGGTGGCGCACTTCCACTACGTGCTGGTGGCCGGTTCCTTATTCGCGCTGTTCGGCGCCACCTACTACTGGCTGCCGAAATGGTGCGGCACCATGTACGACGAGCGCCTGGGCAAGTGGCACTTCTGGATGACGATGATCTCGTTCAACGTGACGTTCTTCCCGATGCACTTCCTGGGCCTGGCCGGCATGCCGCGCCGCTACGCCGACTATGCGGCGCAGTTCACCGACTTCCACCAGATCGCCACCATTGGTGCCTTCTGGTTCGGCCTGTCGCAGTTGTTGTTCCTGTACGTGGTGCTCAAGGCCTACGCGGGCCGCGGCGAACGCGTGCCGGCCAACCCCTGGGAGGGCGCCGAGGGCCTGGAATGGAGCGTGCCGTCGCCCGCCCCGTACCACACCTTTGAAACGCCCCCCGTCCTGGACGGCAAGGCCTGACCTTCGATCGCCGCATGCACGCAACCATGACGCCAGAGCAACGCAGACGCAACCGCCGCACCGGCCTGATCCTCGCCGTGTTCGCGGTGGCGATCCTGGTCTGGACCTTCGTGCGCGGCGACGTCTTCGGAGGCCTGCAATGAACGCGCCCCAGCCTCCGCAGGAAGACCGGTCGACCTTCTTGCGCACCGTGCGCACCGTGGCCTGGGGGTTCCTGGGCCTGCGCAAGCGCTCGGGACACGACAACGACATGGCCCAGGTGCGGCCCGCGCACGTGATCGTCGCGGGCCTGCTGGGCGGACTGGTCTTCGTGCTGCTGCTGGTGCTGGCCGTCAGCTTGGTGGCGCCCTAGCCGCAACCCCGAAAAAAGCAACCCATACAGGAATTCTCAGGAGAACAAGATGAGTGCAGGACAAATGGCCCATGGCGGCAAGGCACCCTACTACTACGTGCCCCACGACTCGGTCCATCCCATCCGCGCCAGCATCAGCATGCTGGCCACCCTGGTGGGCGCAGCCCTCTGGGTGAACAGCTACGCCGTCGGCCCCTGGCTGTGCTTCGCCGGCATCCTGTGCCTGTTCATCGTGCTGTACGGCTGGTTCGGCGATGCGATCCGCGAATCCGAGAACGGCATCAACAGCCAGCGCGTCGACGTCTCGTACCGCTGGAGCATGACCTGGTTTATTTTTTCCGAGGTCATGTTCTTTTCGGCGTTCTTCGGCTCGCTGTGGTACACCCGCGAGGTCACCACGCCCTGGCTCAGCAACCTCGATCACCAGACCCTGCTGTGGCCGAGCTTCGCGGGCACCTGGCCGAACCTGGGCCCCGCCGGCACGATTGCCCCCTTTGAGACCGTCGGCCCGTTCTGGCTGCCGACCATCAATACCGCCCTGCTGCTCAGTTCTGGCGTCACCCTGACCATCGCCCACCACGCGCTGCGCGCAGCGCATCGCAACAAGGCGATCTTCTGGCTGGCCCTGACCGTGATCCTGGGCTTCACCTTCGTGGGCTGCCAGGCCTACGAATACCACCACGCCTACACCGAGCTCAACCTGCGCTTCACCTCGGGCGCATACGGGGCGCTGTTCTACATGCTGACGGGTTTCCACGGCTTCCACGTGATCCTGGGCGCCACCATGCTGACCGTCATCCTGCTGCGCATGGTGCGAGGTCACTTCACGGCCGACCACCACTTCGGCTTCGAGGGAGCCGCCTGGTACTGGCACTTCGTCGACGTGGTGTGGCTGGGCCTGTACCTGTTCGTCTACTGGTTCTGAGGCAGACGCCCACCAGCCCACTCAAAGGCCGGTCCCCCGGCCTTTTTTGCCGCTGCGCCGCCGCAAAGCCAAATACGCCGCCTCACGACCCGGACACGGCGGTCAGGCCCGTGCTGTGGATCCAACCCAGGCCATGGCCCACCAGCACGAACAGAAACAACAGGACAGACAGCCCGATGCGCCAGGTCAGCGCCCAGGCCATGCGGTCGCTGCGGCTATGATCCTGCATCAGGTACACCAGGGCGGAGGCCAGGCTGGCCACCACGCCCAGGAACAGCAAGACGATCACGATCTTCATGTACCCTCCAGACCGGGTCCCCGGCACCGCGCGGATCGGCCACGCCGCGCCGTCGGACCCAAACAGGAATTATCGCAAAACATGAAACCATCCAGGCGCTTTCCCATTCGACAGGTCACGGCCCTGGCGCTGCTGGCGGCGCTGGCCGTCGTCTGTCTGATGGCGGGCCAATGGCAACTGCGCCGCGGCGCCGAACGCGAGGCCCTGAACGCCGCGATGCAAGCAGGCCGCGCAACCACGCCGATTGTGCTCAGTGCCGATATGCAGGACGGCCCGGACTGGCATTCGGCCCGCGTCCGGGGCTCTTGGCTGCACTCCTTTACTGTACTCCTCGATAATCGCAACCTCAAAGGCCAACCCGGCCTCTGGGTGGCGACCCCGCTGCGCCTGCGGGACGATCCAGGCCGCGCGGTACTGGTCCTGCGCGGCTGGATACCCCGCCCCCTGCCCTCGGATCCGCTGCCCGACCTCGCGCCCCCCCGGGGCGAGGTCGAGGTCCACGGCACCCTGCTGCACCGGGTGCCACGCCTCTTCGATCTGGGCTCGCTCACCGGCCGCGCCGAAGCCCCGCCAACCTTCCCGGCGACGGGTGGCGGCCCACCGCGCGTGCAGAATCTGGCATTATCCGATCTGGCCGGCGCGACGGGCCTGGCATTGCTGCCCGTCGTCCTGGAGCAAGCACCGGTGGAAGGCTCCACCCTGCGCCAGGAATGGCCGGGCCCCTCCCTGGACGCCGACCAGAATTACGGCTACGCCCTGCAATGGTTCAGCTTCGCCGCCATCGCCCTGGTCGCCGCTCTGGTGTTGGCCTGGCGCACCTGGGTCCGGCCACGCCGGCCCCACTCCGATCACGAGGACCACACCACATCATGACGAGTACTACACGCCGCCCTCGCTCCAATCTGCCGCTGCTGGCCATCCTGGCGGTCTGCCTGGCTCCGCTGATTTTCGCGTTGCTAGCCTATTACATCCCCTCCCTGGGGCTACGCCCCGAGGGCACCTCCAACTACGGCCGCCTAATCGATCCGCAACGCCCCATCCCCGCCGCCGCGGACCTCACCCTCACGGACGCCCAGGGCGCGGCCTTCGACCTGAACAGCCTCAAGGGCCAATGGCTGCTGATCAGCGCCGGGCCGGGCGCCTGCCCAGAGGCGTGCGTGCGCAAGCTCTTCGTCTTGCGCAATACACACGCCAGCCAGGGCAAGGAGGTCGAGCGCCTGAACCGCGTCTGGTTCGTCACCGACGCAGCACCCCTGAATCCCGTCGTCGAGGCCGCGTATCAGGGCACCATCGTCCTGCGCGCGGATCCGGTACAGCTCGCCGCCTGGCTGGCCGGGGATGAGGCCGACCCGCAGGCCGCGCTACTCGAACGCATGTGGGTGGTCGATCCGCTGGGCCACCTCATGATGGCCTTTCCCGACACCGATGAACCCGAGCAAGTGCGCGACGACATCCGTACACTGCTGAAAAGCTCCCGTATCGGTTGAACCACGAATCCGCCATGTCCACCGCCCCCCGCCCCCAAGCCCGCTACCGCAAACTGGTCTTTCTGACCTGGTTCCTGACGTTGGATCTGATCATGTTCGGCGCCTTCGTCCGGTTGACCGATTCCGGTCTGGGCTGCCCCGACTGGCCGGGCTGTTACGGACACCTCAGCCCGCTGGGTGCCAGCGAGCACATCGAGCGCGCCCTCGAGGCGATGCCCTACGGGCCGGTCAGCGCGGGCAAGGCCTGGATCGAGATGATCCACCGCTATGCCGGCATGATCCTCGGCATGCTCATCATCGGCATCGTCTTCATGGCCTGGCGCCATCGCCGGACGTTGCAGCGCAGCCCCTGGCTGGCAACGGTGATCCTGGTGGCGGTCTGCGTACAGGGCGCATTCGGCGCCTGGACCGTGACCCACCGGCTCATGCCCCTCGTGGTCAGCACCCACCTGGTCCTGGGCATGAGCCTGCTCGCCCTGATGACTTGGCTCGCGGCCCGCGAAAAGGCGCATGCGCCGGTCCCCATCGATGCCGGGCGATGGCGGCCCTGGATGATTCTGGGCTTGTGCGTCCTGTTCGCCCAGCTCGCGCTGGGGGGCTGGGTCAGCACCAATTACGCGGCGCTCGCCTGCATGGACTTTCCCACCTGCCACGGCCAATGGATACCTCCCATGGACTTCCGGGGCGGCTACTCGCTGGTGCGCGGCCTGGGGCTCCTGCCCTCGGGCGATATGATTTCCCAAGAGGCGCTGACGGCGATCCACTGGACCCACCGCAACTTTGCGGTCGTGATCTTTGCCCTGCTGGGGGTGCTCGGCTGGCGCCTGCGCGCCGTGCCGGGTGCGGCCGGGCCGGCCCGCCTGCTGCTGGCGCTGCTGGCCCTGCAACTGCTGACCGGCCTGACGACGATCTTCTTCCAATGGCCGCTGCTGATCGCCGTCCTGCACAATGGCGGCGCCGCCGGTCTGGTGCTGGTCGGCGTCACCCTGCTCCTGCGCTTATCGCAAGCCGGCAAACCGTCTAGAATAGCCCCATGAGCACCACGACCGCCCCATCCCACTCGCTGCTGCGCCAGTACCTGGTGCTGACCAAGCCCCGCGTCACGCAGCTCGCCGTCTTTTGCGCGGTCATCGGCATGTTCCTGGCGACGCCGGGCATGCCCGACCCCTGGCGCGTGGCGGCGGCGACCATCGGGATCTGGCTGCTGGCCGCGGCGGCCTTCTCGATCAACTGCCTGATCGAGCGCGAAACCGACGCCCTCATGCTGCGCACCGCGCGCCGAGGCACCGCCAGCGGCGTGATCTCGAGCCAGCAGGTGCTGGCGATGGCCGGCATCCTGGGCGGCATCGGCATGCTGATGCTGTACTGGTGGGTCAACGCGCTGACCATGTGGCTGACCTTTGCCACCTTCGTGGGCTACGCACTGATCTATACCGCCATCCTCAAGCCCCTCACCCCCCAGAACATCGTCATCGGCGGATTCTCGGGCGCCATGCCGCCGGCGCTGGGCTGGGCGGCCATGGCCGACGCCGTGCCGGCCGAGGCGTGGATCCTGGTGCTGATCATCTTTATCTGGACCCCGCCGCATTTCTGGGCGCTGGCCCTATACCGCAACAAGGACTACATCGAGTCGGGCCTGCCCATGCTCCCCGTGACGCACGGCAAGGACTTCACCCGCCTGCACATCCTGCTCTACAGCATCGCGCTGTTCGCGGCCACAATGCTGCCTTTCGTCATCCGCATGAGCGGCCCCGCCTACCTGGCGGCCGCCTGCGTGCTCAGCGGCCGCTTTGTATGGCAATCCTTTGCGCTATATCGAAATTACAGTGATGCCCGATCGCGTAAACTGTTCCACTACTCGATCATTTACCTGGCCCTGCTGTTTGCCGCGCTGCTCTTGGATCATTGGATCGGCATGCTCATCTAGGCCCGGCCCATAGGATGTCATGAAACCTTCGTTTTCCCCCCTCAGGCGCCTGCTGGTAGCGGGCGCCGCCTGCGGGGTACCCGCAGTCCTGCTCGGATGCACGCCGGGCGCCTCCAACCAGCCCCTCGAGTTCCAGGGCAGCGACATCACCGGCTCGCACCTGGGGCGCGACCTGGACATGACGGACACCGAGGGCACGCCACGCACCCTGGCAGACTACCAGGGCAAGGTCCTGATGGTGTTCTTTGGCTACACGCAATGTCCCGACGTGTGCCCCACCGCCATGGCGCAGGTGGCCCAAGCCCTCGAATTGCTCGGCGAGCAGGCCGGCGAGGTCCGCGTCATCATGATCTCGGTCGATCCGGCGCGCGACACGCCGACGGTGCTGGGCGCCTACGTCCAGGCCTTCGACCCATCCTTCATCGGCCTGACCGGCACCCCCGAACAACTCGACAAGACCGCGAAATCCTTCAAGGCCTTCTACGCCAAAGAGCCGGGCCCCACGCCCGAGCAATACGCGATGAACCACTCCTCGTCATTCTATCTGATGGATCGCGACGGCGAGGCGCGCGCCCTGATCCGCGCCGACAGCACGCCCGAGAACATGGCGCACGACATCCGCTTGCTGCTTTAGTCCGCGCGCGGCCTCAGGGCACTGCCACGTCGCGGGCGCCATACTGTATCGCCAGTTCCCGCAGAGCCGTCGGCTGCTGCGCAATCCCGGTTTCTTCCTCCAGGATCTGTGCCACGCGCGGCGCGGCCGCATAGGCCAGGGCAGCATCCAGAAACAGCATCCGATGCCGCCTGGCCAGCACGTCCTCCACCGTACGCGCGTATTCGTGGCGCACGGCGAACCTCACCATGGCTTCGCTCAAACCCAGCCCCAGCATCGCATCGGCGCCCGGCAGCTCGGCCAGGAACGGCGCCTCGGCGCCGTACAAATGAGGCCCGGGCTCGAGATGCAGGGACACGTGCGGCGGCTCCACCGCGCCGAGCAGCCGGAAATCCGCCGTGCGGCACGGCGGCAGGCGGTCGAAGAACGCGGCCTGCACACAGCGCGCCAGCACATCCTCGGCCATGGCGCGATAGGTCGTCCATTTGCCGCCGGTCACGGTCACGAGGCCGGCGGGGCTGATCTCGACCGTGTGCTCGCGGCTGATCGACTGGGTGGGCTCGCCATCGGCCTCGAGCGGTCGCACCAGGGGCCTCAAGCCGACCCACAGACTGCGGATATCGTCGCGCGTGGGCGCGCGCGCCAGGACTCTTGCGGCTTCCGACAAGATGAAGTCGATCTCGTGCTGAAATGGCAGGGGGTCGCGTGGGAGATCCTCGCGCGGCGTATCGGTGGTCCCCAGGATCAGTCGTCCCAGCCAGGGCACCGCAAACAGCACCCGGCCATCGCTGGTGCGCGGCACCAGCAAAGCCTGGTCGCCCGGCATGAAGCCGCGGTCGACCACCACATGGACCCCCTGGCTGGGTTCGACCAGGGACCGGACCTGCGCGCCGGAGCCTTGCGCCCCCAAGTGACGGACCTGATCCACCCAGACCCCGGTGGCGTTGACGACACAGCGGGAACGTACCGTTCCCTGCGCCGCCCCGGCGGCGTCGCGCCACTGGACGCCGCCAATGCGTCCGCCTTCATGCAATAGGCCCACGACAGGGCAGTAGTTCAGCAACTGGGCCCCCTGGGCGGCCGCGGTGCGTGCCAGCGCCAGCGCCAGGCGCGCATCATCGAATTGCCCGTCCCAGTATCGGACGCCCCCCCACAGACCCTGCGGGCGCACGCCCGGCAGGCTGGCCAGCGTATTTGCGCGGCCGAGCCATCGGGTGGGCCCCAGGCTGTCGGATCCGGACAGCGCATCATAGACTTTCAGCCCCAGGCCATAGAATGGGACCTTCCACGCCTGATAGCCCGGCACGACGAACGCCAAGGCTTGCGCGAGATGCGGGGCATTGTGCAGCAAGGCGCACCGCTCGTGCAGCGCCTCGCGCACCAGGGCGAGATTCCCCTGGGCCAGATAGCGCACCCCGCCGTGGACCAGCTTGGTCGCCCGCGACGAGGTCCCGCCGGCGAAGTCATGCGATTCGAGCAGCACCACGGACAAGCCGCGCAGGCTGGCGTCCAGGGCAATCCCCAAGCCCGTCGCGCCCCCGCCGATGATGACGATGTCGACATCGTGCGTCGCCTCAAGCCCGGCGATCAGGCGGGTCCTGTCGGTATCGAGCGGTCGGGCGGATAGAGCCGTCGCTTTGTCCATTATTGTCTGATTCACATTTTTTCATGTAAATTATACCTTTAATAATGTAATTATCAGTTCGATATTGGCAGATTCTTGACAATTCGAGGGATCTTCCGGTGACAAGCAATCCACGGCAGCTCAGACTGCTTTCTCTGGTGCGGGCGTCGGGCTCCTGCACCCTCGAGCAGTTGTCCGACGCGCTCGGTGTCTCCGTGCAAACCATCAGGCGCGACGTCAAGCGCCTGGCCGAAGCCGGGCTCCTGCTGCGCTTTCACGGCGGCGCGCGCCTGCCGGGCTCGACCATCGAAAACATCGCCTACCAGCAGCGTGCCAGCCTGCAGGCGGATGCCAAGCGCCGCATCGGCGAGGCGATCGCGCAACGGGTTCCCGATCACTGTTCCCTGCTGCTCAATATCGGCACCAGCACCGAAGCCGTGGCCCAAGCCCTCACGCGGCACACGGGCCTGCGCGTCATCACCAACAATATGAACGTGGCCTACATCCTGAGCGGCCAACCCGGTTGCGAGGTCATCCTCGCCGGCGGCAGCGTCCGGGCGCGGGACCACGGTATCGTCGGCGAGGCGGCCGCCGAGTTCATGCGCCAGTTTCGCGTCGACATTGCGGTCATCGGCATCTCGGGCATCGAGGCCGACGGCACGCTGCGCGATTTTGATTTCCAGGAGGTCAAGGTGTCGCAAACCATCATCGCCCAGGCGCGCGAGGTCTGGCTGGCCGCAGACTTCACCAAGTTCAACCGGCCCGCCATGATTCAAGTGGGCCGCCTCGAGCAGATCGACCGCCTCTTTACCGACCGGCCGCCGCCGCCCCCATTTCCCGGCCTGCTGAATCAGGCACGGGTGGACTGCATCGTTGCGAACCCGCCGGCGGCCGACGATACCAGCGCCCCAACCACCGATTTCCAAGGATCCAGAGCATGAGCCATCTACTGGCCTTAGACCAGGGCACCTCCAGCACCCGCAGCATCGTGTTCAACCGCCAGGGCGACATCGTGGGCCTGGCGCAGCGCGAGCTGACACAGCACTATCCGCAACCCGGCTGGGTCGAGCACGATCCGCTGGAGATCTGGGACAGCCAGCGGCGCACCATGGCCGACGCCCTGGCCCAGGCCCAGATCGGCGTCGAGGCGCTCACGGCCATTGGCATCACGAACCAGCGCGAGACCACGATTGTCTGGGACCGCAAGACCGGCGAGCCCATCCATCGCGCCATCGTCTGGCAGGACCGGCGAGCCGAACCGGCCTGCGCCGCGCTGCGCGAACAAGGCTTCGAACCCATGATCCAGCAACGCACCGGCCTGCGTCTGGACGCCTATTTTTCAGCGAGCAAGCTGCAATGGATACTTGATCACGTCCCGGGCGCTCGCGCCCGCGCGCAAGCCGGCGAACTCGCCTTCGGGACGGTTGACAGCTGGCTGATCTGGCGGATGACCGGCCGCCACCTGACGGACGTCAGCAATGCCTCTCGTACAATGCTGCTGGACATACACCGCAATGCCTGGGACGCCGATCTGCTGGAGGCCCTGGGGATTCCCCGAGCCATGATGCCCGAGGTGCTACCCTCGGCGGCGGACTTCGGCAGCACGCGCGAGAGCCTGCTGGGTCGCGCCGTCCCGATCCGCGGCGTGGCGGGCGACCAGCAAAGCGCCCTGTTCGGACAGGCGTGTTTCCGACCGGGCATGGCCAAGAACACCTACGGCACCGGGTGCTTCATGTTGATGCACACGGGATCGAAGTTTCAAATCTCGGCCAATGGGCTGGTGACCACGAGCGCGGCGCAAACCACGGACGGGCTCGAATACGCGCTGGAAGGCAGCGTGTTCGTCGGCGGCGCCGTCGTGCAATGGCTGCGCGATGGCCTGCGCGCATTCGAGCGCAGCAGCGATATCGAGGGCCTGGCCGGATCGGTACCGGATGCGGGCGGCGTATTGTTCGTGCCCGCCTTCACCGGGCTGGGCGCGCCCTACTGGGACGCCCAGGCGCGGGGCACGATCACGGGGCTGACACGCGGCGCGACCATGGCCCACGTGGCGCGCGCCGCGCTCGAGAGCATCGCCTACCAAAGCGCGGCGCTGCTGCAGGCGATGGGCCGCGATGCCCAGGCCGCCGGCGCGGCGCCGCTGACCTCGCTGCGGGTCGACGGCGGCGCCTGCGTCAACGACTTGCTGATGCAATTCCAAGCGGATCTGCTGGGCATCCCGGTGCAGCGACCCACCATGGTGGAAACCACCGCCCTGGGCGCAGCCCTCCTGGCCGGACTGAACGCCGGCCTCTACCAGGACAAGGAGGAAATCGCGAGCCTCTGGCGGCTCGATCGCCAGTTCGATCCGGTGATGCCGCGCGACCAGGCGCGGGAATGCATGGCCCGCTGGGAGCGGGCCGTGCGCCAGGCATGCGCGTCGTAGCCCGGGCGGATCCGCGTCTGTGGCATGCCGTATACTGGGTGCCGACGCTTACCGCCCCACGCATTTGAACCCTGGCATGAACAGCCCCAGAAAAAAGGCCCCTAAAAGTCGGATTCGCCTCTGGGGCAACCCTGACGAGGGGCAGGTCACCGTGCGCGACTTGAAGCTCGACGCCATCTTTCGCGAGGCCGCGCTGGCCTTTCGCTGGAACGGCTACCACGGCACCTCGCTCGACGACATCGCCCGCCAGCTCGGGGTCGCCAAGGCCACGCTGTACTACTACTTTTCCAACAAGCAGGAACTCTTCTTCCACTGTCATATCGCGGCGGCCGACCAGGCCATCGCCTCGGTCAGCACCGACGCGGGCGCCGACGGACTCGAGCGCTTCCGCCTGAGCATGCAGCGCTACACCGCCTCGATCATCGGCTCCGAGAGCTACAGCGTGGTCATCCTCGAAGAACGCTCCCTGAGCGAAGAGCAACTGCAAAAAGTCATCGGCAAGCGCGATGAATTCGAGCGGCGGCTCCAGGAGATCATCGTGGCCGGCCAGAAAGACGGATCCATCATCCCGTGCAGCCCGAAATTCGCGGTTTTCGCCGCGCTGGGTGCCACCAACTGGATCACCAAATGGTACCGGCCGGGCGGCTCCTGGAGCGTCGAGGACATCGCCGAGGCCATGGCCTTGTTCATCGTCCGCGGCCTGTCGACACACCCCGAGCGGCTCGGCACCGGCAATCACATCCTGGCCGGCGAGATCGCGGATCTTTTCTGACGATTCCCCGCCGCCCCACCCCCTTTTAAAGACCACGAGGCTCGAACGGAGAGCACGCATCGATGCGCCCATTAAATGTAATTCGACTTTCAAGTCGAAAATTCATCCATGCTATTTACTTTACGACTTTCGCGGTTTACACTGCCCCGTAAATTGCTCGCAACCTCATCGCTCCATGTCCAGCCAACTCCCGTCCGAAACGTATCGCCACCCCGCGCATAGCCAATGGTCCGCCGCGGGATTCCGGTATCCCGACCGCATCGTCTCCCATGCCCAGGCCTGGCAGCACGAGCGCCTGCTCGCGTCCGACGTCGATCCCGCATGCTATGGCGACATCGCCGAGGCGGGCCTGTTCGGACTGGACTGCTTCGCCGCCATGGTCGAGGCCGGGCATGATATCGATGGCTATTTGTTCATCGACCAGACGCTGGTGCTCGAGCGCCCTCCGAGGCTGGACGAACCGCTGGTGCTCAGCGGCCAGGTCGACCGCCTGGTGCCGGTGCGCCGCGGCCTGCTGGCCGAGGAAACCTACCGACTGCGCGACCAAGCCGGCGCGCTGTGCATCGAAACCCGCTTGCGAGGCATCGTGGCGCCTCTGCCCGCCGACGTCGCCACCAATGCGCTAGAGCCGATGCCGGCACGCAGCCCGGTGCCCGCGGACGGCTGGATACAGATCGAGTCCAAGCAGCTGACGCCGGAAAAAGTGCGCGCCTTCTCCGAGGATGTCGGCAACGACCTGCACTTCGATCCAGTGGCCGCGCGCGCCTACGGATTTCGCGCGCCGCTGGCCCAGGGTGTCATGTCGGTCGTCTATCTGCTGGGCGCCCTGGCCACGCAGGCCCCCGCGCGGCGCATGAATGTGCACATCGAATTCCTGCGGCCGGTATTCTGGGACTCTCCGGTGACTCTGTGGCAGCATGGGATCGCCGGCGACTCCGGGGGCCGGCGCGTGGTACAGAGCCGCAACGAAAGCGGAAAAGCCACGGCCAACCTCATCGCAAGCACACTGTCGTACGCCTAACCGCCGAGCCTCGCCCATGGGAACCATCATTGTTCAGCTCATCATATCGGGCATCCTGCTGGGAATGGTCTATGCACTGGTCAGCGTGGGGCTGACCCTGATCTTCGGCGTGTCCCGCATCATCAATTTCGCCCATGGCGACTTCGTCATGGTGGGCATGTACGCGACCTACCTGCTGAACCAGTTCTACGGCATCGACCCCTACCTGGGGCTGCTGCTGGTGGCGCCAGGGATGTTCGTGTTCGGGCTGCTCATCGCCCGGGTGCTGATCAAGCCGATCATCGGGGCGCCGCAGGTCGCCCAGATATTCGCCACCCTGGGGCTGGGGCTCGTACTCCAGAACACGGCGCTGTTTATTTTCGGCGCGGACTTCCGCAGCGGAACCTCGATCGTATCGGGCAAGATCATCCGCTTCATGGGCATCAGCCTGCCGCTGGCGAGCCTGGTGGCGTTCTTTGTCGCCATCGCGGTCATCCTGGGCCTGTATCTATACCTGCGTCAATCCTACACGGGCAAGGCCATGCGCGCGGTCGCCCAAGACCGCCGCGCGGCCTCCCTCATGAGCATCAATGTGTCGAGGATCGATTTCCTGACCTTCGGCTTGGGCGCGGGCTGCGCGGGCATTGCCGGGGCGCTGCTGCTGCCCCTCATGCCCGTCTACCCATCGGTCGGCCTGAACCTGGTCATCGTCGCCTTCGTCATCGTCGTGCTGGGCGGCATGGGGAGCCTCTGGGGCGCCCTGATCGGCGGCATCGCCATCGGCCTGATCGAGAACCTCAGCGCCTTTTTCATCGGTTCGGAAATGCGGCAGATTGCCTACTTCATCGTTTTCCTGCTGGTGCTGCTGGTCCGTCCGGTGGGATTGTTTGGAGTCAAGGGCTCCGAGAGGGTTGGCGAATGAGCACACGACACGCCCGCTTCATCGACCGGGCGCTCGGCCTGCCGGGCGTCCTGGCGCTGCTGGTCCTGGCCGCCCTGATCCCGGTCTTCGTCACGGATACCTATACCCTGCACTTCCTCTGGAAGATCCTGTTCTGGGCCGTGGTGGCCAGCGCCTGGAACCTGGCCGGCGGCTACGCGGGGCAATTCTCGCTCGGCCACGCCGCGTTCTTCGGCATCGGCGCCTACACGTCCACCATTCTTTTCGTCCAGCACGGCATCACGCCGTGGCTCGGCATGCTGGCCGGCGGCGTGTTCGCGGCGCTCGCCTCGGTCATCCTCGCCAGGCTCACCCTGCGCCTCAAAGGCCCGTTCTTTGCCCTCGCCACCATCGCATTCGCCGAGGTGCTGCGCATCGCCGTCGTCAATCTGCGGGACCTGACCGGCGGCTCCCAGGGCATCTCGATTTCATTCCAGCCCGCGCTCGAGAACCTCATGTTCTCCGGCAGAATGCCCTACGTCTACACCATGCTCGGCCTGCTGACCCTCGTCGTCCTGCTGACCGTCGCCCTGCAGCGCTCGTGGTTCGGTTTCTCGCTCGTTGCCCTGCGCGAAGATGAGGACGCCGCCGAGACCCTGGGCATCAACACCGTCGCCATGAAGATCGCCGCCACGGGCCTGAGCGCCTTTCTCACCGCCATCGCCGGCGCACTCTACGCCCAATACATCCTGCTGATCGAGCCCACCACCGTCATGGGGCTCGATTTCTCGATCCAGGTGGCCGTCATCACGATCATCGGCGGCATGGCCACGCCGATCGGCCCGCTGCTGGGCGCGCTGCTCATGGTGCCGCTGAGCGAGTACCTGCGCGCCGAGTTCGGCGGCTCGTTCCAGGGCTTGTACCTGATCGTCTACGGCTTCCTGCTCATGGTCATGGTGATCTTCATGCCGCAAGGGCTGGTCAGCGCCCTGCGCGAGCCCACGGCGAGCTGGCGCCGCATCCAGTCCATCTATCTGGGACAGAGAAAGCGTTCACGGGGCACCCGCCATGCTTGAACTCGAGAACCTCTCGCGTACGTTCGGCGGTCTGAAAGCCGTCAACAATGTGTCGTTCCGCCTGCATAAAGGGGAAATCCTGGGCTTGATCGGCCCCAACGGCGCGGGCAAGACCACGCTGTTCAACTGCGTGGCCGGCGCCATCAAGCCCAGCTCCGGCGCGATCCGGCTTGAGGGCCAGAACATCGCCGGCTACAAAAGCCACCGCGTCTGTCGCATGGGGCTGGGCCGCACCTACCAGATTGTGCGGCCCTTCAACAACCTGAGCGTCTTCGACAACGTCGTCGTGGGGGCGCTCAACCGCAGCCGCAAGATCTCGGAGGCCCGGCAGATGGCCCGCGAGGCCATCGAGACAACGGGGCTCGGGCCCATGCAGGACAGCCTGGCCGGCAGCCTCACCCTGCCCGGGCGCAAGCGACTGGAAATCGCCCGCGCGCTCGCCACGGGTCCGAGGCTCCTGCTCCTGGACGAGGTCATGGCCGGCCTGAATCCGACCGAGGTCGAAGCCGCCATCGAGTTGATCCGCAAGATCCGGGAAAGCGGCATCACGATTCTGATCATCGAGCACCTCATGCGGGTCATCTCCTCGGTGAGCGACCGCATCGTCGTGCTTCACCATGGCCAAAAACTCGCCGAAGGCGATCCCGGCGCCGTCCTGAACGACCCGGCCGTGGTCGAGGCCTACCTCGGGGAGGACTTCCTTGCTTGACGTTCGCGCACTCAACGCCTATTACGGCGAGATCCAGGTGCTCTATGACGTGGCACTGCAGGTGCACCCCGGCGAAGTCGCCGTGGTCGTCGGCGCGAACGGCGCCGGCAAGACGTCCTTGATCAATGCCCTGTCCGGCACCATCGACCGCGAAGGCGAAATCCATTTCGACGGGACGGCGATCGACCGCCTGCCGCCCCACGAGGTGGCGGAAATGGGCCTGATCCAGGTTCCCGAGGATCGCCACCTATTCCCCTTCCTCACCGTGCGGGAAAACCTCGACCTGGGTGCCTACCCGACGCGCGCGCGGCCCGTGGCGGCGCAGACCCTGCAAGAAGTCCTGGACCTGATGCCGCGCCTGAAAGAGCGCACCCGGCAAGTCGCCGGCTCGCTGAGCGGCGGCGAACAGCAATTGTGCGCCATCGGACGGGCCCTGATGTCCAAGCCCCGCCTGCTGATGCTCGATGAACCCACGCTGGGCCTGGCACCCATCATGGTCTCGCTGGTGTTCGACCTGATCCGCCAGATCCGTGATACGGGCACCACCATTCTGCTGGTCGAGCAGAACGTGAACCGCTCGTTGGCCCTGGCCGATCGGGCTTATGTGCTGGAGGGCGGGTCGATCGTGCTGGAGGGCGGCGGCCAGGCGCTTCTGAAGGACGAGCGGCTCAAGGCCGCCTATTTGGGTGGATAGGACAGGAAATCCGCCTGCCGCGGGAATCCTGCCAATAATCAAGGAGACAGAGAAATGAAAATTCGCGCTGTATTGAGTGGGGCCGCGCTGCTTGCCGCGTTTTGCGCCCCGGCCGTATCATCGGCCGCCGATACGATCAAGATCGGCACCCTGTTCCCCATGAGCGGCCCGATGGCGCTGCTGGGCAACGAGGCCTTCCAGGCCGCGGAGGTCGCTCGGGAAATGGTCAATGAATCCGGTGGGGTCCTGGGCAAGACCGTCGAATTCGCGACGGCCGATGCGCCCGACCCGACCTCGGCCAACGCCGAAGCCACCCGCCTCATCATCCGCGAAAAGGTCCCGGTGATCACCGGCAGCTATTCCAGCGCCATCGCGCTGGCCGCCAGCGAAGTCGCCGAACGCGAAGGCGTGCTGTACTGGGAAACGGTGGCCGTGGCCGACAAGTTCACCGAGCGCAAATACAACAACATCGTGCGCCTGACCTTCAACGCCTCGATGATGGGCATCACCGCGGCCAAGTACGCCCAGGAATTGTCCGGCCGCCTGGGCAAGGATGCCAAGGATCTGCGCGTCGGCATCATTTCCGAGGACTCCGAGTTCGGGCAATCAGTGGGCGACGCCGCCGCGGCCGAAGTCAAAAAACTGGGCATGCAGCTCGTGGCCAACGAGCACTACAGCAAAACGGTGACGGACCTGTCCTCGCTGGTGCTCAGTCTGAAGGCCAAGCAGCCCGACGTCGTGATCGCGACCTCCTACCTCAACGACGGCATCCTGTTCTGGCGCCAGGCGCGCGAGCTGGACTTGCCGCTGGGCGCCATGATCGGCATCGGCACGGGCTACGCGCTGCCCGACTTCCTCAAGGCCACCGGCGACTATGCCAACGGCATCTTTGATGTGGACGCCCCCAGCAGCCTGAATGTCTCCGCCCTGCCGCAGGACACCCAGGCGCTCTACCATACGTTCACCGAACGCTTCGAGGCCAAGACCAATCGCAAGCCCGGCCCCCTCGCCTACATCTCGTTCGGCGGGTACTGGACTTTGTTCAAGCACGTGATCCCGGCCGCGGGCTCCATGGATTCGGCGGCCCTGCGCAAGGCGGCGGCCGGACTCGACCTGCCGATGGGCGCTCTCCTGACCGGCGCCGGCGTCAAGCTGAACGCGGCCGGCCAGAACGAGCGCGCGCTGATCTCGGTCATGCAATGGCAAGACAAGCAACTCGAGGTGGTGTGGCCGCAGAACATCGCGGTCAAGGAATCGGTGATGGTGCCGCTACCGGCCTGGGACAAGCGCTAGACTGGAGTCTCCCGTCCACGCCAATCGCCGCAACGCCATGGATACCGTGTATCACTTGCTCGAGGACGCCGCCCGCCGCCATCCGGCGACGGCGCTGACCTGGAGCGACGGTCGCACCCGGACCTACGCCGACTTCCTGTCGGCCAGTCGCCGCTGCGCGGCGGCGCTGGCCCACATGGGCGTGCGCAAGGGCGATCGCGTCGCGCTCTGGCTGCCGAACTCCGAGGCCCACCTCGATTTCCTGCTGGGCACCATGCAGTTGGGCGCCATCGCGGTGGCGGTGAACACCCGCTACCGCGCGGCCGAGGCCGGCGCGATCATCGCGCACACTCGCCCCGCCGTGCTGGTCATCGAGCCGGGCTTTCACGGCATCTCCTTTAGCGACATTCTGGCCGCGATCGACCCTGCGGAGCTCCGCAGCGTGACCACGCTGATCGTTTGCGGCGCCGAGACGCCCGCCCACGACCTCCTGCCCGGACGGCGCACCTTCACGCATGCCTGGGCCCTCGAGCAAGCGCCCAGCGATGCGATCCCCGACGCGGCGGACGACTGCGCGATCTTTACCACCTCCGGCACCACGAGCGGCCCCAAGCACGCGGTCCACACGCACGGCTCCATCGCGCGCCACGCGCGCGATGCGGCGCATGCGTTCGGGTACGACGCGACCGATGCCGTCCTGTTGCACACCCTGCCCTTTTGCGGAATCTACGGGTTCAGCCAACTGACCGCCACCCTGGCCGCCGGGGCCCGCAGCTTCTTCATGAGCGTCTTCGATGCGGCGGCCTGCGCCCGCCTCATGCAGGAGCACCGCGTCACCCATACCAGCGGCACCGACGATCTGCTGAAGCGCGCTCTCGATGCGGTACCGGGCGAGCGGCCTTTTCCGGCGCTGCGCGAATGCGTCTACGCCGGCTTCAACCCGGCCCTGGCCCTCTTCCCCGAGCAGGCCGAGCAGCGAGGCATGCGGCTCATCGGCTGCTTCGGAATGAGCGAGATCCATTCCTTTTTTTCCCGCCAGGACGGGCACCTGCCCGTCCTCGAGCGCAAGCGCCCAGGCGGGACGCCGATCTCGCGCGGCGTCCAGGTGCGGGCCAGAGACCCGGCATCCGGCGCTATACAGCCACACGGCGAGCCGGGCGAACTCGAGATTCGGTCCGCCAACCTCTTTTCGTATTACTTTGGACAGGCGGAGGCGACCCGGGCCGCCTTCACGCCGGACGGCTATTTCCGCACCGGCGACCTGGGGCGGACCCTCGCCGACGGGCGCTACGAGTTCCTGGGCCGCCGGGGGGATTTCATGCGGCTGGGCGGATTCATGGTCAATCCGCTGGAAATCGAGCTGGAACTGCAGGAGCTCGCAGGGATCGAGACCGCGATCGTGGTCGATGCACCCGCGCCCGGCGGCACCCGCGCCGTCGCCTTCGTCAAGCTGCGAGCGGGCCAGGCCTGGGACGAGGAACGCCTGCGGGCCCACTGCGTCGCCCGGCTGGCAAACTTCAAAGTCCCCAGCCTCTTTGTGCGCGTCGACACCTTTCCCTCGGCCATGAGTCCGAACGGCGAAAAAATCCAGCGCGGCAAGCTGAAAGCCAGGGCTGCGGAGCTCGTCGAGCCGCGCCACCCCGCGCCTCATCATTGATCTACTTTGGAGTCCCTCGTGTTCAAGGCATTGTTCATCCACAAAACCGAAGCCGGCTATCGCACCGAGCTGCGCGACCTCGACGACGCGGACCTGCCCGAGGGCGACGTCACCGTACGGGTGGACTACTCCACCATCAACTACAAGGATGGGCTGGCGATCACCGGCAAGGCCCCGGTAGTCCGCTCGTTCCCCATGGTGCCGGGCATCGACTTTGCCGGCACCGTCGAATCCAGCCGGCACGCGCGCTGGCAAGTCGGCGACCGAGTCATCCTGAACGGCTGGGGGGTCGGCGAGACGCACTGGGGCGGACTCGCGGGCAAGGCCAGAGTCAAAGGTGACTGGCTGGTGGCCCTGCCGCCGGCCCTCTCACCGCGCCAGGCGATGGCGATCGGCACCGCCGGCTATACCGCCATGCTATGCGTCATGGCCTTGGAAAAACATGGCATCCGGCCGGACGCGGGCGAGATTCTGGTGACGGGCGCCAGCGGCGGCGTAGGCAGCGTGGCGATTTCGCTACTGTCCAAACTCGGGTATGCGCCGGTCGCCAGCACCGGACGCCTGACCGAGGAAGCCTATCTAAAATCCCTGGGCGCGGTGTCGGTCATCGACCGCGCCACGCTTGGCAACGCGGGCAAACCCCTGCAAAAGGAACGATGGGCGGGCGCAATCGATACCGCGGGCAGCCACACGCTGGCCAACGTCTGCGCCTCGGTCCGCTACGGCGGGGCGGTGGCCGCCTGCGGCCTGGCCCAAGGCATGGATTTTCCCGCCAGCGTCGCCCCCTTTATCCTGCGCGGCATCACCCTCTACGGCATCGACAGCGTCATGGCGCCGGGCGCGGTGCGCGAGGCGGCCTGGTCCAGGCTGGCCGAGGATCTGCCGATCGACCGGCTCGAGGCCCTGGCGACGGAAATCGGCCTGGCCGAGGCGATCAAGGCCGGCGCGAACATCCTGGAAGGGCGGATTCGCGGCCGCCTGGTCGTCGACGTCAAGCGCTAGTCCGGCGGCGTCGGCAGGGCCTGCAAATCGGGCAAGGGCTCATACTGGCGCTCGCCCGACTGGAATTGCTGCCAGACCTCCACAGCGCGCATGCGCTGGCGCACCACGGCCTGGATTTTGTCGCGCAGCGTCGGGTTGCCCGCCAACAGCGTGTTGAAGTCCTTTTCCTGCAAGAGCAGCAGGCGGCTGTAGCCTAGGGAACGCGCCCGCGCCTCGAAGTCCACCCCTTCGGCCAGCGCCATCTCGCCAAAGATCTGGCCGCTGCCCAGCTCCGCCGTGGTCCCGTCGGGCAGGTCCAGGATGACCGCGCCCGAGGCGACGAAATACATGGCTCGCATGCGGCCCACCTTCATGGGGATTTCCTGGTCCGGCAGCACCAGGCGGGGCTTGAGCAGGCGGCCGATGGCGGCCAGGGTCGCCGCATCCAGCCCCTCGAACAGCGGCACCCGCTCGATCAGGGCGGCGGCGCTCAGCGCGATGTCCAGCATCCCCCGGTCATCGAGGTAGCTCCAGCGCTGTTCGGCCTGGTCGATCAGGTCGGCATAGGTCTCGCCGCTGATGAGGTTTTCCGCCAGCATCTCGCGATAGCGCAGGCGCTCCATCGAGCGCGCCAGGCGCGTCAGGTAGACCTCCTGCAGCCACAGCGCGTAGGCCGGATACTGCAGAGTCAGCGCCTGCAAAGCGGTCTCCAGACGTTCGAGGCGCTGCCGGTGGGCGGCGACGATGATCTGGGTGACCTCGGCGCCCAGCAGGGGCTGGACGTCCGCCTCGGCGAAACGGATCAGACGGCGCGCCACCGCCCACTTGCACATCAGATTGTTGAAACGCTGGGCCAGCTCGCGCTCGAGCCAGCGCTGAAAACCGGGCAGATGGTGCAGGCGCAGGGCCAGGCGCAGGCCTGGCGAATAGCGCAGATCACGGTCGATGGCATCCTGAAAGCCGCGCAAGCCGCCGGCGCGCACGGCGTCGCCCAGGCGCTCGGCGCGCGCCAACAGGGATTCGGCCGTGCGCCAATCGACGACGCGCGCCTTGAGGGTCTCGAAGAACATTTCCTCCTCGCGTCCGGCCAGAATCCCCATGCCCACGGCGATCTTTTGTTCCTCGCTCAGCTGCTGCACCTGGGCCGCGCCCACGCTCGCCTGGCCGGCGTCGAACACATTGTGGATGCGGTCCATGACCTCGGCGGCCACGTGCTCGTGACGGGCGATTTCATCGGTCTTGTCGCGCAGCGCCTCGAGCTCGACGGCCTGCGCCTGGTCGCGCAGGGCGCGGTCCACGGGCGAGAGCTGATTCAAGCCGAGCCGGAAGATCAGCGGCCGCAAGGTCAACCCATTGATGAACAGCGTCATCAGCACGAAGCCCGTGGTCGCCACCGCGATGAACTGGCGCGCGTCGTGCGGCACGGCGGGCTGTTCGGTCACCGCCAGCGCCAATGCCAGCGACACCGCGCCGCGCAGGCCGCCAACCAGCATCACCGCCCGGTACGAGCGGTTGACGCGCGTGCTCAGGCGCAGCCAGCCCAACAGCGGCAGCAGGCCGTGGACGATGACTGCGCGCGCGAACAACGTCACGATGAACAGCACGAGAATCAGCAGCACTTCGATCCAGGTGATCTCGGCCATCATGCGCGGGATCAGCATCGCGGCGAACACGAAGATCAACGAGTTCGCCCAGAAGCCAAACTGCGACCAGGCGCTGGACAACTGCTCGAAGGTGGTCGGCGACATCCGGGTGCGACCAGTCGAGCTCACGACCAACCCGGAAATCACCGTGGCCACCACCCCCGAGACGCCCAGGTAGTGCTCCGAAACAAAGAAGGTCAGATAGGCGAGCGCCACGGTCAACGTCACCTCGGCCGCGGGCCAGCCGCGCAGCCAGATGAACAGGCTGGTCGTCACCTTGCCCATGACGAAACCCGCCAGGCCACCGCCCAGGAAACTGATCAAGAAACTCTGCACCACCGCCGCCACCGACGGCGTGCCTCCCTGGAACAGGACGCTCAGCAGCACCGAATACAAGGCGATCGAGGCGGCGTCGTTGAACAGCGCCTCGCCCTCGACGAGGTTCATGAGGCGCCGGGGCGCGCCGACCTCGCGGAAAATCCCGACCACGGCGACCGGGTCGGTCGTGGCCACGATGGCGCCCAGCATCAGGCAGACGACCAGGCTGTAGGGCGAGATGGCCGCCAGCGAAAAGCCCACCGCCAGCGTGCACACGACCACCGCAACAATCGCCATCACGAGGATCGGACTGATGTCGTCCATCAGGCGGCGCACGTTCATCGCCAGGGCGGTCTCGAACAGCAGCACCGGCAGGAACACGTAAAGAAAGGTCTCGGACGAGATCTCGAAGTGCTCGAGCGTATCGAGAAAATCCACCATCACGGCCGGTGCCCAGTCGTGTACATGGATGATGACGCCGAGGATGAAGCCCACGATGGCCAGCAGCACCGAATACGGCAAGCGCAGCCGACCCGCCAGTGGCGGCATAAAGGAAACCAGGGCCAACAGACCCGCAAGGCCGAATACCAGGAGGCCTATTTTCATGTTCTGCGGTCGATGTGTAGGGACGCCCTACAAGAATAGCGGTTTTAGGGCCGCTCCGGCTGGAAGGATGTAAAAAAACCCACGCGGTGAACTGGAAGGTTTGCCCACGATTGCGTACGATGGCGCTTCTGAACCCTGGATTTTGAGTCATGCCGGCATCGCTGCTATCGGGCCTTTCGATCGACGCTCTGGTCATCCGCATGGTCGCGACGGCATTCGTCGTGATCGCCGTCACCTGGTCGGTGGGGGCGTTCGGTCCGCGCATCGGCGGGGCGCTGGCGGGCTTGCCGATCGTGCTTGGCCCCGGCTTTTATTTCCTCGGCGCCCAGGCCTCCGCGCCCTTCATCGCGCAGGCCGCCACATATGCCCTGCTGTCGCTGTGCGCCACCCAGCTCTTTTTGCTGGCCTACCTCGCGGCGGCGCGTCGGGCGAGGCCCCTGGCGGCCCTGGCCGGCGCCCTCACGGTCTGGCTGCTGTCCGCGGCCATGCTCCGTCTCCTGCCCGCCGAGGTCTGGCTGGCGGCGACGCTGTTTGCCCTGGCGACATGGGCCTGCTGGTCCATCGGTGCGCGGTTCCTGTCCCCTGTCCCCACGGCCAAAGGCAAAGTCGGCGGCACCGGCCTGCTGCTCCTGAGGGGGCTGTTGGCCGGCGTGCTGGTGGCCGCCGTCACCACCTTGAACCAGCGGCTGGGATCGGCCGGGTCGGGGCTGCTGCTGGCCTTTCCGATCGGCTACACCGTGATCGCGGTGACGATCCATCAGCGCATCGGCAGCGCCAGCGTGATCGCCACCTTGCGCTCGGCGCTGCTCGGGACTGTCAGCCTGGCAGGCTTCTGCGCCACGCTGGCGCTCGCGATCACGCTCGGACCATGGCAGGCGGCGTTGGGGATTGCACTGGCGGCATCGGTCGCCATCACGCTCTGGCTGGTTCAGGCCGCGGCGAGAAAATCCCGCGCATCGCCCGCCGGCGACGCCTTCGAGGTAAAAAAAAGGGATACCCATGCAGGTATCCCGTGAACATCCGCTTCGATAGGGAGGGGAAGAGGAGAAGCTGAAGCGGACGACAAGACCCTCGCGGCCCCGGAGGACCGACGGACGAGTCCATGACGAATTAGTCCGACCGCGTGGTGAAAAGTTTCCACTCGGCGGCCATCGAAGTGAAAAAAATTATGACCGCGTCGCGGCGCAAGACGCGGCCGGGTCCGCCGGGCTCAGGCCACCAGTGCCTCGTGCTGCTCGGCCAGCGCCGCGCGCAGTTTCTTGAACGCCGCTGCCTCGATCTGGCGCACACGCTCGGCGGAAATGCCGTACTCCTGGGCCAGCTCATGCAGCGTGGCACCGCCCTCGTCGCGCAGCCAGCGCGCCCGTACGATACGCTGGGAACGGGGATCGAGGGCCTCGATGGCCTGCTCGAGCCCGACGCCGTGGAGCGTGTCGCGATCGCGGCGGGCCAGCACCTGGGAGGGTTCTTCGCCTTCGGCCGAGAGCCAGGAAATCGGCGTGAACGCGTCCTCGTCGCCCCGAGGCGATTCGAGGGCACACTCACCGCCCGAAAGACGCACCTCCATTTCGGAGACATCCTCGGGGCGGACGTTCAACTCGCGGGCAATGTCATCGATCTGCCCCGGCGCCAAGGTCTGGCCATCCGGACGCATGCGGCGCAGGTTGAAGAACAGCTTGCGCTGCGCCTTGGTGGTGGCAACCTTGACCAGGCGCCAGTTACGCACGACGTACTCGTGGATTTCGGCCCGGATCCAATGGACCGCGAAGGACACCAGCCGCACGCCGCGATCGGGATCGAAGCGCCGCACGGCCTTCATCAGGCCGATATTGCCCTCTTGGATGAGGTCGGCGTGCGCCAGGCCATACCCTAGATACTGGCGGGCGACGGACACGACCAGGCGCAAGTGCGACATCACCAACTGCCCGGCGGCACCCAGATCATCCTCGTCGCGCAGGCGGCGGCCCAGGTCGGCCTCCTGCTCGGCGCTCAGCATCGGCAGGCGATTGACGGCACTGATGTATGCCTCGATCGTGCCCAACGCACCCGGATTGGAGATCGCCACGGCCAGATTGGCCGGCGCGAGCGCCAGGGATTGCGAAGAATTGCTCATGTTCGATTGGTCCTCGAAAGGGAGATTCCCAGTGATATGTTAGCACTCTATGGTGTAGAGTGCTAATTTTCGGCTGCCTTACCGTGGGACCGCGCGGGCGCTGGAAAGTTCCCCGATCCTGGGCCGATCCGCCATCATATAATGGCGTACCCCTCGCAAAAAATACCCATGACGTCGGCCTCCACCGCTATGCCCGAGCGCCGCTCGCGCAACCTGACCCAGAACGTCGTCGCCGTGCTGTCCGAGCGCATTCGCAACGGCGAGTTCCACGTCGGCGAAAAACTGCCCACCGAGTCCGAGTTGATGGAGGCCTTCGGCGTCAGCCGCACGGTGATCCGCGAGGCCATCTCGCGGCTGCAGGCGGCGGGCCTGGTCGAGACGCGGCACGGCATCGGCACGTTCCTGCTCGAGCCCCAGAGCGGACAGCGTCTGCGCATCCATG
This sequence comes from Castellaniella sp. GW247-6E4, assembly GCF_040276065.1. Lineage (NCBI taxonomy): Bacteria > Pseudomonadati > Pseudomonadota > Betaproteobacteria > Burkholderiales > Alcaligenaceae > Castellaniella > Castellaniella sp. GW247-6E4. The sequence goes on along the minus strand of NZ_JBELOI010000002.1, from coordinate 208,899 downwards.
CCGAGGACATCCTCACGATGCTCGACATCATGGCGATCCTGGAACTGCGCATCAGCCTCGAGACCGAGGCTGCCGGCCTCGCGGCGCAACGGCGCACCGAGGCCCAGGTCCAGCAGTTGCGCGGCATCCTCGACGAATTCGCCCAGCATATCCAGAAAAATACCGGCAACGCGGTCGTGGCCGACATCGCGTTCCACCTGCTGGTGGCCACGGCCACAGGCAACCGCTACTTCCACGACATCCTCAAGCAATTGGGCGAGGCGCTCATTCCGCGCACCCGCATCGACTCGGCTGCGCTGGCCGAAGACGGCCACGGCAACTATCTGCACCGGGTCCACCTCGAGCACGAGGACATCTACAGCGCCATTGCGCGCAAGGACCCGGACGCGGCCCGCGCCGCCATGCGCACACACCTGGCCAACAGCCGCGAACGGCTGCGCAAGGCCCAGGAACTCGTCCGTCAGCCGGGATAGCCCGCGGCAAATCCAATCGGGGCTCAGGGCAGCTCGAGCTCGGCCACCAGAGGGGCGTGATCCGAGAGCTGCTTCCAGGGAGCGCCGTACAGGACGCGCGCCCGCCGCACGGCAAAACCACGCTGATAGATCCGATCCAGGCGCAGCCAGGGAAAGGCCGCCGGGAATGTGCGCGGCGGCAGCGTCAGGCGGGCACCACCGTTGATGCCGAGCTCGGGCACGCTCGCCAGGCCACGGTCTGCAGTCCAGGGCATATGCCCACGCAGACGCGCAACAGTGCGCCGCAGGCGGTGGATTTCGCCGCCACCCTGCGGTGCCACCGCGAACACCTCGTAGAGACCGAGCTGCTGGACGAACAGGGGCGCCAGGCGGTTGCCCCAGTCATTGAAGTCCCCGGCGATCAACAGGGGCTCGTCGTCGGGCACCAGTCGCCCGATGCGCTCGACCAGCGCCTGGACCTGGCGCGAACGCCCCCCGGCCAGCAGGCCCAGGTGCACGACAATGCAATGGACCGGCTGCCCCTCGACCTCGACCACGCCGTGCAACAGGCCGCGCTGCTCCAGCTTGTGATCGGAAATATCCTGGTTCTCGTACTGGAGGATGGGGTAGCGCGACAGCAGGGCGTTGCCATGATCGGTCGCTTCGCGCACCGCATTGCAACCGTAGGCGGCCTCCATGCGCAGCACGGCCGCCAGGGATTCATGCTGCGCGTCGAGGCTGCCATGCCGTTGGTTGCGTCCCTGGACCTCTTGCAGGAACAACAGGTCTGGCCGCAGCCCATAGAGCCCCAGGCGCAAGTCGGAGAGCGACTCGCGGCCACCCGTCGCCGACCGGCCCTTATGGATGTTGTAGCTGACGACCCGGATGATCGACACGCCGGGCCCCGCCCTACTTGGCCTCCGCCTGACGCACGCGGATGTGCAGTTCGCGCAACTGCTTTTCATCCACGGCCGACGGGGCATGGGTCAGCAGGCACTGGGCGCGCTGAGTCTTGGGGAAGGCGATCACGTCGCGGATGGATTCGGCCCCAGCCATCAATGTCACTAGGCGGTCCAGGCCAAACGCCAGCCCGCCGTGGGGCGGCGCGCCGTACTGCAAGGCATCGAGCAGGAAGCCGAACTTCGCGCGCGCCTCGTCCTCGTCGATGTTCAAGGCCTTGAAGACCTTGCGCTGGACGTCGGCGCGATGGATGCGCTCGGAGCCGCCACCGATCTCCCAGCCATTGAGCACCATGTCATAGGCCCGCGCCAGCGCCCGGCCCGGATCGGTTTCCAGGAAATCCTCGTGGCCCGCCTTGGGGCAGGTGAAGGGATGGTGCGCGGCCGTGTAGCGGCCCTCAGCCTCGTCGTACTCGAACATGGGGAAATCGACCACCCACAGGGGCTGCCAGCCCGGCTCGAATAGACCGTGCTCGCGGCCGAACTCGCTCAGGCCGAGCTTGACGCGCAGGGCACCGATGGCGTCGTTGACCACCTTGGCCTGGTCGGCACCAAAAAAGATCAGGTCGCCGTCGGCCGCGCCGGTGCGCTCGACCAGCGCGCGCAGCGCATCGACGTGGATGTTCTTGACGATGGGCGACTGCAGCCCCTCGGGAATTGCCGTCGCGTCGTTGACCTTGATGTAGGCCAGGCCGCGTGCGCCGTAGATGCCGACGAACTTGGTGTAGGCATCGATCTCGCTGCGCGGCAGGCTGCCGCCGCCGGGCACGCGCAAGGCCACCACGCGGCAGGCGGGATCGCTGGCTGGGCCGGAGAACACCTTGAAGTCCACGTCGCGCATCAGATCGCCAACGTCGACGAACTCGAGCTTGACGCGCAAATCGGGTTTGTCCGAGCCGTAGCGGCGCATCGCCTCGCCCCAGCTCATCGCCGGGAAGGGCTGGGGCAGGTCGACGCCCTGCACCTCGCGAAACACCTCGCGCACCATGCCCTCGAAGATCTCGCGGATCTGGACCTCGTCGAGGAAGGAGGTCTCGCAATCGATCTGGGTGAACTCGGGTTGCCGGTCGGCGCGCAGGTCCTCGTCGCGAAAGCACTTGGTGATCTGGTAGTAACGGTCGAAACCCGAGACCATCAGCATCTGCTTGAAGAGCTGGGGCGACTGTGGCAGGGCAAAGAACTCGCCCGCATTCACGCGCGAGGGCACCAGGTAGTCGCGCGCGCCCTCGGGCGTGCTGCGCGTGAGCATGGGCGTCTCGATGTCGATGAACCCCAGGGCGTCCAGGTACTTGCGCACCGCCATCGACACGCGGTGGCGCAGCAACAAATTGCGCTGCATCTGCGGGCGGCGTAAATCCAGCACCCGATGGGTCAGGCGGGTGGTCTCGGACAGGTTGTCATCGTCGAGCTGGAAGGGCGGCGTCACTGAGGCATTGAGGATTTCGATCTCGCGGCACAGGACCTCGACCTCGCCCGAATGCAGGTCCGGATTGGCCGTGCCCTCGGGACGCAGGCGCACCAGGCCGGTGATCCTCAGACAGTATTCATTGCGGATGCGCTCGGCGGTGGCGAAGGTGTCGCGGTTGTCGGGATCGACGACGACCTGGGCCAGGCCCGCGCGGTCGCGCAGGTCGATGAAAATCACACCGCCATGATCCCGGCGGCGGTGCACCCAGCCGAACAGGGTCACAGTCTGGTCGAGGTGGGCTCTGGAAACCTCGCCGGTATAGCAAGTGCGCATCAAGGATGACTCCGTAGATTTTGAATGATCGATGGTCAGGGCTGCGATGGCGGCGCGACCGGCGGTTCCGCCGGCTCTGGCAGGGTGGTGTAGGTCGGCGCCACCACGCCCATCGAGATGATGTGCTTCAGAGCGGCCTCGACCGACATCTCGAGCACGCGCACGTCCGTACGCGGCAACATCAGGAAAAAACCCGACGTCGGATTCGGCGTCGTCGGCACGTAGACGCTGACGTGATCGTCCCCCAGTATCGCCGAGACCTCATCGCAGGGCACGCCGGTGAGAAAGCCGATGGTCCACAGGCCCTTGCGCGGGTACTGCACCAGAACCGCCTCGCGAAAAGCCTGGCCGTTGGGCGCGAACATCGTATCGCTGACCTGCTTGACGGCATTATAGATGGACCGCACCAGGGGAATCCGGCCAAGCAGGCGCTCCCAGCGGTCCAGCAGGGCGCGGCCGATGAAGTTGGCGCACAGCACCCCGGTCAGCAGAATCACCGTCAGCACCAGGGCAAACTGGAAGCCGGGGATGTTCACGCCGAACAGGGCCTGCGCCGACAGGAACGCCGGCACCAGGCCCTCGAGGGTCTCGACCAGCATGGCCAGCACCCAGAACGTGGCGATCAGGGGAATCCAGATCAGGAGGCCGGTGACAAAATAACGCTTGAAAAAACGCATGGGTGCGGGGCTGTGATGACTCAGCCGGGCGAGGAAGGCGAGGTGGCCGGGGCGGCGGGCGCAGGCGCCTCGCCGCCCGAGGACTTGGGCTCGGCACCCGCGGCGCCCGGCTTGGAGCCGCCGCGGAAATCGGTTTCGTACCAACCCGTGCCCTTGAGGCGGAAGCCAGCGGCGGTCACCTGTTTCTCATAGGTGTCGCGACCACATTCCGGACAGGTCCTCAGCAGCGGATCGGAAATCTTGCGCAGCACATCCTGCTCGTGACCGCAGGCGCTGCAACGATAAGCATAAATAGGCACAACAGGTTCCCGTAAGCACGTTTCCTACGGGATTTTAGCCCCTTTTTGTCGCTGGGCCGCCCCAAGACAAAAACACCCCCTGGGGGGCAGCAAGCCGCAGGCGCAGCGTGGGGGGGACCCTTTTGTCGCTGGGCCGCCCCAGGGCGTGGGCGCGTGCCCGCCCACGCACCGGCGCAACACTCAGACGAAGGACGTGGGCAACAAAAACAGGCAGGCCGCGACCAGCGTGGGGACGGAGGCCGCCCCGAGCAGCCGCAGCGGCGAGATCGATCCGTCCGAGAAGCTGCCCTTGAGAATGGAGAAGCCCGCCGGGTTGGGCGCGTTGGCGATGACCGTCAGGCCTCCGCCGGTGACCGCGCCGGCCACCAGCATATAGCGCCAGAGCTCGCCCGTGCCCTCGACCAGCGAGCCCAGGTAGGTCAGGGCGGCATTGTCCGTGACCGCCGTCAGCAGGGTGGCGCCCACATAGAGCACGTAGGGCGACAGGCCGCCCAGCAGGTCCTGCAGCCACCACTGCTGCAGGCCGCCCAGGACCACCAGGCCCGCAAGAAAGAAGCCCACCATGAACCCCTCGCGGATCAGCAGGGGCGACTGGTGGCGCTTGTAGGCATGCGCAAAGCCGATGAACAGCACCAGCAGCCCGAGGAAGATCTTGATGTGGTGGGCCGACAGCACGATCGCCAGCAGGAACAGCACGTGCACGGCCATGACCACCGCCGGCACGGGCGGGCGGGTCTGCTCGGGCGCGCCCTCCGGGCGGCCGCCGATGCTGCCGTCCAGCAGGAAGGGCCTGCAGATCCAGGTCAGGACCAGGCTGTTGATGAGGACCGCCGCCACCGCGCGCCAGCCGAAATGGGTCGCCATGAAGGCCGTGTCCCAGCCAAAGGTATTCGCCACCATCAGCACGGGCGGCGCGGCGTAGGCGGTCAGCACGCCGCCGATCGAGATATTGACGAACAGGACGCCGACGGTGAGATACTTGAACCCGTCCTGGCCCGGGCGCTGGAAATAGGTCTGGCGCAGCAGCAAAGCGGCCAGGGTCATGGCGGCCGGCTCGGTGATCAGCGAGCCCGATAGCGGCACCAGGAACATGACGACAAAAAACCGCGACAACTCGTGGCGCACCGGCAGCAGGCGCGAAAAGCCGAGGACGCACAGGTTGACCAGCTCGATGATGGGCCGGCTGGCCGCCACCACCATGATGACGAACACAAAGGCCGGCTCGGTGAAATTGCGGGTATCAAGGTATTCGACCGCGTCCTGGAGGCTCACGGTCATGGACATCCAGACGAACAGCGCGCAGGCCCAGACTCCGAACACGGCCTCCACCTCGGACAGCATGTGCCACAGGCCCGCATGCGTGCCGCCGCGATTGGCCATCCGCGCAAACACCGGCACAGAAAACGTGTGGATGACGGCAAGCGCGAACAATGCGGTCGCCACGACCTCGATATGACTGGGCATCAAAAAACCTCGTGAACGAAACTGGTGAACGAATCAGATATTCCTTGGGACCTCACGCACGAGCCTTTCATCCCGTGCCGGCGGACGCCAGGATCATCCGGGCGCCCTTTTCTGCAATCATGATGGTGGGGGAATTGGTGTTTCCCGACGTGATCGTCGGCATGACGGAAGCGTCGATCACCCGCAGCCCCTCGACGCCGTGCACACGCAGGGTCGGGTCGACCACCGCCATCGGATCGGCGCCCATTTTACAGGTCCCGACCGGATGGAAAATCGTGGTGCCGATATCGCCGGCGGCAGCCTCGAGTCCTTCTTGGGTCTGGACGGCGGCGCCGGGCTTGTATTCCTCGGGCGCATAGCGCGCCATGGCCTGCTGCGCCAGGATGCGCCGCGTCAAGCGCAAGCCGTCGGCGGCCACCGCACGATCCTCGGGTGTCTGCAGATAGTTGCACAGGATAGCCGGCGCCTCGGCGACATTGGGCGAGGTGATGCGCACATGGCCGCGGCTGGTCGGGCGCAGATTGCAGACCGCGGCGGTGATCGCTGGAAAGGAATGCAGGGGATCGCCGAACTTGTCCAGGGACAGAGGCTGTACGTGGTATTCCAGATTGGGCCGGTCCTGGCCCGGATCGGAGCGCGCAAAGGCGCCGAGCTGCGAGGGCGCCATCGACAGCGGGCCGCTGCGCGAGAGGGCATATTGAGCCCCCATCCAGGCCTTGCCCAGCCAGGAATTCGACAGCGTGTTGAGCGTGCGCGCGCCGCGGACCCGGAAGATCATGCGCAACTGCAGGTGGTCCTGGAGATTCTCGCCCACGCCGGGCAGATCGTGCATCACGGGTATGCCCAGGGTATGCAGGCGCTGGCCCGGGCCGATGCCCGAGACCTGCAGCAATTGGGCCGAGCCGATCGAGCCGCCGGCCAGGATCAGCTCGCGGCGCGCGCGTGCCGTGCGCTGCGCCCCATCTTGCACAAAGACCACGCCCGTGGCGCGCCGCCCGGAAAACGTGATGCGCTCGGCGCGCGCGCCCGTCAGGACGGTGAGGGTCGGTCGCGACTCGACCGGATGCAGAAAGGCCTTGGCCGCGCTCCAGCGCACGCCGCGACGCTGGTTGACCTCAAAGTAGCTGCAGCCCTCGTTGTCGCCGCAGTTGAAATCCTCGGTGCGCGGGATGCCCGCCTGCGCGGCCGCCTCGCGAAAAGCGTCGAGGATGTCCCAGCGCAAGCGCTGGGGCTCGACCCGCCAGGTGCCCCCGGCGCCGTGAAACGGCGTAGCGCCGCCGTGGTGGTCCTCGACGTCGCGAAACAGGGGCAGCACCTCGTCCCAGGACCACCCTGGATTGCCCATGGCCGCCCAGCCATCGTAATCGGCCGCCTGCCCGCGCAGGTAGAGCATGCCGTTGATCGAGGAGGACCCCCCCAGCACCCGGCCTCGCGGATAGCCCAGGGATCGATAGTTCAGGCCGGGATCGGGCTGCGTGTGATAGCACCAGTCGGTGCGCGGATTGCCGATGCAGTACAGGTAGCCGACAGGGATGTGGATCCAGCGCCAGTCGTCGCGGCCGCCGGCCTCGAGCAGCAGCACCCGGTGATCGCGCGACAGGCGATTGGCCAGCAGGCAGCCGGCGGAACCAGCGCCGACCACGACATAATCGAATTCCAGCTCTGTGGCTGCGGTCCCTTCGGCCATGCACGTCTCCCAGCCGGGTGCCCTGCCGTCGGGCCTCGACATCTCTTTCTGATCCGTTCATTCTAGCCGGATTCGATCGGACGCCGCACGACGGCCCTCAGCCCAAAGGCAAGACCGTCCCCGCGAGAGCCGCCACGATCAACAGGACGCCGACGTGCATGTTCGAGCGAAACAGCATCAGGCCGCGCTCGGGGTGGCCGACATCGAACCCCTTGATCTGCCAGGCCAGGTGCGCGGCGATTCCGGCCATCACCAGGTGATACGGCCAGTCCATGCCCATGCTCGCCCCCGAGGCGAACCAGAGCGCGGCGGCCGCGGCATACATCACGCCGATCCAGAGCCGGCCCCGATCGCCGAAACGCATGGCCACCGAACGCAGCCCCAGCATGCGGTCGTCGCGGATGTCGATGTAGGCATAGATGGCGTCGTACCCAACCTGCCACAGCACCGCGCCCACCCACATGCCCACGGCGGCCCAGGGAACGGCGTCGCGCGTGTCGGACCAGGCCATCAGCATGCCCCAGTTGAAGGCGATGCCCAGCACCACCTGGGGCCAATAGGTATAGCGCTTGCACAGTGGATAGATGATCACCAGCGGCACCAGCGCCAGCGCCAGCCAGCGGCTCATGCTGTTGATCGCCAGCAAGAGCGTCGCCGACACCAGTATCTGGGCGAGCGCGAACCACAAGGCCGCCCGCAACGTGAGCTGGCCGCTGGTCAGGGGCCGAAAGCGCGTGCGCTCGACGCGGCGATCGAAGTCGCGGTCGAAGATATCGTTGAAGGTGCAGCCGACCCCGCGCATCAGCAAGGCGCCCAGGGAAAAGATGAGGACTCGCCAGAGCGTCGGCCAGCCATCGGCCGCCTGCACCAGAGCGGCCAGCGCGGGCAGCAGCGTCAGCCAGGTGCCCACCGGCCGGTCCAACCGGCACAAGCGGGCGTATGGCCCCCAGGCGGTCGGCAAGTAGCGCGCGACCCAGTCGTCGTGGCGCATGTCCGAGAGGTCGATCGCCGGGTCCGCGCCCACGCGGGGCGCGCCGGGCCGGTCCGGAGCGCCCATGTCAGGCCGCGTCGGCACGCCGGATCAGCTCGCCCAGCACCGCGATACCGGCGCGGATGCGCGGCTCGGGCACCGTCACGAAGCTCAGGCGCAAGGTGTTGGCCTGCGGCTCGACCCCGGCAAAGAACGGCGCGCCCGGCACGAACGCCACATTGCGCGCGATGGCCTCTTGCAACAGCCGCCCGGTGTCGATGCCCGCAGCGAGGGTGACCCAGATGAACATGCCGCCCTCTGGACGCGTCCAGCGCGCCGTGTCGGGGAAATGCTCGCTCATGGCCTCGAGCATGTAGCCGCATTGGCGACGGTACAGCGCCCGCACCTTGGGCAGGTGTTCCGCCAGGAAATCGTCGCGCAAGGCTTCGTGAACGGCCATTTGGGTGACCGTGGCGGTGTGCAGGTCGGTGGCCTGTTTGATCTGGACGAGCTTGGCGATGATGTCGCGCGGCGCCACCACATAGCCCAGGCGCAGACCCGGAGCCAACACCTTGGAGAACGTCCCCAGACGGACTACGGTGGCACCGGCGGCGCGGCCCAGGCCCAGCAGGCTGGGCAGGGGCTCGCCGGCGTAGCGCAGTTCCCCGTACGGATCGTCCTCGATGATGGGCAGGCCGAACCGGGCGCAGCGCTCGACCAGAGCCTGGCGGCGCGCCAGATCCAGCGTCAGGCCGGTCGGGTTGTGGAAATTCGGCAATGCGTAGATAAAGCGCGCGCCCGCCGCCAACGCCTCATCGATGGCCTCGGGAACCAGCCCGCGCCCGTCTGTCGGCACCGCCACGAACTCCGGTTCGCACAGGGAAAACGACTGCAGGGCCCCCAGGTAGCTGGGCGCCTCGACGAGGACGCGCGAGCCCGGATCGATGAACAGCTTGCCCAGCATGTCCAGCGCCTGCTGCGAACCCGATACGATCAATACCTCGTCGGCCGTGACCTGCGCGCCATGGCGACGCATGTCCTCGGCCACCCAGGCCCGCAAGGGCGCATAGCCCTCGGTGGGACCGTACTGCAGGGCGGTATCGCCACGGGCATCGAGGACGTCGTCGAATGCGGCGCGGATCCGCGCGATCGGAAAGCCCTGCGGCGAGGGCAGGCCGCCGGCAAATGAGATGACCTCCGGACGCTCGGTGATCTTGAGGATCTCGCGGATCGTCGAGCTGGTGAGCTTCTGCGCACGTTGGGAAAAAACGCGGGGGCGGGCGGGCATGTCCATGCGGGGGCCTGTTGATACTACGTCATGAGCGGAAAAGTGTTGCCTATATTACCGCAGGCGGTGGCGTCCCATGGCCTCATGCGCGCACCGCGCGGGGCACGGGCGATCCCGCCTCCGCGACCCTGCGCTCGATGTGCGCGAGCGACTCCTCGACTTGGTCGATCAGGATCAGGCACAGGTCGCCCGGGCCGAGCCGCTCGAGGGCGGTGTCGATCGCCAGGAATTCGCCGTGGATCTCGCGCAGGTCCGCCATCCGCTGCGCCCGGGCGAGGCCCTCGCGCAGCAGCGCGAGGACCTCGCCGTCGGCACGGCCGCGCTGGCATTGATCCTGATAAAGAATGACCTCGTCGAAGGCATCGCCCAGGATTTCGGTCTGACGGCGGATGTCCGCGTCGCGCCGGTCCCCGGCGCCGCTGATCACCACGCTGCGCCGCACCGCCGGCATGGCCTCCACCGCCTGGACCAGCGCGAGGATCGCATCCGGATTATGGCCATAGTCGGCGATCAAGGTGGCGCCGCGGTACTCAAAGAGATTGAACCGTCCGGGCACCGCGCGCGCGTCGTTGACGAAGGACGCCAGGCCCGCCTCGATGCGCGTCCACGGCACCTCCAGCGCCCACGCGGCGGCGGCGGCCGCCATGGCATTGTCGACCTGGAATGCAATCGTGCCCAGGCGCGTCAGCGGCACGCGCCCGAGCTCGATGCGGAATTCGAAGCCGTCCTCCGCGAACACCATGTCGCCCTGGTCCACGTAGACCACCCGGCCGCCCTTGGCCTGGTGGGTGGCGATCACGGGATTGTGCCGGTCGCCGGCAAAGAACGTCACCCGCCCCGGGCAATTCTCGGCCATGCGCACGACGATGGGATCGCCCGCGTTCAAGACCGCGGTGCCGTTGGGCGCGACGTTTTCGACGACGACGCGCTTGACGATCGCCAGGTCTTCGACCGTGCTGATGTAGCTCAGGCCAAGATGGTCGCCCACGCCAATATTGGTGACCACCGCCACATCGCAGCGATCAAAGCCCAGACCCTCGCGCAGGATTCCGCCGCGCGCGGTCTCGAGCACCGCGGCCTGGACGTCCGGGTGCAGCAGGACGTTGCGCGCGCTGCGCGGTCCGCTGCAATCCCCGGTATCGATGCGGCGTTCGCCGATGTACACGCCGTCGGAATTGGTCATCCCCACGCACCAGCCCTGCTGGGCACACAGGTGTGCGATCAGGCGCACAGTGGTGGTCTTGCCGTTGGTGCCGGTCACCGCGACCACCGGAATGCGGCCATCCTCGCCCGGCGGGAACAGGCTGTCGATGATGGCCGCGCCCACGTCGCGCCCGGTCCCGAAGGACGGACTCAGGTGCATGCGCAGGCCCGGCGCCGCGTTCACCTCGACGATGCAGCCGCCCTCGGCGGTCAGCGGCTCGTAGACGCTGCGGCTGACCAGGTCGATGCCGCAAACGTCCAAGCCGACCATCTGCGCGGCCGCGATCGCGCTCGCCGCCAGATCCGGATGTACGTGGTCGGTGACGTCCGTCGCCGTGCCGCCGGTGCTCAGGTTGGCGTTGTTGCGCAGGACGACGCACACGCCCGGTGCAGGAACCGAATCCGGCGTACACCCCTGGGCGGCCAGTGTCGCCAGGGCGATGTCGTCCAGGCAGATGCGCGTCAGCGAGGAACCGTGCCCCTCGCCGCGCAGGGGATCCTGGTTGATCAGGTCCACGAGCTGGGCGATGCTGCGCTCGCCATCGCCCACGACCTGCGGCGGATCGCGGCGTGCGGCCGCCACGAGACGGTCGCCCACGACCAGCAGGCGAAAGTCGTGGCCCGGAAAATAGCGCTCGACGATCACGCCGGCGCCATGTTCGCTGGCCACTGCGTAGGCGGCCAGCACCTGCTCGCGGCCCTGCACGTTGACAGCCACGCCACGGCCCTGATTGCCGTCCTGGGGCTTGACCACGACCGGCCCGCCGATCTCGCGCGCCGCGCACCAGGCGTCCTCGGCGTCCCGCACGCAGCGACCGGCCGGCACCGACACGCCGGCCGCCGCGAGCAGGACCTTGGTCAGCGCCTTGTCCTGCGCAATGGCCTCGGCGATGGCGCCGCTGGCATCGGTTTCGGCCGCCTGGATCCGGCGCTGCCGGCAGCCCCAGCCGAACTGGACCAGGCTGCCCTCGGTGAGCCGTCGATAGGGAACCCCGCGCCGCTCGGCCGCTTGCACGATCGAGCCGGTGCTGGGCCCCAACCGTACGTCCTCATTGAGTGCGCTCAGGCGCGCCACGGCGTCGGCAAGGTCGAACGGCTCGTCCTGCATCGTGGCGATGCACAAGGACTGGGCCAGGTCGAAGGCCAGGCGGCCCACGGCCTCCTCCGTGTACTCGATCACCACCTGGTAGACACCGGGATCGAGGGTCGCCGCGGTACGGCTGAACGCAACCGGGCAGCCCGCCTGGGACTGCAGGCGCAGCGCCGCATAGGACAGGATGTGCGCCAGCGAATTGACCCCTTCGTGGCCGAACGGCCGCAAGATGTCGATATCGGGAAACCGCGAGCGCAAGCGGGTCTCGAAGGCCTCCATGTCGCCGATGGCCCGCTCGCTCTCGGAGCAGGCGACGATGGCCTCGATCGCCGTCTGCCGGCACCACAAGTTGGGGCCCCGCAGGGCGCGCACGCGGGAGACTTCCATGGGAACAGGTTCCTTTCCAAGAGGGGGTGATGAATTGGGGGACGGCTCAGGTTCGGACGGCGCCGGCCGCCTCGATGGGGTCCTGGATGGGTGCGGACAGGCCCGCCCCCCAGGTACGCACACCGGTACGCATCATGTCGACGTCGACGCCCAGCATCCAGACGACCGCAAGCGCCGCCGCCACACTGGACAGGCCGCCCTCGGCGTCCTCGATGCCGGCGGGCAGTTCGTCGCCGGCCAGGACCGGAATTTCGATGCCGCCTTCCGTCAGCGCAATCCCCCGGCCGCGCGCCACGACCGCGCGCCCGCCGCCAGCCAGGTGCGCCGCCACGACGGGCGAGACCTCCCGGACGCTGTAGAACGCCACGGCGCCATCGCACAAGGGCGCCAGGTCCGCCACCATGGGATCGTCGGCATTGAGCACCCCGGCCCCGCCCGGCAGGATCACGTCCACCTGGGTGCGATACACCTGGCGCAATTGCTCGGGCTCGGTCATGTGGAACTCGGGCCAGGTTCTGGCCGGATCAATCGAGGTCACGACGCCGATCTGGCAACGGTCGTAGGGCAGGCCCTCGCCCAGGATGACCCTGGCCCCGTTCTCGATCACCGCCGCCTGGACCGCCGGATTGAGCAGGACGCGGCGGCCGGCCTCCCAGTGGGCGCAGTCCCCGGCCTCGACTTGCCGCCGACCGAGGAACAGGCCATCGCTGCAGGCCAAGCCGACCGAGCGCCCGGCGAGCCGCAGCAGATGGTCCACCAGGCGAGCGATGCGGGTCTTGCCCGTGCTGCCGGTGATGCCGACGACCGGCACACGCCCGTCGTCGCTGCCCGGAAAGAGATCGTCCACGATGGCCTTGCCCACCGGGCGCGGCGTGCCGCTGGCCGGCTTCAGGTGCATGAGCAGGCCCGGGCCCGCATTCACCTCGACGATGGCACCGCCCTGCTCGTCCAGCGGGCGCGAGATGTCGCTCGCCACCAGATCGATGCCGGCGATGTCCAGCCCCACCACCCGCGCGGCTAGCGACACCTGCTCGGCCACCTGCGGATGCACCAGGTCGGTGACATCGTGGGACACATTGCCGTTGCGCTGAATCACCACCTCGACGCCCGCCGGCGGCACGGTGTCGCCATCCATGCCCTGGCGCGCCAATTCGAGGCGCGCCGCGGAATCCAGACGGATCCAGTTCAAGGGATGGTCCTCGTCACTGCCGCGCCGGGGATCGGAATTGATCTGCAATTCAATCAATTCGCGCACGCTCGAGCGGCCATCGCCGATCACCCGGGCGGCCTCGCCGCGCGCCGCTGCGATCAGGCGCCCGCCCACCACCAGCAGGCGATGCTCGTCGCCCGGGACGAAATGCTCGACGATCACGCCACTGCCCTCATCCACGGCGACCGCATACGCCGCATCGACCTCGACCCGGGTCGTCAGATTGGTGAAGACCCCTCGGCCATGATTGCCGTCCGACGGTTTCACGACCACGGGCAGGCCAATCGATTCTGCGGCCTCCCAAGCCTCATCGGCGCTCTCGACCAGCCACCCTTGCGGCACCGGCACCCCGCAGGCGCTCAGCAAACGGCGGGTCAGGTCCTTGTTGCGCGAAATGCCCTCGGCGATGGCGCTGGTGCGGCTGGTCTCGGCCGTCCATATCCGGCGCTGGTTCGCCCCGTAGCCCAATTGCAGCAGGTTGGCCTCGCTCAGGCGGATGGCCGGAATGTCCCGGTCGTCGGCCGCGTCCACGATGCAGGCGGTGCTGGGGCCGAGATTGAGGCTGTCGGCGAGCGCGCGCAACTCGCTCACCGCGGCCTGGACGTCGTAGGGACGGTCCTCGATCGCCGCCATGACCAGATCGCGCCCCGCATACAGAGCCGCGCGGGCCAGGGGCTCGTGCCAGGCGCGGATAATCACCTTGTAGACACCGCGCACCGCGGTCTCGCGCGCGCGCCCCAGGCCGCCCGGCATGCCCGCCAGGCTTTGCAGCTCGAGGGCCACGTGCTCGAGGATATGGCCCGGCCAGGTGCCCCGGCGCACGCGCTGCAGGAAACCGCCGCGCTCGCCGATGCTGCACCGGTGCTCGACCAGCGTGGGCAGCCAGTCGACCAGGCGCTCATAAAACCCGGGAATGGTATCGGAGGGGCAATCCTCGAGATCGCCGATATCGACCAACGCCTCGACGACAGGCCGGTAGGCCCAGATATTCGGCCCCCGCAGATGCACCATATTGATGAAATCAATACTTTTTCTATTCATCGCGGAACCATGCGCAAGGAGGGGCTCGAAAGTCGTTCGGCCGGCGCGGGCGCCGGGCACGATAGTGTCGTGCGTGACGGCAACCATCATAATCTCGCGCCTGTTGCGAAGCACGAAAAAAACATCGAAAATTGTATGAATGGCACCACACCGATGCCTGACCGGCGCCTCAACCCCGCCGGGCCCCATTACCCTGGACGAACATTACGCCGCCCGATTCCTCCACGCCCCACCCGCGGGAGCGGTTTTTCATGCAGGGTACCCTCGCCGACACCTCCTCTTTCGCCGCCCCCGCGGACGCGCCGCCCGAGCCATGGCGCGACTCCCTGGGCGCCTGCCTCGCACCCGGGGAATCCCTGCTCGCCTGGATGGAGGTCGACCTGGACACTGAGCTGCGCTACGGGCGCGGCCTCGTGGTCCTGACGAACCGGCGCTGGCTGGCCCAGATGGGCGACCAGGCGAACTGGCGATCCTGGCCCTTGCGCGCCGACCTCGAGCTGCGCTTGCACGACCACGCAGGCGTGGGCAGCCTCGAGCTGCGCGACGCGCACGCCCGGCTGGCCCTCTGGCGCTACACTCTGGGCCTGCACCCGGCGGCTCTGCGCCTGGCGGCCCGCTACGAGGCGGTGCGCCGGCCCGGCCAGGCCGAGGTGCCGCCCGAGACGCAGCCCGCCGCGCGGCAGGCGCCGCCGTCGGCGAGTTCGCTGCTGCGCTTGTGGCGCTTTGCCCGCCCCTACCGCAAGCATTTGCTGGCGGGCCTGGCCCTGACCTTGGCCTCGACGGCGGCCGCCCTGGTGCCGCCCTACCTGACGATGCCGCTCATGGACGACGTGCTGATCCCGTTCCAGAACGGCAGACCCATCGACTACACGCTGGTGTCCCGGTACCTGGGCGCGCTGCTGGTCTCCTCGCTGCTGGCCTGGGCCCTGGGCTGGGGCCGCAGCGTGATTCTGGCATGGGTCAGCGAACGCATCGGCGCAGACCTGCGCACCGCCACCTACCAACACCTGCAGCAGCTCTCGCTGCAGTACTTCGGGGGCAAGCGCACGGGCGACCTGATCGCCCGCATCGGCTCGGAATCCGACCGGATCTGCCTATTCCTGTCGCTGCACCTGCTGGACTTCATCACCGACGTCCTCATGATCACCATGACCGCCGTGGTGCTGCTGGCGATCAATCCGCTGCTGGCCGTGGCCACGCTCGCGCCCCTGCCGTTGATCGTATGGCTGATCCACCTCGTGCGCGACCGCTTGCGCCATGGATTCGAAAAGGCGGACCGCGTCTGGTCCGAGATCACCAACGTGCTGGCCGACACCATCCCGGGCATCCGGGTGGTCAAGGCCTTTGCCCAAGAGAGCCGCGAGGTCGCCCGGTTCCGCGAAGCCAACGACCGCAATCTGGCCATCAACGATCGGGTCAACGCCCTATGGTCGCTATTCTCACCCACCGTGACGCTGTTGACCGAAATCGGCCTGCTGGTGGTCTGGATCTTCGGGATCTGGCTGGTCGCCCATGAATCCATCACGGTAGGCGTGCTGACGGCGTTTCTCACTTATATCAGCCGCTTCTATATCCGGCTGGACTCGATGAGCCGGATCGTGTCCACCACCCAGAAGGCAGCCGCCGGCGCCAAGCGTATCTTCGACATCCTGGACCACACTTCCAGCGTGCCGGAGCCCGAGCGTCCACGGCACCTCGAGCAGGTGCGCGGGCACATCGAACTCACCCGGGTCGGTTTCCGCTATGGCAACCGCCGCGTGATCCAGGACATCAGCCTGGACATCGCGCCGGGCGAAATGATCGGCCTGGTGGGCCACAGCGGATCGGGCAAAAGTACCCTGGTCAATCTGATTTGCCGTTTCTACGATGTATCGCAGGGCGCAATCCGGATCGACGGGGTCGACATCCGCGCGCTGCCAGTCTCCGAGTACCGGCGCCACATCGGCCTGGTCCTGCAGGAGCCTTTCCTGTTCTTCGGCACCGTGGCCGAGAACATCGCCTATGGCAAGCCCGATGCCAGCCGCACCGAAATCGTGGCGGCGGCGCGCGCCGCCCACGCCCATGAATTCATACTGCGCCTGCCGCATGGCTATGACTCGCTGGTTGGCGAGCGCGGCCAGGCCCTGTCCGGCGGCGAACGGCAGCGGATCTCGATCGCCCGCGCCCTGCTGATCGACCCGCGCATCCTGATCCTGGACGAGGCGACTTCCTCGGTGGACACGACGACCGAGAACGAAATCCAGAAGGCGCTCGACAACCTGGTGCGCGGGCGCACGACCATCTCCATCGCCCACCGCCTGAGCACGCTGCGCGAGGCCGACCGGCTGGTCGTGCTGGATCGCGGCCGCATCGTCGAAATCGGCCGCCACGAGGACCTGCTGGCGCGCGGCGGCGCCTATGCGCGCCTCTATCAGGCGCAGGCCAGGGACGAGTCCGAGCCCTCGGAGGGTCGCGGCGACGACTGGCTGGAGGAGGACCATGACCTCGAACCCGCCTGAAACGCGAGATCATCCGGGGTACCGCCTGGAGCGCGACCCCTTCGGCCGCCTGGCGCTGGTGCGCAACGGCCAGCGTATCGCCCCGGTCGTGCCGGTGCGCAGCTTTCCGATCGCGGCACCGGACGAAGGCATTGCGCTGATCGATCCGCAAGGCCGCGAGGCCGCCTGGATCGAACGCCTGGAGGACCTGCCCGCCGACCTGCGGGCCCTGATCGCCGACGCACTGGCCAGCCGCGAGTTCGTCCCGAAGATCCAGCGCATCCGCCGCGTCTCGACCTATGCGACGCCCAGCATCTGGCAGGTCGACACCGATCGCGGCCCGACACAGCTCACCCTCCGGGCCGAGGAGGACATCCGCCGGCTCTCGGCCGAGAGGCTGTTGATCGCCGACAGCCACGGCACCCAGTTCCTCATCCGGGACGTATCCGCCCTGGACAAAACCAGCCGGCGCTTTCTGGACCATTTCCTGTAGGAGCCCTCTCCGGGGCTGGCAAGGCATGCGGGCCACGACCCGCGCATCGCCGCAGCCCTACACCGCGCGCTGCGGCGCGAGACCGGGCAGCGATAGCGTGCAAGTGCCGGGCCGCACGCAACGGATGAACTCGCGCGAGGCGTCGATGCAGCCGCCCGCGGCATAGACCCCAGAGGGGTCGCGCAGCCGCAGCATACGCTCGAGGATGGCGGCGACTTCAGCGGGATCGCGCGCGCTGGCCTGCACACGCGCCTCGACGGCGCTCTCGTCCATCCACAGCCGCCCGGCCGCATCATGACGCAGACCGTGGCGCCAGTGATAGAGCTCAATGCACTTGTCCGCCAGGGAGTACGCGCATCCGGGCTTCCAGAAATTCGTGAAACGCCCGGCCCCCAGGTAGAACACCCAGGACCCTTCGTAGCCCTCGACGTTGGCCGACGCCTCGTCGGGGTTGCGGAACCACAGGCGATCGCCCGGCACGTAGTAGCGAGCCGGCAGCGGCTCGCCCAACGAGCCGTACTCCTGCAAAAAGACCTCGTGAAATCGGCCCGACATGATGGCCGCGCGCTCCCACTGCTGTCGCAGGGCCTCCAGCAGCCCGGGATTGCACTCGGCCAGCTCCTGTGCGAGGGCGAGCAGCAGGACGTACTCGGTGGCGCGATAGCAGGAAAAGGAATACAGGCGTCCCGAGGCGTCCGGCTGCGTGGCCTTGCGCAGGGCGTCGGCCAGATCATGCCCTGGAACGATGGTGAAGCCCGTGGACTCGGCATACGTCCAGCACCCCTCGGGGCGCTCGGCCTGCTCGGTGTCGAACGCCAGCACGGTGCGGTTCGCGGCCCGCACGATGCGCCGCCTCAGGCGTACCGCCGAGACCAATTCGTCATACGACGGCAGCTCGAAGGCGATGGGCCCGAGCAGCATCGCCGCGAGGATCTCAACGTCCAGATCGCGATCCCCGCCGTCCGGATCCAGACCCAGCGCGGCCGCCAGACCCGAGGTGTCGTGGCCGGGGGCGCAGCGCGCGGCGGATTCGGCGTCCAGGCGGAAATCCAAGTAGGGGCCGGCCGCATCCCGACCGCAAGCGGTCTCGACCCGAGGCGCCAGGCCCAGGTTGGCCAGCCAGGCCCGCGTTCGTTCACCGTCGGCCACCAGGCCCCGCGGATCACCGCCGGCGCGCAGCCGGATGCCCTGCCAGCGGTCCGCCCAGGGACCGTCCGGCCGCCGCATCACGTCAGGGCCGCCGCTCATGGCCGCAAGCGCCTGGGGCCAGGTCCAAAACCGGGGAAGGGAGCGCGCCGGTGTGCCGAATCGGAACGGTTGCGCATGGCTGATTCAGTGTCCTGTCTGGCCAATCAAATCCTGCAATTCCGGCAGCACGCGCCGCGCAGCCCGCTCGCCCTCATCAATCGCCGCCGCCGCACGGTGATAGTCCATCAGGGCGAAGTTCGCCAGCCGTGGCCGGATCATCACGTCTGCCGGCTCGCCCGCGAGGCGGCTGCGCGTGATGCGCACCTGCATGATGTTCAGGCTGATGCTCAGCACATCGAAGATCGATGGCATGTCCACCGCCTCGGGCGCGGCGCCCTTGGCTCCGCCGAGGCCCAGCGGCAGGCGGCTCAGCATCGAGGCAAGGGCACCGGGCTCGGCGGGCGGCGGTGCCTCGTCCGGCTCGAAATGGCGCCCGATCAGGTCCGCATTCAAGTCCACCGCCACGACGATATCCGCCCCCATCGCGCGGCACAGGGACACCGGCACCGGATTCACCAACGCGCCGTCGACCAGCAGGCGCCCCTCGTGCTGCGCGGGCTTGAACAGGCCGGGCAAAGCGGCGGAGGCGCGCACGGCATCGAAGACGGAACCCTCGCGCAGCCAGATTTCGCGTCCCGAGGCCAGCTCGGTGGCAACCGCCCCGTAGGCTTTGGGCAGGCTGGGAATCAGCGTGTCGTTCAGGTGCGTGCGGAGAAAGGAAAAAAGCCTTTCGCCGTGGATCAGCCCACCGCTGACGCTGAAGTCCAGCAAGCCGACCACCCCCTGCCAGGTAAGGCCCCTCACCCAGGTCTCGAGGGGCTCGATCTGGCCGTCCGCGTACGCCGCGCCGACCAGCGCGCCGATCGACGTCCCGCACACGATGTCCGGCGAGATGCCGGCTTTTTCGAGGACGCGGATGACGCCGATATGCGACCAGCCGCGCGCCGATCCGCTACCAAGCGCCAGCCCGATCCGGGGCGCGGCGGCGGGAGGACGGAGCCCGTTCATGGGCCTGGAGGCCGGCGCGTCCTAGAACGGAATGTCGTCGTCCATATCGGCCAGATTGCCGGCCGGCGCGGCGGCCGGGGCCGCCGGCCGGGCCTGCTGCTGGGCGGGGCGACGCGCCGGGGCCGGCGCCTGGCTGAAGCCGCCGCCATCGCCCGCGCTCTCGCCGCCACTGTCGCGTCCGCCCAGCATCTGCATCTGGTCGGCCACGATTTCGGTGCTGTAGCGATCGGCGCCGGTTTCCTTGTCCTGCCATTTACGGGTCTTGAGCCGGCCCTCGACGTAGACCGAGCGGCCCTTGCGCAGGTATTCGCCCGCGATCTCGGCCAGGCGGTTGTAGAACACCACGCGGTGCCATTCGGTTTCCTCGCGGCGTTCGCCGCTGGCCTTGTCCTTCCATTGGGAGGTGGTCGCGATCGACACGTTGCAGATCGCCGCACCGTCGGGACTGTAGCGGACCTCGGGATCGCGGCCGAGGTTGCCGACGAGGATGACTTTGTTGACGGAGGCCATGATGTGGATCCTGTGAAGAATTGCTCGTGCGCCTATTATCGGCGAAGCGGATCGCCAAGTGGCGCCTGATTGCTGTCAGCCGGATATTATCGCCCAGTGCGCAAGGTACGTAAAATTGTCAGGCACCGGCCCACCCTCACTTTGGATCGCGGAACCCGCGCGCAGTGTACAGCCAGACCACGGCCAGCATGGCGCTGGTCCAGAATACCGCCGCGGATCCCCCCCAGCGCACCAGCATGCCGCCCAGCACGCCGCCGGCGAACACCCCCAGGGATTGCGCGGTGTTGTAGAACCCCAGGGCCAGTCCCTTGTAATGGGGCGGGGCCGCGCGCGACACCAGCGAGGGCTGCAGCGCCTCGAGAATGTTGAAGGCGACAAAGAACCCCACCAGGGCCAACACCGCGGGATAAAACGCGCCCTCCAGCCAGGGCAGCAGGCCCAGCACCACGGCCAGCCCCAGCACCGCCCACTCGAGGGATGCCTTGTAGGCCTTGTGCCTCTCGATGTAGAAAACCGCCGGCACCATGAACACGAAAGAGGCAAGTATCACCGGTAGGTAGACCTGCCAGAGGCTAGAGGAGTCGTAGCCGCCGAGCCGGCCCAGCAGGCCGGGCGCCACCATGAACAGCGCCATCAGGATGAAATGCAGGCAGAACACGCCGAAATTCAGGCGCAGCAGATCCTTGTGGCCGAGGACGTCGCGCGCGGTGGCCTGCACGATGTCGGCCTCGGAGCGCGGCACCGGGGGCACGAAGAACATGGCGATCAGCAGGCAGAGGAAGCCCAACAGGCTGATCGCCCAGAACAGGCCCGAGAGCCCGAATTCGCCCACCAGCACGGGCGAGAGCACCAGCGAGAGGGCAAAGGAAATCCCGATTGAGCCGCCGACCAGGGCCATGGCGCGCGTACGCACCTCGGGCCGCGTGGCGTCCGCGATCCAGGCCGTGATCGCCGCGGAGACAGCGCCCAGCCCCTGGATGACGCGACCCACCGTGACCCAATCGACCGAAGAGGCCAGCGCACACACCACGCCGCCCAGGACGAACAGCAGCATGCCGAACACGATCACGGGGCGGCGGCCATAGCGGTCGGAGGCCATCCCCAGCGGAATCTGCATCGCCGCCTGGGTCAGGCCGTAAGCACCGAGGGCCAGCCCGACGCGCGCGGGATTGTCGCCACCCACCAGGGTGGTCGCGGCCACCGCAAAAATCGGCGTCAGCAGGAACAAACCCAGCATGCGGGCGGCAAACAGCACCGCCAGCGACAGGCTGGCACGCCGCTCGAGGGGCGTCAGCTTCAGGACCGGGGCCCTGGCGGAGGACGGATTGGACATGGTGGACTGAGTTCGCGGTTCGAATCAAGGGGGGGTGCGCGTTATAGTAGCAAGTTGGTCTTTGAAAAACCTGAATCCCCCACGGCATGGAAGCCATACGCATTCGCGGCGCACGCACGCACAACCTGAAAAACATCTCGGTGGACCTGCCACGGCGCAAGCTCGTCGTGATCACCGGGCTATCGGGTTCGGGCAAATCGTCCCTGGCCTTCGACACCCTGTACGCCGAGGGCCAGCGGCGCTACGTCGAGAGCCTGTCGGCCTACGCGCGGCAGTTCCTGCAAATGATGGACAAGCCCGACGTGGACGTCATTGCCGGCCTGTCCCCCGCGATCGCCATCGAGCAGAAGGCCGCGGGGCACAACCCGCGCTCGACGGTGGGCACCGTGACCGAGATCCACGACTATCTGCGCCTGCTGTATGCGCGCGTGGGCACGCCCTACTGCTCCGAGCACGACCTTCCCTTGCGCGCCCAGAGCGTGAGCCAGATGACCGACAAGGTCCTCGCGCAAGCCGGCGAGCATCGCATCGCAATCCTTGCGCCCATGGCCCGGGACGCGGACGGCGACCTGGCGGCAGAATGCGCGCGGCTGCTGGCCCTGGGTTATGTGCGCGTGCGCATCAGTGGCGAGATCCTGACCCTCGACCCCATGCCCGAGCTGCCGCATGCCGGACCCTATGACCTCGACGTGGTCGTGGACCGGCTGCGCGCACGCGCCGACAATCGCCAGCGGCTGGCGGAATCCTTCGAGACCGCCCTGGAACTCACCGACGGGCGCGCCATCGCCCTGGACCTGGACGACGGCACGGAACAGGGATTCTCCAGCACCTATGCCTGTCCGGTCTGCGCCCGGGGGCTCGCCGACCTCGAGCCTCGACTGTTCAGTTTCAACAACCCGGCCGGCGCATGTCCCACCTGCAACGGCCTGGGATCGGTCGAATCCTTCGACCCACGCCGCGTGGTGGCCTTTCCGGAACTCAGCCTCGCGGGCGGTGCCATTCACGGCTGGGATCGGCGCAATGCCTTCACCCACACCATGATGCGCAGCCTGGCGACGCACTACGGCTTTGACCTCGAGACCCCGTTCGAGCAACTGGGCGCGGACCTGCACCACCGGATCCTGCACGGATCGGGGACCGACGAAATCCCCTTTCTGTATCTCGGCGCGGACGGGACCGCCTCGGTGCGCAAGCATGTCTTCGAGGGCGTGATCCCGAACCTCGAACGGCGCTGGCGCGAAACCCATTCCAACGCGGTGCGCGAGGAGCTGGGCAAACTGCGCCACACCACGGCCTGCCCGGACTGCGGCGGTGCCCGCCTGCGCACCGAGGCCCGCAACGTCCTGATCGGCAACGACCCCGGGCCTGGCGAGCGGCGCGGTCTCGCGATCTACGAGGTCGAAGCCCTGTCGCTCGCCGACTGCCGCCGCTGGTTCCAGGACCTGGCCCTGCACAGCGCGCGCCGCGAGATCGCCGAGCGCATCGTGCACGAGATCAGCGCCCGCCTGGACTTTCTGGACGATGTGGGCCTGGGCTACCTGACGCTGGACCGCGGCGCCGATACGCTATCCGGCGGCGAGGCCCAGCGCATCCGCCTCGCCAGCCAGATCGGCTCGGGGCTCACCGGGGTGATGTACGTGCTGGACGAGCCCTCGATCGGCCTGCACCAACGCGACAACCACCGCCTCATCCACACCCTGCAGCAGCTGCGCGATCAGGGCAACAGCGTGATCGTGGTCGAACACGACGAGGACATGATCCGCGCCGCCGATCATATCCTCGACATGGGCCCGGGCGCGGGCGAACACGGCGGCCAGGTGATCGCCCAGGGCACGCCCGCCGAAATCGCGGCCGAGCCCGCCTCGCTCACCGGCCAGTACCTGTCCGGCGCGCGGCGCATCGACATTCCGCCCCGCCGGGCGGTCACCGAGGACCAGGCCTGGCTGCGCATCACGGGCTGCCGCGGGCACAACCTGCAGTCCGTGGACTTGGCCATCCCGGCCGGACGCCTGACCTGTGTCACCGGCGTTTCCGGGTCCGGCAAATCCACGCTGATCAACGACACGCTGGTCGCCGCCGTGGCGCGCGCCCTGCACCGCACACAGGCCGAGCCGGCCCCCTACGACCGCCTCGAGGGCCTGGAGGCCTTCGACAAGATCATCAGCGTCGACCAAAGCCCCATCGGACGCACGCCGCGCAGCAACCCCGCCACGTACACCGGCCTGTTCACACCGATCCGGGAACTCTTTGCCGGCGTGCCCGAGGCGCGCCTGCGCGGCTACGATCCCGGCCGGTTCTCGTTCAACGTCAAAGGGGGGCGCTGCGAGGCCTGCCAGGGCGACGGCGTGGTCAAAGTCGAGATGCACTTCCTGCCCGACATGTACGTCCCCTGCGAGGTCTGCCAGGGCCTGCGCTACAACCGCGAGACCCTGGACATCCGCTACCGGGGCCGCAACATCAGCGAGGTTCTCGATCTCTCGGTCGCCCAGGCCCTGGACTACTTCGACGCCATCCCCACGGTCGCGCGCAAGCTGCACACCCTAGCGGACGTGGGGCTGTCCTACATCCGCCTCGGCCAAAGCGCGACGACGCTGTCGGGTGGCGAGGCCCAGCGGGTCAAGCTGTCGCAGGAGCTCTCGCGGCGCGGCACCGACCGCACTCTGTACGTGCTGGACGAGCCCACCACCGGCCTGCACTTCGAGGACATCGCCGTGCTGCTCGACGTGTTGCGCCGCCTGGTCGACGCGGGCAGCACCGTTCTGGTGATCGAGCACAACCTGGATGTCGTCAAGACCGCCGACTGGGTCGTGGACCTCGGTCCCGAGGGCGGTGCCGGCGGCGGCCGCATCGTGGCCCAAGGCACGCCCGAGACGGTCGCCGCAGTCCGCGCAAGCCACACCGGCCGCCATCTGCGCGCGCTGCTGGACCGCCAGCCGGCCTAGTGTCCTGCTCGGTCAATCCATCACGAAAATCGCGCGGTGCTCACGGATGGCGTAGCGATCGGTCATGCCGGCGATGTAGTCGGCGATGGCGCGCGCCTGGGCGACCGGATCCTCACGGCGGTATTCGTCGGCCAGCAGCCGCGGATCCTCGATAAAGGCCTGGAACAGCTCGCGCACGATGCGTCGCGCCTTGGCGGTCATGCGGATGACCTGCGAATGGCGGTACAGGTTGTCGAGCAGGAATTTCTTGAGGGCATCGGCCTGCGCGCGGATATTGTCCGAGAACGCCGCCAGCGGTGGGCCCGCGCGCACCTCGTCGACCGAGGCCGGCTGCAGCTCGGCGATGCGCGCCCCCGTCTGGCGCGTCAGGTCCAGCACCAGCGTATTGATCATCGCACGGATCACCTCTGAGACCAGACGCTTTTGTTCGGCGTTGGGGTGGAGGCGGCGGACCTGGGCATAATGCACGGCGAATATTTCCAGGCGCTGCAATTGCTGCACCGTAATCAGGCCCGAGCGCAGGCCATCGTCGATGTCGTGGTTGTTGTAGGCAATCTCATCGGCCAGGTTGGCGAGCTGGGCTTCCAGCGAGGCTTGGGTGCCGTTCAGGAAGCGCTCGGCCACCTCGCCCAGCAGGCGCGCATGGCGCCGTGAGCAATGCTTCAAGATGCCCTCGCGCGTCTCGAAACACAGATTCAGTCCGTTGAAGGCGGCGTAGCGCTCCTCGAGTTCGTCGACTACGCGCAGGCTCTGCAGATTGTGCTCGAAGCCGCCCGCCGCGGGTGCCAAGGTCCGCATGCAGGCGTTGAGCTCGTCCTGTCCCGCGTGGCCGAAGGGCGTGTGGCCCAGGTCGTGCGCCAGGGCGATCGCCTCGATCAGATCCTCGTGCACACCCAGGTTGCGCGCGAGCGAGCGCGCGATCTGGGCCACCTCGATGCTGTGGGTCAGCCGCGTGCGAAACAGGTCGCCCTCGTGATTGAGGAATACCTGGGTCTTGTATTCAAGCCGCCGGAAGGCGTTGCAATGGATGATGCGGTCGCGGTCGCGCTGAAAGGCATTGCGTCCGACCGGCGCGGGTTCGGCATGGACCCGGCCGCGCGAAGCGTTCGGATGGCAGGCATAGACCGCGAGCGTCGGCACGGCTCAGCGGCCCTCGATCAGCCGCCCGGATGCCAGCATCGGACGGACCTGCTCGTCCGCGACCCCTTGGACAGTGGCCTGGCCGAGTGCGGGCAACAGCACATAGCGGATCACGCCGCCCTCGGCTTTTTTGTCCACGCGCATCAGGTCCAGCCAGCGCTCTATGCCCAGGTCGGGCGCACGCACCGGGCAGCCGATTGCCGCCACCAGGCCGCGGATGCGTTCAACCACCGTGCGGTCCAGGCCATGGACCCGGGCCGACAGCTCGGCCGCCATCACCATGCCGCAACCCACCGCCTCGCCGTGCAGCCACTGGCCATAGCCCAGTCCGGACTCGATCGCGTGGCCAAAGGTGTGGCCGAAATTCAGGATGGCGCGCAAACCCGATTCCCGCTCGTCCTGGGACACCACCCACGCCTTGAGCTCGCACGAGCGGCGTATGGCGTGGCTCACCGCCTGCGGGTCGAGGGCGCGCAGGGCCGGCGCCTGCGCCTCGCACCAGTCGAAAAATTCGGCATCGGCGATCATGCCGTACTTGATGACCTCGGCCAGGCCCGCCGAGACTTCGCGCGCGGGCAAGGTGACCAGCACGTCGGTGTCGATCTCGACGGCCAGCGGCTGATAAAAAGCGCCGATCATGTTCTTGCCCAGCGGGTGGTTGATGGCGGTCTTGCCGCCCACCGAGGAGTCCACCTGCGCCAGCAGTGTCGTGGGCGCCTGCACGAAGCGCACGCCGCGCATATAGCAGGCCGCCGCAAAGCCGCACATATCCCCCACCACACCGCCGCCCAGGGCCACCAGCACCACCTTGCGGTCAAGCTGCGCGGCCAGCAGGGCGTCGAAAATCCGGTTGAGCGTCTGCCAGGTCTTATGGTCCTCGCCATCGGGCAGCTCGATCGTGAGCACGGGCTTGCCCGTCGCAGCCAGCGCGGCGCGGGCGCGCGCGCCGTACAAGGCCGCGACCGTGTCGCTGGTGACCAGCGCGACCGCCGTGGCATCAGCCGGGATACTGGCGGCCAGGGCATCGAGCCGGCCGGAGGCGATATGGATCGGATAGGCGCCGCCCGGGGTGTCGACCCGCACGGGGCCCACTGGACGATTTTTGCGCAGCGCGCTCATGGCCGCGCGTCCTCCTGTGCCTGGTAGTCCAGCAAGTGCGGCAAGAGGCTGCGCAACACCTGCGAGGCCGGCATGTTGCCAGTGTCCAGCGTGATGTCGGCGACGCTCTCGTATAGGGGTTCGCGCTGGGCGATCAGCTCGGCGATGCGTTGGCGCGGATCCGAGGCCTTGAGCAGCGGGCGGTTGCGATCGCGCGCCACGCGCCGAAAGAGCTCGTCCACGCCCGCGCGCAGGTATATCACCCGCCCGCGCGCCTTGAGGATCTCGCGGTTCTCGGGGGCCAGCACGGCGCCGCCGCCGGTCGCCAGCACATAGCCCGAGCGCTGCGAGCACTCATCGAGCAGCGCGGTCTCGCGTTTGCGAAAACCGGCCTCGCCCTCGATATCGAAGATCAGGGCGATGCGCACCCCACAGCGGGCCTCCATCTCGTGATCCAGGTCGAGGAACTTGCGCCCCAGAGCGTGGGCGAGTTGGCGCCCGATCGTGGTCTTGCCCGCGCCCATCATGCCCACCAAGATGATGGGGGGCTGCGAACCCGCGCCCGACACAGCGGGGCGTTCGGCGTCGTTTCCTGCGGAATCAATGTCCATGAGGGGTAAAGTCGCTTTCATTTGCGTGTATTATCGCATTTGCGGCCCGGTAGCCGAGGTGCGGCCCGCATCATCCAGTTACATTGACTCCGCGCACATTTCCTGGCCCGATCGCGCTTGGGCTTAAAATCGCCCCTGATGAGCTCTCAGAAACAATCTTCCTCCGCACCGTCGCCGGCGCGTTCCTGGCTGTCACGCTTCATCCTCAAGTCCGTGGTCTTCGTCGCCGGCCTGGGCCTGTGCGGCGCGCTGCTGGGCACGCTCGCCTTGGCGCTGGCCTGGCCGAACCTGCCCGACCTGAGCGCGATGATCGATTACCGGCCGCGGGTGCCGCTGCGCATTTATACCTCGGATCAGGTCCTGATTGGCGAGTTCGGCGAGGAACGCCGCAACGTTTTGCGCTTCGACGAAATCCCGGACATCATGAAATCCGCGATCCTCGCCGCCGAGGACGACCGTTTCTACCAGCACGGCGGGATCGACTGGGCCGGCGTGCTGCGCGCGGCGCTGGCCAACATCGTCAACATGTCCAAGACCCAGGGCGCGAGCACGATCACCATGCAGGTGGCGCGCAATTTCTACCTGTCCTCCGAAAAGACCTACACCCGCAAGTTCTACGAGTTGCTGCTGACCTTCAAGATCGAGGCCACGCTGACCAAGAACGAGATCCTCGATCTCTACATGAACCAGATCTTCCTGGGCCACCGGGCGTACGGCTTCGCCGCCGCCAGCCGCACCTACTTCGGCAAGCAGCTCTCGGAGATCACGGCGGCCGAGGCGGCGATGCTGGCCGGCATCCCCAAGGCGCCCTCGCGTTTCAACCCGATCTCGAACTTCAAGCGGGCCAAGGCGCGGCAGGCCTACGTGCTGGGGCGCATGCGCTCGCTGGGCTACCTGACCGAGGACGAATACCAGCAGGCGGTCGCCCAGCCCATCGAAATCAAGTCCGCCGCGGGCACGCCCACGGGCCGCTATGCGGTGCACGGCGAATACCCGGCCGAGCTCGCCCGCCAGCTGCTCTACGGCGTCTACCAGGACGACATCTATTCGCGCGGTTTCAATATCTACACCACCATTCACTCCAAGGACCAGGAAGCCGCCTACCTGGCGCTGCGAGAAGGGGTTCTGGACTACACGCGGCGCGCGCCCTATCCGGGCCCCGAGGGCTCGGTCGAGCTGCCCGACGGCATCGAGAACCAGCCTGAAGCGCTCGACGAGCTGCTCGACTCGGTTCAGGAAAAATACCCTGACAACGGCGACCTGCTGGCCGGCGTGGTGCTGTCGGCCAGCCCCACCGAGGTCAAGGTCGCGCGCAGCGCCGCCGAGATCATCGACATCACGGACAAGCGCGCCCTGCGCGTGATCGCCCGCGGGCTGACGCCCAAGGCCAAGCCCGAGCTCCGCCTCGAACGCGGATCCGTGGTCTATGTGCACAAGCGGCCGGAATACTGGGAGCTGATCAACAAACCCTCGGTGCAGGCGGCGCTGGTCTCGGTGCGCGCGCAGGACGGCGCGGTCGCCGCGATGGTGGGGGGCTTCGATTTCGAGGAAGGCAAGTTCAACCGCGTCACGCAGGCGTGGCGTCAGCCGGGCTCGTCCTTCAAGCCCTTCATCTACGCCTCGGCGCTCGAACGCGGCCTGACCCCGGCGACCCAGATTTCCGACGAGCCCTTCTCGCTGACCGCCGAGCAGACCGGCTCCAAGGCCTGGAACCCCAAGAACTACGGCCGGGCATACGAACCCATGCTCACCATGCGCCAGGGCCTCTACAAGTCCAAGAACATGGTGTCGATCCGCATCATGCAGGCGGTCGGCCCGCAGTACGTCCAGGACTACGTGACACGCTTCGGATTCGACCGCTCGCGCCAGCCCGCCGTGCTGCCCCTGGCCCTGGGGGCGGGCAGCGTCACGCCGCTGCAGATGGCGGGCGCCTACGCGGTCTTCGCCAACGGCGGGTACCGCGTCCCACCCTACCTGATCGACCACGTGACCGACAGCAGCGGCAAGGTGATCATGCGGGCACGGCCCACCGTGGCCGGCGACACCCTGGCGCGCGCCATCGACCCGCGCACCGTCTATGTGATGGACGACCTGCTGCGCGGCGTGGCCACCTACGGCACCGGCGCCAGGGCGCACCGCGAGCTCAAGCGCAACGACATCGGCGGCAAGACCGGCACCACCAACGATTCGCAGGACGCCTGGTTCGCCGGCTTCACGCCAAAGCTGGTGGCCATCGCCTGGATGGGCTTCGACCAGCCGCGATCCCTGGGGTCGGGAGAGACCGGGGGCGGCGCCGCCCTGCCGATCTGGCTGGACTACATGCGCGTCGCCCTGGCTGGCCAGCCCGAGATTCCGCCGGGCCCCATGCCCAGCGGCCTGTCACGCATCGACGGCGAGTTCTACTTCAACGAATTCCCGCCCGGAACCGCCATTGCCCGCGTCGGCCTGCCGGCGCCGGGCGACCTGCCATCCGGCGCGCCCGCCCAGGACGGCATCGGCAACCTGCTCGATCAACTCGGCGCCGACACCAGTGCCGGAAACAGCGATACTCAACCGACCCGGGTCCCGTTCTGATCATGTCCACTGCACCGCGCCGCCTCGGCCTGACCGTCCTATTGGCCTTTTTCCTATCGGCCTGCGGCATGAAGGGCCCCCTGACCCTGCCGCCGCCGCCCGCGCCTGATCCGGGGCTCACCGCGCCGCCCTCCGTGGCGCCCGCGCCCACCCCCGTCAAACCCTAGCCCGGCCACAGGACGCCCCATGACCGTCGCCCCGCAGTTCCAATTCAAGAACGGCGTCCTGCACGCCGAAGACATCCCGCTTCCCGAATTGGCGGATCAGTACGCCACCCCGCTGTACGTCTATTCCCGACGGGCGCTGCGCGAGGCCTGGGAGCGCTACGCGCGCGCCATTGCCGGGCGTAATGCCCTGATCTGCTACGGCATGAAGGCAAACTCGAACTTGGCCGTGCTGCACGAATTCCAGCGCCTGGGCGCGGGCTTTGACATCGTCTCGGGTGGGGAACTGGCGCGCGCGCTGGCCGCCGGCGCCGCCCCAGGAAAAATCGTGTTCTCGGGCGTAGGCAAGCAGGCCTGGGAAATCCGGCAGGCCTTGTCGGCGAACATCAAGTGCTTCAACGTCGAATCTGCGGCCGAGCTGGAGCGCCTGGCCGACATCGCCCTCGAGATGGGTCTGCGGGCGCCGATGTCGCTGCGGGTAAACCCCGACGTCGACGCCCACACCCACCCCTATATCTCGACCGGGCTCAAGGAAAACAAGTTCGGCGTGGACATCGCCGCCGCTCCCGCCCTGTACCGCCAGGCCATGCAGCACCCGGGGCTCGACATCGTCGGCGTCGACTGTCACATCGGTTCGCAAATTCTCGAGATCGCCCCCTATCTCGACGCCCTCGGCAAGCTGATCGACCTGATTCTCGAGCTGCGGGCGGACGGCATCGAGCTGCGCCACCTGGACCTGGGCGGCGGCCTGGGCATCCGCTACACTGACGAGACCCCGCTGGACCCCGCCGACCTGCTCGATCCGGTCTTCTCCACACTCGAGGCCCGCGGCCTGGGGCATCTGCAGCTCATTCTCGAGCCGGGACGCTCGTTGGTGGGCAATGCGGGCATCCTGCTGACCCGCGTCGAATACCTCAAGCGCACCCCCGTGCGCAATTTCGCGATCGTGGACGCCGCCATGAACGATCTGATGCGCCCGGCCCTGTACGAGGCGTGGCACGACGTCGAGCCCGTGGCGCCGCGCGCAGGCCAGACGAACCGGGTCTACGACATCGTGGGTCCGATCTGCGAGAGCGGCGACTGGCTCGCCCGCCAGCGCGAACTGCCGATCGAGCAAGGCGACCTGCTGGCCATCATGTCCGCGGGCGCGTACGCGTTCTCGATGGCCAGCCAATACAACGCCCGCCCGCGCGCCGCCGAGGTTCTGGTCGACGCCGATCAGGCGCACCTGATCCGACCGCGCGAATCCATCCAGGACCTATACGCATCCGAGCGGATTCCGGCGCGGGGCTGAGCCCGCCGCGCCGACGCCGCGACCCGCCCGCGCAACCGGGCGGCCTCCTAGCTTCCCACGAGGCCAGGCCTCATAATAGGCATAAAGAATTCCCGGACGCGGCCGTTAAACGGGCATCGTGCCGGTTACGCCCAGAGGGCGGAGAAACCTGACATCTCGTCCTATGGCGCCCAGCAAATCCTCCCTTCTCCCCTCCCGAGCGCGGACCACCGGATATTGCGCACTCGTGTCGCGCCTGATCGCCTACTACCTGACGCCGCTGGCCATCCTGCTGGGCACCGCGGTGGCGCTCTTCGCACTGAACAACCTCTATCCCGACACCGCCGGCACCCCCCTGGCAATCCGGGTCCTGCCCGATACCCAGGCGCCCCCCGAGACCGCGGCCGAGGCGCTGGGTCTGCTGGACGCCGCCCCGACGCGCTACAGGGCCAGGCTCGAGACCGAGCCGGCCTGGTTCCTGGTGGAAATCCCCGCGAAAAACACCCAGGCAGGTCCACAAGTCCTGAGCCTGCCCAACCCCCACGGACTGTCGCTATCCTGTTGGGATGCGGCAGCGCTGTCCCAGCCCATCGGCACGCTGGCGGGCGATGCGGCCGACGGACAGCTCCGGCTCGGCCTGGACGGGCCAAAAATCGGCCTTCAGGGCCTGGCGCGCCCAGGGCGTCTCATCTGCGAGACCCAGTTGGCGATCGCCGGCGACATCTCGGCGGACCTCTGGCAAGGCGCGGCGCTGTCCCAGTCCGCCAATCGGCTGTCGCGCGCCATCGGGCTGGCCGAAGGCGGACTGCTGACCCTCGCCCTGTTCATCGCGATCATCGCTCTGACCAACCGGGAATGGCTCTACATCCTCCTGGCCGCCTGGCTGATCGGCAACCTGCGCCTGGGCGCCTGGGTCATGGGCTGGGACATGCAGTGGCTCGGCCACACGATTCCTCCGGACCTCATGCCGGGGCTGCGCAAGGGCACGGCCGTGGCCTACTACATTCTCACCTGCAGCCTGTTCACTCGCCTGTTCGACCATAGCCTGACCGCGAATGCCCGTGCGAAAGTGCTGCTGGCGGCCCGCACCAGCAGCGTTGCCCTGATCGCGGCCGCGCTCGTGCTGCCCTACGAGTGGTTCCAGCCCGTCCTGTTCCTCGCGGCGTGGCTGGGTTCCGGGCTGATCACCGTCACGCTGCTCTATGCGCTGTTGCGCTCGCCATCGCGCATCTGGCTATGGCACATCACAGGCCTGTGCCTGGCCCTGGCCACCCTGCTGCTGGGCCTGGTGCTGACCGCCCTGGGCCAGGGCGGCAGCATCGACACGCTGGCCGGCGCCACCATCCTGATTGCGGCCGGCGTCATGATCGCCCTGGCCGCGGCCGAGCACATGCGCGAAGAACGCCAGAGCGGCTTTCGCGCGCGCAACGAGCTGATTGTCGCCGACACCCTGATGCCGTTTGGCCTGTTCACGCTGAATTCCAGCCATCTGTTCGAGCATGCCAACGCCGTCGCGCGCCAGAGCCTCGGGCTGCCCGACGAGCAGGACTACCGCGGCCGGCCCTGGGCCGACTTCTTTCCCGTGCAGGACTGGCACCAGGTCGCCCGGAACACCGAGCTGGGCGTCGAGACCGAGATCCGGATGCTCCCGCACCTCACGCAGCCCGGCCCGGCGCGCAGCTTCCTGCTGCGCGCCACGCTGGCCGGCGGCCAGGTCGAGGGCTCGTTGCAGGACATCAGCGCACGCGCCGAGACGATCCGCAAGCTGCGCCTGATGGCCGAGAACGACCCGCTGACCGATGCACTCAACCGCCGCGGCATCGAGAGCGCCACAGAACAGTGCATCACGCAGCTGGTCAACGAGGGCACACCCTGCGCGCTGGCCTTCCTCAGCCTCGACCACCTCAAGCACATCAACGACACCTTCGGACACACCGCGGGCGACGAGCTCCTGCAGATGGTGTGCGAGCGCCTCAAGTATTCCCTCAACGAAAGCCAGCGCCTGGGCCGCGTGGGCAGCGACGAATTCGTCATCCTGTTCCCCAAGCTGCGCGCGAGCGAGGCACGCCATATCGGGCAGGACATCATCGACAGCCTGAACGGCTCCGCCCTGTACATCGGCAACCGCGCCTTCCAGATCAAGAGCGCGATGGGCATCATCGACATCCATCAAAACATGAATCCCAAGGATGCGATCTCGGCCGCCAGCCGGGCGTGCCGCGACGCGCGCAAGCAGCACACCGAGATCATGCTGTACGAGGAGAACGCCAGCGAGCTCTTCGACCACATCGAGGAACTGCGCCTGTTCGACCAGCTCGAGGCCGGCGCGAACCCGCGCGACATCTACCTCGAGATGCAGCCCATCATCTCGTTGAAACACCCGCTGCGCACCCTCAACATCGAAATCCTGTTGCGCGCGCGCAGCTCGGACACGACCAGCATCAGCACCAGCAAGATCATCCAGGCGGCCGAGGACAACGGCATGATCGGCACGATTGACAAATGGGTGTTTTCGGCCACCCTGGAATGGATGACGCGCCATCAGGGCAAACTGTCGCGCACCCAGCAGGTCAACGTGAATCTCAGCGGCGTGTCCTTGAACGACGACAAGTTCATCGACGTGCTCTTCGGCATCCTGAACCGCCACCCGCAGCTCACGCGCCGCCTGTGCATCGAGATCACCGAGGGCGTGGCGCTGCAGGACCTCGAGCGCACCCGCCAATTCATGCGGCGCCTGCAGCGCATGGGCGCCAAGGTCGCGCTCGATGACTTCGGCGCGGGCTACACCTCTTTCTCGTACCTGAAGGAGCTACCCGTCGACATCATCAAGATCGACGGCTCGCTGATCCGCGACATGATCAAGAGCGAGGCCAATATCGCGATCGTCAACAGCATTGTTGAACTCGCCCACAACCTCGGCATGGAATGCATCGCCGAATGGGTCGAGGATGTCCCGACCCTCGAGGCCCTGGTCGGCATGGGCATGGATCATGTGCAGGGCCACATCCTGTCGGCCGCACGCCCGCCATCGGAGATCCTGGCCAACCAGACGGTCTTGCCCCTGATCGCCGACGAACGGGCCCGGACCTTCATCCAGGTCCTGTCCGACCGTCACGAGCATATCGTCTGATCCCGCGCGCGACGGCCTTACAGTTCGCCGTAGGAGTGCAGGCCCGAGAGGAACATATTCACGCCGAGGAAGGCAAAGCTGGTCACCAGCAGCCCGCCCAGGGCCCAGTACGCCGCCATGGTGCCGCGCAGCCCCTTCATCAGGCGCATGTGCAGCCAGGCCGCATAGTTCAACCAGACGATCAGGGCCCAGGTTTCCTTGGGATCCCACTGCCAGTACGTGCCCCAGGCATCGGCCGCCCATAGCGCGCCCAGGATGGTGGCCACGGTAAAGAACGCGAAGCCCACGGCGATGGCGCGGTACATGATGTCGTCGAGAATCTCGAGCGAGGGCAGGCGGCGCGCGATCGGCGCGCGAAACATGAGAATGCTGCCCACGATCAGCGCACCGATGCCGAAATACAGCATCCAGGTCGCCGACAGCTCGCGTGAACCGAACACCATGGGCTCGGCGCACAGCACGGCCCCCAGGGCAAAGACCGGAATCAGCCGGCGCCACTGCGTGGTCTCGCCATGCTCTTTGACCAGGTAGGCGAATCCCACCATCGCGGCCAGGCTGAAAGTGCCATAGCCGATGAAATTCGCGGGCACGTGCAGCTTCATCCACCAGCTCTTCAGGGCGGGCACCAGGGGCTGGATCTGATAAGCGTCGCGCGTGAAGGAATACCACAGCAGGAACACGACCGCCGAACTGATCACCAGCAGCACGAAACCGCCCAGCGCGCGCGTGGCGTAGCGGCGCTCGTAGTACAAGTAGAACAGCGCCGTGATCAACGAAAACAGGACAAAGACCTCGTAGAGGTTGCTGACCGGAATGTGGCCGATGTCCGGCCCCAGCAGATGCCCCTCGCGCCAGCGCACCAGCAGGCCGGTGACCCCGGCATAGACCGCTCCCCAGGTCAGCACCGAGCCCACCCACGCCGCCGTGCGGCTGGCAAAGCCGATCCAATAGCTGACCGTCGCAAGGGCGAACAAGGCGCACATCCACAGGATGGCGGATTGCGAGGACAGCAGGTACTTCAGCAGGAAGTTCGTTTCGGCGCGCCCCAGATCGCCCTGCAGCAGCACGCCCGCCGGGCTGTAGAGCCAGATCGCCAGCAGGGCCGACAGGCCGCTGGCGATCATCAGCGTGCGCAGGGGCCGCCATAGCCAAGCCATCCAGCCAAAGAGACCGACCGCCCCCACGAGGATGAGCTTTTCGTAGTAATCCATGAACTGGCCGTAGGACGCCAGCACATAGGCCGCCCCCACCGCCAGGGCCAGGAAGAACGCAATGTCGGTCCAATCGGGCCGGCCGCGCCGGCCGCGCCGATCGCCACTGGAGGACATGGCATCCTCCCAGGTGGGCAGCTTTGAACGGATGACGGATTCATTCATGACGATTACCCCTAGTCTCCAGGATCGGTGCCCTGGGCAAACAGACGCTGCAAGGCGCCCTTGAGCCGCTGGAACTCATGATCGAAGTCCAGCGTACGCCGCTGGGAGGTCATGGCGGCAAGCAACTCGCTGCCCCCGGCCCCCGGTCGGATCCACACCCAGACGCGGCGCTCGCGGATGTAGAACATGGAAAACACCCCGATCACCAGCAGGATGCAACCCAGATAGACGGTGGTCTTGCCGGGGCTGCGGGCCACCTGGAAGACGCTCGCCTGCACCTGCTCGAAGCCGCTCAGCTGCAGGGCGACCGGCGCCGGATAATCGGGCAGGCTCGTCAGCCCCAGGACCGCCAGGCGCATCCATTGGACCTCGCGCTCGCCATCGGCGCCCTGGTAATCCACGGGCGGCTCGCCCACCCGGCGACGCGCCGCGTCGCGCAGCTCGGTGAGGCCCAGTTGGATGATCGGGACAGCGAAGTTCAGGATCTTTTCCCGCTCGGCCTCTGGCGCGGATTCCAGTATGCCATTGAAACCGCGCTCGGAGAACGTCTGCAGGGCGCCGCGCGCCGCCTGAAAGAGCAGGCCGCGCTGCTCGCCCTCGGGCGCGTTGATCTCGGCAAAGCGCTGGGCGGCCGCCTCGCGCAAGGTGACATCGGCCAGGGCCTCGCGCAGCCGCATGAATTCGCCCATGGTGCCCTGCGAATCCGCCGGGATGCGCAGATAACGGTAGGGCTCGGACGCATTGCGGCGCATCCCCAGCAGGAACATGGGAAACCCATCGATCGCCACTGGCAGCATGTAGTTGCTGAACTCGTGCGCCTGGCCATCGGCGCCGATCACCTGGTACTGGACGCTGGGCCCGATGTTGCGCAGGCCGTCGTTGCGCTGCCGAGCTGCGCTGCCGGTGACGGCGGCCACGTGGCCGACCATCCCCGACGGCTGGGGCAGCGCCCCATCACCCATGTTCTCGACATTGATCACCCTCAGGCCGGTGAAATCCACCTTGAACGCGCCGGCACCCTGGCCCAGCGAGGTTTCCCGGCCCACGTTCCCCTCGAGCTCGGTCGGCGCGCCCGTGCCGGTCAGCGGCCAGACCCGCAGCTTGAGCGTGCTGCCGCCATCGTCGAAGCTGGACTGATAGACCGTCACCCCCTTGTAGTGCAAGGGCTCGTTGACCCGGATCGTCTGCTTGAAGTGGTCTCCGCTGGCCAGGTCCGTGACCTCGACGTCGCTGCGAAAGTCGCTGGGCATGCCCGTGTCGTAATAATCCACGTAGAAGCGATCAAGCTTCAGCGAGAACGGCAGCGGCTGCAACAGCACACCCTGGCCGTAGGACACGATGCCCATGCTGCTCTGCTTGCCGTCGGGCACCAGCATATTGGCGCGGAAACTGGGGTTGCGCGCCGGCAAGCGCCCCGATTCCGGCACGTCGGCGATCAGCATATTGTCGGTGATCGGCTGCTTGTCGAGCATCCAGGCCTGCAGGCGCACCGGCAGCTCGCTGTCCAGCAACCCGCCCAGGCATATGACGACGATGGCCACGTGGGCAAAAATATAGCCCAGCCGATTGGCACCGCCTTTCTTTGCGGCCACCATCAGGCTGTCGCCGTCCTCGCGGACACGATAGCGGAATCCTTGGTCGCGCAGCAGCGCGCCGACCTTGCGATTGGCCTGCGCCACGTCGTCGCCGGCGTGCAGTTCGACCCGATGGTGGAAGGCGCGCAGGCTCGAGCCGCGCACGTATTCCCGGAAAGAGCGCGCGTCGCGGATCATCTTGGGGGCGTTGCGCAGCACGCACAGGGTGGTCGACACCACCAGGAACCCCATGATCAGCAGGAACCACCAACTGTTGTAGATATGCCAGATCGAAAACCGGTCGAAGACCGCGAACCAGAACGGTCCGAACTGATCGACGTAGGTATTGACCGCCTGGTTCTGCGGCAACACCGTGCCGATCAGGCTGGCCACGCATATGAAGACCAGCAGGCTGATGGCAAAGCGCATCGAGCCCAGCAGCTCGATCACATCCGCGCCTCGTATGCGAAAACTGGAAGTCGGCTTCACGGCAATCCGATTCTGCAAAAAAAAGGGAGGTGCGCTTGCGCGTGCCCCCCTCGATTTATATGTCAATCAAAAAACGATACATCGGATTGCGGCCGGGCCCCCCGATAACCCTGGCCGCAATACGGAAACGTCCCGCGTCTAACGCAGGCCCGCGGCGTAGTCGGCCACCGCGGCGATATCTTTGTCGTTCATCCGGTCGGCGATGTCGTACATGATCTCGTTGGCGCGATCGCCACTGCGGAAAAGCTTGAGCTGGTCGATCAGGTACTCGGGATGCTGCCCCGCCAGGCGCGGGAACTCGCCGGGCAGGCCGGCCCCGTTGGCCGAGTGGCAAGCGGCACAGGCCGGCACCTTGCGATCGACCAGGCCAGCGCGCCAGATATGCTGGCCACGCTCCATCGTGTCCTCGCGGGTCGCCGTCGCGGCCGTGGCCGGCTCGAGCTTTTGCAGCGACAGATACAGGGCGACGTTCTGGATGTCCTCGGGGGTCAGGCCGGCCGCGATCGCGGTCATGATCGAGTCCGCCCCCTCGTGGCCGCGCCGCACCGCGGGCGCGTCGCCCTTTTTCTGGAAGTCGACGAGCTGCTTGGCGATGTACTCGTGCGACATCGCCGCGAGGTTCGGATTCATGGGAATGGTGCTGTTGCCGCCCTCGCCGTGACAGGTCACACAGGCCAGCACGCCGCGCCCCATGTCGCCGTTGACGAACAGATGCTCGCCGGCTGTCGCATCGGGCCGGGCGACGCCCTCATCGGCGGCCAGGGCTAGGCTCGAGAGGGTGCCGGCAAAAACCAGGCCGGTGGCCATGACCATTCTGGAGAGCATGCGATTCATGAAGTCCTCGATTGTTATTCGATCACGACGCGACATGGCGCCATCACGTCCGCGCCAACGATCCTGCGTGCTTCGCGACAGACGGCGCAACAAGTTCAATTCGAAATTATACAATAGCCTTTGACCATTACTGAGACCGCACCCGCCGTGTCCATCCTGCATCGCGCCCGCTTCACGGTTTCGGCCGCCCGTCTCGAGCAATTGCCCGCGCCTACGACCGCCGAGGTGTGCTTCGTCGGGCGTTCGAATTCGGGCAAGTCCTCGGCGATCAACGTGCTGACGAACCAGCGCCGGCTGGCGTTCTCGAGCAAGACCCCGGGCCGCACCCGGCTGATCAATCTGTTCGGCATCCCCGACCCCGTCGAGGAGGGCGCCTGGCTGGGCTTCCTGGTCGATCTGCCGGGCTACGGCTACGCCGCGGTCGACAAGGCCGCACGCGAGGAGTGGGCCGAGGTGCTGGGGGCGTATCTGCACGAGCGCAGCTCGCTCGCGGGGGTGGTGTTGCTGATCGACATCCGGCGCGGGGTTACCGACCTCGACCGGCGGCTGGCGCACTGGATCGCCCTGCGCGGCCTGCCCACCCTGGCCCTGCTGACCAAGGCCGACAAGCTGCCCTACGGTCAGCGGGTGCGGACCACCGCCCAGGTGCGCAAGGATCTGGCCGAGATCGGCACCCTCGTGGCGCTGCCCTTTTCGGCCACCCACAGGATCGGCCTGGACGAGGCCGGAACCCATATCGAAAACTGGATTTCACCCAAGGTCGTTCCATGACGAAATTTCTGCCCCACACCGATTTCCCCACTGTCCGCCTGCGCCGCAACCGGCGTGACGACTTCTCGCGCCGCCTGGTGCGCGAGAACGCCCTGTCCACCGACGACCTGATCTACCCGGTCTTCGTCTGCGAGGGACAAAAGGTCCGCGACCCGGTCGCCTCGATGCCCGAGGTGCTACGCCATTCGCCCGACGAGCTGCTGCGCACCGCCGAGGACTGCCTGGCCCTGGGCATCCCGGTGCTGGCCCTGTTCCCGCACATCGACCCGGCGCTCAAGACCCCCGACGGGCTCGAGGCCACGAATCCCGATGGCCTGATCCCACGCACGATCGCCCTGTTGAAATCCCGCTTCCCCGAACTAGGCGTGCTGACCGACGTGGCCCTGGACCCCTACACCAGCCATGGCCAGGACGGCCTCATCGACGCGCAGGGACAGCTCCTGAACGAAGCCACGGTCGAGGTCCTGGTGGGCCAGGCCCTGGCCCAGGCCCAGGCCGGCGTCGACATCGTCGCCCCCAGCGACATGATGGACGGCCGGATCGGCGCCGTGCGGCACGCCCTGGACGAACAGGGCCGCATCCACACCCGCATCATGGCCTATTCGGCCAAGTACGCCAGCGCCTTCTACGGACCATTCCGCGACGCGGTGGGCTCGGCCACGAGCCTGGGCGCCGCCGACAAGGCGACCTACCAAATGGACCCGGCC
Organism: Castellaniella sp. GW247-6E4; assembly: GCF_040276065.1. Lineage (NCBI taxonomy): Bacteria > Pseudomonadati > Pseudomonadota > Betaproteobacteria > Burkholderiales > Alcaligenaceae > Castellaniella > Castellaniella sp. GW247-6E4. The sequence continues at coordinate 168,676 of NZ_JBELOI010000002.1, read as the reverse complement.
AACCGGCTCGAGGCCCTGCGCGAGGTCGCCGCCGACATCCGCGAGGGCGCCGACATGGTCATGGTCAAGCCCGGCCTGCCCTATCTGGACGTGCTGCGCGAGGTCAAGGATGCCTTCGGCATGCCGACCTACGCCTATCAGGTCAGCGGCGAATACGCGATGATCAAGGCGGCCTCGGCCAACGGGTGGCTGGATCACGACAAGGTCATGATGGAATCGCTGCTGGCGTTCAAGCGCGCGGGCGCCGACGGCATCCTGACATATTTCGCCATGGCGGCGGCGCGCAAGCTGCGCGGCGACCGCTGAAGGCCGGCCGCCGCATCCGTGGCGACCGCCCAGTGCCGGTTTCACCTCAGCGGTGCGACGCCCGCGTCACTGCCGGACGCTCGCCGACCCGTGCCTCGACCTCCAGGGCCCGGCCGCCGCGCAGCAGGCCCAGGCGCACACGGGTGCCTTGCGGCAGCGGCGCCAGCCGGTTGAGCAGATCGACCGAATCGCGCACCGGCGCGCCGTCCAGGGTGCGCACGATATCCCCCACCTGAATGCCGGCGGCCGCGGCCGGCCCCCGCGGCAGCACGCGCGCCACGATCACGCCGGCCGCCTCGCGCAGGCGAAAGGCGCGCGCCAGGTCCGGCGTGATGTCCTGGGGTTCGAGGCCAAGCCAGCCGCGCCGCACGCTGCCATGCTCGATGATCTGATCGAGGACGCTGTGGGCCGCCGCCGCCGGAATCGCGAAGCCGATGCCCAAGGAGCCTCCGGTCTCGGAATAGATGGCCGTATTGATCCCCACCAGTTCGCCGCGCGTATCGATCAGCGCACCGCCGGAGTTGCCGGGGTTGATGGCCGCATCGGTCTGGATGAAGTTCTCGTAGATATTGATCCCGAGGCGGTTGCGCCCCAGCGCCGAGACGATGCCCATCGTCGTGGTCTGGCCGACACCGAAAGGATTGCCGATGGCCAGCACCACGTCGCCGACGCGGACCTCGCGGCGCGGGCTGAAGGCGATCACCGGCAGATCGGACAAATCGACGCGCAGCACCGCCAGGTCGCTCTCGGGGTCGGCGCCCACGAGTCGGGCGGGCGCCTGCCGGCCGTCATGCAGGGCCACCCGGATGGCGTCGGCCGACTCGATGACGTGGTGGTTGGTCAGAATGTACCCGTCGGCGCGCACGATCACGCCCGAGCCCAGGCTGACCGAGGACTGGCGCTGGGTAAAGCCGGGCAAGCGGCGCAGCAACTGTTCGAGCCCCGGATCGCCTGGCAGCGGGATCAGCGGCACGTCCTCGTGCCGCTCGGTATAGATGTTGACCACGGCGGGCGCCGCGCGCTCGACGGCGGCGGCATAGCCGTGCACCGCGTCCGGCGGCGCCGCGGAGGGCGCCGGGCCCCAGCCCAGCCACTGAGGCCGCAGGGTCGAAACAATGAACAGGATGCCCAGGCACACTGTCACGGTCTGCGCGAAAATCAGCCACAATCGACGCATAGAATTCCCGCCGGCATCAACACATCAAGAACCTGGATCGAAGGATGAAGACATGACACAAACCACCCTGCACGAGCTCGCGGCATGGCTCGACGACACGCTGCAAACTGGGCGGTTCCGCGATTATTGCCCCAACGGCCTGCAGGTCGAGGGCCGCGAATCCGTCGGCCACATTATCGCCGGTGTCACGGCGTCGCAGGCGCTCATCGAGGCCGCGATCCGCGAAAAGGCCGATGCCATCCTGGTGCATCACGGCTGGTTCTGGAAGAACGAGGACCCCCGCGTGCGCGGCCCCAAGCGCGCGCGCCTGGCGCGCATGCTCGAGCACGGACTGAGCCTGTTGGCCTATCACCTGCCCCTGGACGCCCATCCGGTGCTGGGCAACAACGCGCAACTCGCGCGGGTCCTCGGCTGGGAGCCGGCGCTCGATGCCGCCGGCGCGGCGCGGCGCTGCGGGCCCGACGACCTGGTCTGGCTGGGCCGGCCTCGTACGGTGGCCCCGCTGGCCGAGCTCGCCCGGGACGTGGGCCACCGGCTGGGGCGCGAGCCGCTGGTGATCGGCGAAGCGGAACGCCCCATCGCACGCGTGGCCTGGTGCACGGGCGCGGCGCAGGGCATGATGGACGCCGCTGTCGATGCCGGCGTCGACGCGTACCTCACCGGCGAGGTGTCCGAGCAGACCGTCCACCTCGCGCGCGAAACCGGGGTGGCCTTCATCGGCGCCGGCCACCACGCCACCGAGCGCTACGGTGTGCAGGCCCTGGGCGCCGCAGTCGCTGCGCGATTCGACATCCGCTGCGAATTCGTCGATATCGACAACCCCGTCTGAGGGCCGCGCCGCTATTTTTTCAGCGCGTCGCGGATCTCGCGCAGCAGCAGGACGTCCTCGGGCGTGGCCGGCGCCTCAGGCGCCGGCGGCGGGGCCTCGAAGCGGCGCCTGGCGTTGTTGACCGCCTTCACCATGATGAACACCACCAGCGCCAGCAAGAGAAAGTTGATGAACACAGTCAGGAAGTGACCCCAGGCGAACACCACGCCACCCGCCTTGGCGAGGGCCTCGTGCGTCTGCGGCCCCGCATAGCCCTCGGGCGTGCGCAGGACGAGGAACAAGTTGTCGAAATTGACCTCGCCGCCCAGGATGAAGCTGATGATCGGCATGACAAGGTCGTTGACAATCGAATCGATGATCTTGCCGAACGCGGCGCCGATGATCACGCCGATCGCCAGGTCCATCATATTGCCCTTGATCGCGAATTCCTGGAATTCCTTGATGAAACCCCGTGCCTTACCCATGCAACCTCCCTTCTTGGTTTTCGCCCTACTTGGCGTAACGCTATAATACGCGGCTGAAGAGCCTTTTGCGCAAGCAGATATTTCAACGCAAAGCCCAGCGGGCACAGCTACCAGGGAAACCAGAATGAGTCAGAATACGACACAGTCCGACGAACAGGGCGCGGTCGATCCGAACCTGCCACCCGACCCTTCCCGCCGATTCTGGGTCGCATCCGCCTGTACCTTGGGCGGTGTCGCCGGCGTGGCCACGGCGGTCCCCTTCGTCGGCTCGTTCGCTCCTTCTGAAAAGGCCCGCGCCGCCGGCGCCCCCGTCGAGGCTGACATTTCGGGCCTCGCGCCGGGCCAGATGATGACCGTGGAATGGCGCGGCAAACCGGTCTGGATCGTGCGCCGCACGCAGGCCGAGCTCGACGCCCTGCCCAAGCACGACGCCGAGCTGGCCGATCCGCAATCCGAACGTCCGGGCTTCACCCCCGAGTTCGCCAAGAACGAATACCGCTCGCGCAAACCCGAAATCTTCGTTTGCATCGGCATCTGCACGCACCTGGGCTGCTCGCCCACCGCGCACTTCCAGCCCGGGCCTCAGCCCGGCCTGCCGACCGACTGGCCCGGCGGCTGGTTCTGCCCCTGCCACGGATCCACCTTCGACCTGGCGGGACGGGTATTCGCCAACAAACCGGCCCCCGACAACCTCGAAATCCCGCCCTACGTTTTCTCCGCCGACGGCACGCGCGTCACCATCGGCGTCGACGAAAACGAAAAGGCCTGATGATCCGCCTGGATCATCGTTCCGTGACACTGAGAACCTAGGAGCCATTCATGGCCGAGAAAAACGTCGAGACGACCGGATTGCTGGGGTGGGTGGATCGCCGCTTCCCGCTGACCAGCATGTTCAAGGAGCACATGTCCGAGTACTATGCTCCGAAAAATTTCAATTTCTGGTACTTCTTCGGATCGCTGGCACTGCTGGTGCTGGTCATCCAGATCGTCACCGGGATTTTCCTGGTGATGAGCTACAAGCCCGATGCGCGCTTCGCCTTCGAATCCGTCGAATACATCATGCGCGAGGTGCCGGGCGGCTGGTTCATCCGCTACATGCACTCGACCGGCGCCTCGATGTTCTTCGTCGTGGTCTATCTGCACATGCTGCGCGGCCTGTTCTACGGTTCGTACCGCAAACCCCGCGAACTGGTCTGGATCTTCGGCGTGGCGATCTTCCTGTGCCTGATGGGCGAGGCGTTCTTCGGCTATCTGCTGCCGTGGGGCCAGATGTCCTACTGGGGCGCCCAGGTGATCGTGAACCTGTTCTCGGCCATCCCCTTCATCGGCCCCGAGCTCTCGCTGTGGATCCGCGGCGACTACGTGGTGTCCGATGCGACGCTCAACCGCTTCTTCGCCTTCCACGTGATCGCCATCCCGCTGGTGCTGATCGGCCTGGTCGCGGCGCACATCCTCGCGCTGCACGAGGTGGGCTCCAACAACCCCGACGGCGTCGAAATCAAGCAGGGCCCCAAGGACAAATACGGCCGCCCGGTCGACGGCATCCCCTTCCATCCCTACTACTCCGTGCACGACATCGTGGGCGTGGCCGGGTTCCTGATCGTGTTCGCGGCGATCATTTTCTTCGGCCCCGAGATGGGCGGCTACTTCCTCGAGTACAACAACTTCATCCCGGCCGATCCGCTCAAGACCCCGCCGCACATCGCGCCGGTCTGGTATTTCACGCCGTTCTACACGATGCTGCGCGCCACCACCAGCGACTTCACCTGGGTGCTGGCCGCCGCCGCCGCCATCGCGGCCGTGGCGCTGTTCATCAAGGGCCGGCTGCCCGGCCTCTGGCGCGTGCTCGTCCCGGTCATCCTGCTGGCCGTGGCCGTGCTGCTCAAGGTCTTCGACGCCAAGTTCTGGGGCGTCGTGTCCATGGGCGGCGCCGTGGTGATCCTGTTCTTCCTGCCCTGGCTGGATCACTCGCCGGTCAAGTCCATCCGCTACCGCCCGGACTGGCACAAGGTGCTGTACGCGATCTTCATCATCAACTTCCTGATCCTGGGCTGGCTCGGCACGCAACCGGTCACCCCGGTCTACACCATGATGGGCCAGATCGGAACGGTCATCTATCTGGCGTTCTTCCTGTTGATGCCCGTCTGGAGCCGCCTGGGCACCTTCAAGCCGGTGCCCGACCGCGTCACGTTCAGCGCCCACTGAGACCATCACCACGTTACGGAAAGATCATGATCAAAAAATTGCTCGGTGCCCTGGCTCTCTCCTTGACTTGCGCGATGGCCTTTGCCGCCGAAGGCGGCGTGCACCTGGACCGTGCTCCGGACCGCATCAACGACGTGGCCGCGCTGCAGAACGGTGCCAAACTCTTCGTCAACTACTGCCTGAACTGCCATAGCGCGAACTCCATGCGCTACAACAAGCTCACCGACCTGGGCCTGACCGAGGACGAGATCAAGAAAAACCTGCTGTTCACCACCGACAAGGTGGGCGAGCTGATGACCATCGCCATGACGCCCGAGGACGGCAAGAAATGGTTCGGCACCGCGGCCCCCGACCTGTCGGTGATTGCACGCGCCAAGAGCACCACGATGGGCCCCTCGGGCGTGGACTACATCTACACCTACCTGCGCACCTTCTACCGCGACACGTCCAAGAAAACCGGCTGGGACAATACGACCTTCCCCAGCGTGGCCATGCCCAACGTGCTGTGGGAACTCGAGGGCCCGCGCAGCATGACCCGCATCGCCGTCCATGAGGTCGCCGCCGATGACGGCTCCACGCACTGGGCGCGCTCGACCACGTCCTTCGACCAGGATGGCTTCTCCAAGGTCGAGACCCAAGTGCTCAAGGACTACCATGGCGGGCCGTCCGAGAAAATCACCTTCTCCTCGCCCGATCCCAAGCAGTTCAGCGCCTTCGAGAGCAGCGTCGCCGACATCAGCAACTTCCTGGGCTGGATGGCTGAGCCCAACCAACTCCTGCGCAAGCAGATCGGCGTCTGGGTCCTGCTGTTCCTGTTCATCTTCCTGTTTGCCGCCATCCGCATGAATGCGTCATACTGGAAACACGTCCGGTAAATCGCGCGCCCTTCGGGGCGCGTGACTGCCCGGCGAATCGAATGGGCGTGTCAAACGCCTATTTCGTTTGCAGGGCGCGCACCGCCGGTTTCCATCGACGGCACACGCCGACTGGAAACCGTCCCCGTCCAGGGGGATAATCGCCCACTGGAGGGGTGCCGCCCTCTTCTTGCTGCTCCGCCCGGTCACGGGTCTGGATCGAAACCTCTTTGCATGGGAACCCACGACATGATGGTGCTCTATTCCGGAACGACCTGCCCCTTTTCCCAACGTTGCCGCTTCGTGCTGTTCGAAAAGGGCATGGATTTCGAAATCCGCGACATCGACCTGTACAACAAGCCCGAGGACATCGCCGTGATGAATCCATACGGCCAGGTCCCCATTCTCGTCGAGCGCGACCTGATCCTGTACGAATCGAACATCATCAACGAATACATCGACGAGCGCTTTCCACACCCGCAGCTCATGCCCGCCGATCCCATCATGCGCGCGCGCACCCGGCTGTTCCTGTACAACTTTGAAAAAGAGCTGTTCGTGCACGTGTCCGTGCTCGAGAACCGCAATCCCGTCGACGCCAAGACACGCGAGACCGCGCGCAACAATATCCGCGACCGCCTGTCTCAACTCGCCCCTCTGCTGGTCAAGAACAAATACATGTTGGGCGAGGAGTTCTCGATGCTCGACGTGGCCATCGCGCCACTGCTGTGGCGCCTGGACCACTACGAGATCGAACTGCCCAAGAGCGCCGCGCCCATTCAGAAATACGCCGAGCGCCTGTTCTCGCGCCCGGCCTACATCGAGTCGCTGACGCCGTCCGAAAAGGTCATGCGGCGCTAAAACATGCAGGAAGCCTCAACCAAACCCTATCTGATCCGCGCCCTGCACGAATGGTGCATGGACAACGGCTATACGCCGCACATCGTCGTCACCGTCGATGCCAACACCGTGGTTCCCGCAGCCCACATCCATGATGGCCAGATCACGCTGAACATCAGCCCCCTGGCCACCAACCGGCTGGCCATCGGCAACGACTACATCGAATTCGAGGCCCGCTTCAGCGGGGCCACCGAGCACCTGTTCGTGCCCGTGGCGGCGGTGGCAGCCATCTACGCCCGTGAGACCGGCGCGGGCATGGGTTTTGAGGTGATCGAGTCGCAGCCCTATCCCGGCGGCCTGGACGGCGGCGCGGATGCCGGCCCCGAGCCTCGGCGCGGCCCGGCACCGGATGGGGACGGAGACGACCCCCAAGACCCCAAGCCGCCCCGGCTGAAAGTCGTCAAATAGGCGGACGATCCGCGCGGCGGCCAAGCCGCGCGATCCTGTAGAATAGGCAGCCTTGCCGGCTTAGCTCAGTTGGTAGAGCAGCGCACTTGTAATGCGAAGGTCGGGGGTTCGACTCCTCTAGCCGGCACCACTGCATTCAAAGACTTGCACCACGGGGGGCCGTGGTCATCATCGGGTCACATCACCGGGCCACCATGTCGGCAGGCCGCGCGGCTTGCGCGAGCCCACTCGATTGCTCCCACTCATAGGCCCCCCCGATGAAAGATTTCGACCTGGACGACATCCCCGCGAATCCCTCGCAAGCCGAACCCCTCGAGCAGTTGCGGCAACGCCTTGCCAACCGGCGGCGCCTCCTGAAAGGCGGCCTGGGCCTTGGCGCGGTCACCTTCCTGGGCGGCCTGCTGCCAGCAGCGGCGGCGACCAACGCCCCAACCGCCACCGCGGGGCCGAAGGCCACGGGCCTGGGCTTCAAGGCGGTGCCCATGAGCACCGCGGACATGCTGGCCGTACCCGAAGGCTATGCCCATGCCGTCATTAACCGCTGGGGGGATCCCCTGTTCGCGGATTCCCCGACGTTCGCCGGCCAGGCCACGGAAGGTGGCGATGCCCAGGCCCGGCAGATCGGCTACAACCACGATGGCCTGCATTTCTTTCCCATCGCGTCCTCCGGCGCACCGGATGGCTCATCCGAAGGACTGCTGGTCACCAACCACGAGTACGTCACGCCGCACTATTTTTTCCCGCGCGGTGTCGAGCCGGGCAATGCGCAATGGAACCTGGATTGGATTCGCAAGGCCCAGCATGCGCAAGGCGTCTCGGTCACGCACATCCGCCTGGAACCGCAGGGCGGCTGGCGACTGGTGGCCAATTCGTCGTTCAACCGCAGCATCCACGCCAACACCCCGATCCGCATCATCGGCCCGGCCGCCGGGCACGCGCTGCTGCGCACGAGCGCCGATCCACGCGGCGAGACGGTCCTGGGCACCTTCGGCAATTGCGGCAACGGCTGGACGCCCTGGAACACCTATCTGACCTGTGAGGAAAACTTCACGGACTATTTCGGCATCGACGCCCGGGACGCGGATGCTGCCGAGTACCCCGACGAGGACTATCGCTGGGACACGCACGACGCCCGCTTCAACTGGACACGCGAACCCAATGAATACAACCGCCACGGCTGGATCGTCGAGATCGATCCGTTCGACCCACAGGCCACGCCTCGGAAGCTCACCGCCCTGGGCCGGTTCAAGCACGAGAACGCCGCCCTGACCATCGGCGCCGACCGCCGTGTCGTCGTCTACATGGGCGACGACCAGCGCAGCGAGTACCTCTACAAGTTCGTCTCGGACGGCGAGTACCGTCCCGACCGGGATGCCCACAATCGTCAATTGCTGGAGCGCGGCACGCTGTACGTGGCCCGCTTCGAGGCAGGCGCCGATGGCAACGGCACCGGCCGCTGGATCCCGTTGACGCTGGACACGCGCGCCCTGGACGGCCGCCGCCTGGGCGAGACCTTCAACGAAAACCTGGGCGAACTGCTGATCAAGACCCGGCAGGCGGCCGATGCGGTCGGCGCAACCCCGATGGACCGCCCCGAATGGGTCGCGGTCCATCCGCACACCCGTGAAGCCTACGTCACCCTCACCAACAACAGCGACCGCGGCAGCGGCAAGGCGCGCTGGCCGGGCGGCCCGGCGCACCCCGGCGCCGACGGCGGCGCCAACCCCCGCGACAAGAACATCTACGGCCAGATCGTGCGCTGGCGCGAGGACGACGACAGCGCGGCCAGCCCCACATTCAAGTGGGACCTCTTTGTACTGGCGGGCAACCCCACTTTGTACGACGAGGGCGACGCCCGCCGCGGTTCGTCCAACGTGACGCGTGAGAACACCTTCAACAGTCCCGACGGACTGGGCTTCGACCCGCAAGGCCGGCTGTGGATTCAGACGGACGGCAGCTATAAGAACAATGGCCAGTACGCCGGCCAGGGCAACAACCAAATGCTGGTCGCCGATCCGACAACGGGCGAGTTGCGGCGCTTCCTGACCGGACCCAAAGGTTGCGAAGTCACCGGCATCACCTGGACACCCGACCAGCGCTTCGTATTCATCAACATCCAGCATCCGGGCGAAGGACCTGAGCTGGCCGAGGCCCAGCGCAACCGTTATCGGCGTCCACCTGGCCCGATGGCCCGGCGGCCACGCGACCGCGCCCGGCGACCGTCGTGGTCTGGCAGCACGACGGCGGCATCGCCGGCGGTTAAGCGGCGGGGGGGCGGTCGCCGCCCCCCCGCGGTTTACTTTCCATCGGGGCTACAGGACAATGCCGCCAACAGCCCCCATTTCGAAGTCCCCCATGACACGCGCCCCCCAGTCCTCCGGACAGCCATGGCTCGCGGGCCTGGCCACCACCCTCGACACCGAGTACGACTACCGCCCCCGCGTCGAGGGCCGGCTGCCCAGTGCCTTGCGCGGCACGCTCTACCGCAACGGCCCGGGGCGCTTTGACCTGGGCGGCATGCGCAAGCAGCACCTGCTGGACGGCGACGGCATGATCCAGGCCTTCGATTTCGGGCAGGATGGCGTGCGCTACCGCAACCGCTACGTGCGCACCGCGAAATTCCTGGAGGAACAGCAAACGGGCCGCTATACCCGGCCGACCTGGACCACGCGCGTGCCCGGCGGGCCCTGGCGCAATGCCGGCAACCGCATCCGCTCACAGGCGGGCGTCACCGTCGTGGTCAAGAACGACCGCCTGTATGCCTTCGATGAGGTTGGCCAGCCCTACGGCCTCGATCCGCGCACCCTCGAGACGCTGGGCGAGCAGGCCCTCGGGCCGGCCGGGATACCCCTCGACTACAAGGCCCACACCAAGACGGACCCGAACACCGGTGACTGGGCCCTGATTGCCTTCCAGCACGGCCCGCGCAACCATCTCCACTTTGTGGAGCACGCGGCCGATGGCACGCTGAGACGTCACCAGCGCGTCGCCGCTCCGCGCGCCTCTTATATCCACGACTGGTTCCTGACCGAGCATCACGCTCTGATCCTGCTGCATCCGATCGAATTGTCGCTGGCAGGCTATCTGGCGGGCCTACGCAGCTTTACAGAGAGCCTCCACTGGGACGCCTCGCGGGGCAACCTGCTGCTGGTGATCGACCGGGCGGGGCAGGTGCCCATGTGCGTCCTCGAGGCGCCCGCCAGCTTCATGTGGCACAGCCTGAACGCCTACGAGCACGACGGGGCGATCGTGGCGGACTTCGTCGGCTATGCGGCACCCGACCACTTTATCGGCGAACGCGCGGCATTCCGGCAAATCATGCTGGGTGCCGCGGGCGAGGCCCGCCATCCCGGCCTGCTGCGTCGTTACGTGATCGATCCGGCGCGGCGGCGGCTCACCGAGGACATCCTTTCCGAGCTCAATTGCGAATTTCCCATCATCGATCCCCGCACCGCCACACGTGCCCACCGATACGCCTACGTCACGACCGCGCCGGGGCCAACGGTATTTCACAGCGGCCTCGCGCGCATCGACACAGTCGGCGGGGGCGCCGATGTCATCGACCTGGGGCCGCGGACCCACCTGGGCGAACCGATCTTCGTCGCCGACCGGGACGCGTGCGACGAGCGCGGATGGCTGCTATCCCTGGGCCTGGATGGCGACAGCGGGACATCGTTCCTGGGCATTTTTTCCAGCGACGCGCTGGCTGACGGACCGGTGGCGCGCCTCTGGCTGGATCATCCCACGCCACTGAGTTTTCACGGATACTGGCAATCAGCATGAACTCTCGCTTTTCTTCCATACCCCTGCCCCGCACGTTTGCTCGCCTGCTGCTTGCGGCGGCCCTGGCTTGGCTGTCGTCGGCCCACGCAGCGGACCTCCACGTCGAGGTCACGGGCATCCGCAGCACCGAGGGTGTCATGGCCATCGTCGTGTTCGCCGCTCCCGGGGCAGGGTTTCCCTTTAAAGACAATTTGGCGATCCACCGCACGCGCGTGCCCATCGACGAGGCCAGCGGCCAGTGCGCCACCACGATCCAGGGCCTGCCGGCAGGCGAATTCGCCGTGGCCATCTACCACGACACCAATGACAGCGGCGCGCTCGAGACCGGACTGCTGGGCAGGCCCAAGAAACCCTACGGGTATTCCAACAATCCCAAGCCCCTGGCGCGTGCCGCCCGCTTTGAGGAAGCCCGTTTCGAATTGCCCAGGCAAGGCGCGACGATCACCATCGAACTGCAGTGAGGAGGGCCCTTGCCACGGCCGCACGTCAGCCTCGACCATGCGAGCCGGGGGGCGGTCCCTGGCGCCGCCCGCGCCACCAGCGCAGCAAGCCATGGGACAGATGGAGCTTTTCCTGGCTGACGGGCATGTCGGCGCGCACGCGCACCCAGGACGACTTCGCATAGGCCAGCCGCTGCTCGGGGTAAACGCTGCGATGGCCAATGGTCAGATAGGCGGCAATGGCCGCGCCGGCCACGTAGAGGGTGCCAACCACGCCGCCAAAGAGCTCCACGCCCATGAGGATGGCCGCCAGCGGCGTGTTCGATGACGCTGCCACGACGGCGACCAGGCCCACCGCCGCACCCAGCGTCGGACTGATGCCGAACAGATGCGCGCAGGCATTGCCCGCCATGGCACCGATCACGAATTGCGGCGTTACGATCCCCCCGTAGAACCCGGAGCCGAGGGTGATCGCAACCAGCAGGATCTTCCAGAAGAACCCGGCATAGGGCATGGCTTCGCCCGCCAGCGCGCGGTCCATCAGTGGCAGGCTCAGCCCCAGATAGTCGACGGAAATGAACTGCACCAGCACCGCCAGCACCACCCCTCCGGCCAAGGGCATCAGGGGCGGCCAGATTCCCCAGCGCGTCTGGATACGCATACAGAGCCGCCGCACACCGAACACCATGTCCACGAAGAGCCGCGCCACCAGCCCGCTGAGCGTGCCGATCAGCACGATTTTGACGAACAGCAGCTCGGAAAACGCCGGCAGGCCCCCGATATCGTAGTACTCGTAGGAGATACCCCAGACCCTGCTGATCTGGAACGAGGAGACCCCCGCGATCATGGCGGGAAACAAGAAATCATGGCGAATCCGGCCGATGGCCAGCATCTCGATGCCATAGAGGGCACCGGCTATCGGAGTTCCGAAGACGCTGGCGAAGCCCGCGCTCACGCCGCAAGCGACGACGCGTTGCTGCAATTCGGCATTGAGCCGGAACACGCGTCCGATGGCCGAACCCAGCGACGCACCCAGGTGCGAGCAGGGCCCTTCCTTGCCGGCTGAACCGCCACAGCCCAGGGTGACGATGGCTGCCACGGGCTTGATCAGCATCGTGCGCAGCGGCATCCGGCCGGCCTGCTCGAACACGGCCGCATGGATCGAATCCTTCAACCCGCCGGTATAGGCGCGATAGCCGTAATACAGCAACAGGCCGTTGGCCAAGCCACCGAGCGGCAACAGGATGGCCTGCATCCACAAGGGAATGCCCAGCGAACGATCGGTGAAGAAAAACAGAGCATGCAGAAAGATGCTGACCCCTGATCCCACCACGCCGCCGACGATCGTGGCGAGGACCATCCACTGTGCCACCGTCGCCAGCATCACGACCGGCTCGAGAACGGCAAGACGCGGCATGCGGGGAGGTTTCATGGCAAAGAGCGGCGGCATCCGCCGCGAGGAACCCGGGAAGCCGAAATTATAGGATGCCGCCCGGCGCCACTACGCACTCGGCCAGCGCCTCGTAATACGAGCCGGTCTCGCGCGGCGTGGACGCCACCAGGACACAACGCCGCGGCCGCCAGACGACGGGACGCACGCCGCCCAGGGTGGCCAGATCCCCCGGCCCCGCCCTGCGCAGCAGCGAAACGTGGGGCCTGAACGCCTCGCCGGCAGCCGGGAACCCCAAGTCCTCCAGGCCGGCCCACAAATCCGCATGCAGGGCGCCCAGCCAGGCGGGCCAGGGTTCCGAAGGGCCCACCCAGACGATGCGCGGCCCCTTGAAGCGCCCGAATCGATCCAGGACGAGTTCGCCGCCAAGCGGTGCCCAGGCGCGGATCATCGCGCACAAGGGCGGGATGCGATCGCCCGGGACCGGGCCCAGAAACGCCAGGGTCAGGTGCAGCGTATCCGCGCGCATCGGCCTGCCGCCGTACAGCGCATGCGCGCGCGCCACGGGATGCGACAGCGCGCGCACCGTCTGCGGGTCGGGCCACAAGGCGACGAATAAACGCCTGGGCCGGGCGCCGTCCTTAGGGTGATTACCGGGTTCTGTCATGGATATTCCCTGATACGATCACAGTCTACCCGGCCCATCGGGTCAAAAGTTGAAGCTCAAAGGAGACATCATGCAATTGACGAAATGGCTGGCGGCAATCGCCATGGCGGCGGCCACCATCGCGGCGGGCCCGACACACGCGCAAACCAAGTTCATCAACATCCTGACCGGCGGCCAAAGCGGTGTGTACTATCCGCTGGGCGTGGCGCTATCCCAGATCTACAGCAAACACATCCCGGACGCGAAGTCGACGGCCCAGGTCACCAAGGCGTCGGCCGAAAACATGAACCTGCTGCAGGCGGGCCGTGGCGAGCTCGCCTTCGCGCTGGCCGACACCGTGTCCGACGCCTACACCGGCAATGCCGAGGCCGGCTTCAAGGCTCCGCTGACCAAGCTGCGCGGCCTGTCGGCCACCTATAACAACTACATCCAGATCGTCGCCAACGCCGACTCGGGGATCAAGACCCTGGCCGACCTCAAGGGCAAGCGCATCTCGGTGGGCGCGGCGCGCTCGGGCACCGAGCTCAACGCGCGCGCCGTGCTCAAGGCCGCCGGCCTGAGCTATGACGACTTCAGCAAGGTCGAATACTTGCCATTTGGCGAGTCCGTCGAGCTGATGAAGAACCGCCAGCTCGACGTCACCTTGCAGTCCGCCGGCCTGGGGGTGTCCTCGATCCGCGACCTGGCCACGTCGGTCAAGATTGTCGTCGTGCCCATCCCCACCGACGTGGTCGCCAAGATCGGCAATGAGGCGTACCAGCCCGCCACGATCCCGGCCAACACGTACGAGGGCCAGGCGGCCGACACACCGACCGCGGCGGTGCCGAACTTCCTCGTCACGCAGAGCGACGTCAGCGACGACCTGGCCTATCAAATGACCAAGGTGCTCTACGAAAACCTCGACACGCTCGCCTCGACCCACAATGCGGCCAAGGCGATCAAGCTCGAGAACGCCCTCAAGGGCATGCCTGTGCCCCTGCACCCCGGCGCCGAGCGCTACTACAAGGAGGCCGGCCTGATCAAGTAAGCACGCCCCAGCCGTCGGCATCGGCCTCCAGGCGGTTCATACGACCGGTTTGAACCGCCTTTTCAATGAACAGGAACCCGCCACATGAGTTCTTCCCACGACCTCGCCGACCGGCCGCTGCCGCGCGCCATTTTCTGGATCGCGGTGGCATTTTCATGCTTCCAGGTGTGGACGGCCGCCTACAGCCCGATCTCCAGCCAAGTAGTCCGGGCCGTGCACGTCGGCTTCGTGCTGCTGATGATCTTCACGCTCTACCCGGGACGCGGCGGCCGCGCGAGCGCGGCGCTGGGCTGGGTGCTGGGGCTGGCGGGCTTTGCCGCGAGCTTCTATCACTGGATCTACGAGGCCGATCTCACCGCACGCGCCGGCCAGATGACCGACGCGGACATGGTGATCGGCATCCTCACCATCGTCCTGGTGTTCGAGGCCACGCGCCGCATCATGGGCTGGGCACTGCCGATCATCTGCGGGATATTCCTGCTGTACGGCCTGTTCGGGCAATATCTGCCGGGCCCGTTCATGCACCGGGGCTACGGCCTGGACCAGATCGTCAGCACCATGAGTTTCGGGGTCGAGGGCATCTACGGCACGCCCACCTACGTATCGTCCACCTACATCTACCTCTTCATCCTGTTCGGCGCCTTTCTCGAGCAGGCCGGCATGATCGCCCTGTTCAGTGACTTTTCCATGGGCCTTGTGGGACACACGCGCGGCGGCCCCGCCAAGGTATCGGTGATCAGCTCGGGCCTCATGGGCACCATCAACGGCTCGGGCGTGGCCAACGTCGTGACCACCGGGCAGTTCACGATTCCGCTGATGAAACGCTTCGGCTACTCCTCGGCCTTCGCGGGCGGCGTGGAGGCCACCGCGAGCATGGGTGGACAGATCATGCCGCCGGTCATGGGCGCGGTGGCCTTCATCATGGCCGAGACGCTCAACATCGCGTACGTTGAGGTGGTCAAGGCCGCCATCATCCCCGCCCTGCTGTACTTCGGGACGGCACTCTGGACGGTACACCTCGAGGCGGGCCGCAAGGGGCTGCACGGGCTGCCCAAGGAGGAATGCCCCAACCCCTGGCAGGCCGTGCGCGAGCGCTGGTTCCTGTTGATCCCGTTGATCGGCCTGGTGGTGCTGCTGTTCTCGGGCTACACGCCCCTGTTTTCGGGCACGGTGGGCCTGGGCCTGACGGTCATCCTCATCTTTGGCGCCGCCGTGATCAAGGGCGTGGGCAACCTGGCGATCCGCTATCTGTTCTGGGTGCTGCTGGGCTTCGCCTGCGCCGGTTTCATCCGCTTCGGCGTCACGGATTTCTTCGTCATCACGGCGGTGCTGGCCGTCTGGCTGCTGGCTCGCAAACACGGCCTGAGCACGATCGGACTGGCCATCAAGGCCCTGGCCGAAGGCGCGCGCAACGCCCTGCCCGTGGCCGCCGCCTGCGCCCTGGTGGGCGTGATCATCGGCATCATCAACCTCACCGGGGTCGCCGCGGCCTTTGGCGGCGAGGTGATCGCCATCGGCGAGAACAACCTGTTCCTCGCCCTGTTCCTCACCATGATCACCTGCCTGGTGCTGGGCATGGGCATCCCGACGATCCCGAACTACATCATTACGAGCTCGTTGGCCGCGCCCATCCTGCTCAAGCTCGGCGTGCCGCTGATCGTGTCGCACATGTTCGTGTTCTATTTCGGCATCATGGCCGACCTGACGCCGCCCGTGGCGCTGGCCGCCTTCGCGGCGGCCCCCATCGCCCGCGAGAACGGCCTCAAGATCAGCATCCAGGCCCTGCGCGTGGCCGTGGCCGGCTTCGTCGTGCCCTACATGGCGGTCTACAGCCCCGCCCTGATGCTGCAAGGGGGCGGCGTGCTGGCGGTGGCATACATCGTGTTCAAGGCGGTACTGGCGATCGCCCTGTGGGGCGCGGGGGTCACGGGCTTCCTGATGACCCCCATACGCTGGTTCGAGCGCATCTACGTCATCCTCGCGGCCTCGCTGCTGGTGGCCGCCGAGCCCTGGACCGACGATGCGGGCTTCATCACGGCGGCCCTGTTCCTCGTCTGGCACACCTGGCGGAGCCGGCGGATGCGCCGCCAGGCCATGGCCTGATCATGCTGGCGGGACTGGGCGTGTGCCTGAGCCTGGCGGCGGCGCCGACCGTCCCGCCGCGCTTCGTGCCCCTGCGGGACTTCACGCTCGCCTGGACACACTCGATCGAAAAGACCCGCTGGGAGGAGGACTACACCGTCCGCCTCGATGCGGACGGCCGCCCGGTCCTCATCCCGGGCCGCGCGCGCATCCGGGGATCGGGCGCCGGCATGGAGCCGCCCCCGGACGCGCGGCGGCTGACCGGCGGTTGGTACGAATACCAGCCGCACACGGCGCCCCTGCATATTCTGCGCATGACACGCTCACCCTATACGGCCGACTACGACTGGTGCGTGGCGGGGCGCTGCGAGCCCATGCGCGCCGTCATGCCGACCGATGGCGGGGTGACGCTGCTGCGGCCTTGCATGCAATGACCGGCGATACCCTCACCACTGGGTCGCAATGTACTTCGCCTCCATGAATTCCAGCAGGCCATGATGCCCCCCCTCGCGCCCCAGACCACTTTGCTTGACGCCGCCGAACGGTGCCGCGGGGTCGGACACCAGCCCGCGATTCAAGCCCACCATGCCGACCTCCAACCGCTCTGACACCCGCAACCCGCGGGCCAGATCGCCCGTATACAGGTAGGCCACCAGGCCGTATTCGGTCTGGTTGGCGAGCTCGATGGCCTCATCCTCGGTGTCGAATGCCACGATCGCCGCCACCGGACCGAAGATCTCCTCGTTCAGGACCCTGGCGTCGTGCGGCACGTCGACCAGGACGACCGGGGAAAAATAATACCCTTCACCCGGTACCGCCCCCCCTCCGACGAGCCGCCGGGCGCCGCGGGCCAGCGCATCCTGGACCAATTCCCCGACCTTGTCGCGGGCCCCGCCGTTGATGAGAGGCCCCAACTGGGTCTCCGCGCGCCTGGCATCGCCCACGACCAGCGCGCTCATGTGCCCGGCCAGAGCCTCGGCGAAGCGATCCACGCTCGCCCGCTGGACATAAAAGCGATTCGCGGCGGTGCAGGCCTCGCCGCCATTGCGCATCTTGGCGATCATCGCGCCTTCGATCGCGGCCTCGTGATCGGCATCGTCAAACACGATGAAGGGCGCATTGCCGCCCAGCTCCATCGAGCAGCTCACCACCTGCCCCGCAGCCTCGGCCAGCAGGATGCGGCCGACTTCCGTCGATCCCGTGAACGACAGCTTGCGCACGCGCGGATCGCGCAGCATCGCGCCGACGACCGCGCCGGACCTCGAGGTCGTGACAACATTGACCACGCCGCCCGGCACGCCAGCCTCGTGCAGCAGCGCGGCCAGCGCATAGGCCGTCAAAGGCGTCTCGGTCGCCGGCTTGAGCACGCAGGTGCATCCCGCGGCGAGCGCGGGTCCGATCTTGCGCGTCGCCATGGCCGCCGGGAAATTCCAGGGCGTCACCAGAACCGAGACCCCGATCGGCTGGTAATGCACCAACATGCGGTTGCCGCCGGCAGGCGCCACGGCCAGGTCGCCCACCACGCGCACCGCTTCCTCGGCATACCAGCGAAAGAACTCGGCCGCGTAATGCGCCTCGCCGCGGGCGTCGGCCAGGGACTTGCCGTTCTCGAGCGCAATCAGCTCGGCGAACCACTCGACACGATCACGCATCAGTTCATAGGCGCGACGCAGAATCTCGCTGCGGCGGCGTGGTGCGGTCCGGGCCCAGGATTGCGCCGCATCGTGCGCCGCATCGACCGCCGCGATGCCTTCCTCGATCGAGGCGTCGGCAATGCCGATGATGCGCCGGCCGGTGGACGGATCGAACACATCGATGCGCCGGCCGGACGCTGCCGGCCGCCACTGCCCGCCGATGAACAAATCGGCGGGAAAATCCGGAAACGCCGCAGCAAAACCTTCTGTCGGACCAAAAATCGACATCTCTTCACCCCTAGTGAGTTTCACGCAATTGCTCTCGCCTGCCCGCATGGGCACTGGCGACGATTTTCTTCATGCTCTCCGGATCCAGCGGGCGCGGATTGTTGCGCACCAGACGGGCCGCTTGCAGCGACTGCTCTGCAACCTCCGGACATTGCCCCGCGGCCAGGCCGAGCTGCTCCAGCGAGGCTGGGATCCCGATACGCCGGAATAGCGCCTCGACGAGATCGATGGCCCGCGCCGCGCGCTGCTCCGCGGTTCCGCCGGTCGCCGCGGCCCCGGCCGCCTCGAACAGATCGGCGATCTGGGCGAACTCCTCGATGCACGCAGGCCGGTTGAACTCCATGACGTAGGGCAGCAACGCCGCCACGCCCGGGCCGTGCGCGGTGTGCGTCAAGGCGCCGACGGGATACTGGATGGCGTGCGCCGCCGCGGTGCCCGCCGCTGCAAAGGCCATGCCGGCGGCGAGAGACCCCAGCATGACCTGTTCGCGGGCCTGCAGGTCCTGCCCGTCCTCGACCGCGCGCGCCAGGTTGCCCGCCAGGGCTTCGATCGCCATGCGGGCGTACAGATCGCTGAACAAATTCTTGCCCACGAAGACCTTGCCCATGGGCGTGTCCGCGGCCGCCGGGCTGCGGACCGTGGTGAACGCCTCGATCGCATGCGTCAAGGCGTCGGCGCCGGAGCCGGCCGTCAGGGACGGAGGGCAGGTCAGCGTCAGTTCCGGGTCGCACAACGCCACGGCCGGAACCAGGTAGGGACTGGAGATGCCGACCTTCATCGCCCGGCCTGGATCCGCCAGCACCGCCACCGGCGTGACCTCCGAGCCAGTGCCGGCGGTCGTCGGAATGGCGATGACCGGCATGATCGGCCCCGGCACGCGGAACTCGCCATAGTATTGGGACAGCGGCCCGCCATGCGCGAGGCACACCCCCACCAGCTTGGCCAGGTCGATGCAGCTGCCGCCGCCCAGGCCCACCAGCATGTCGGGCCCGAATGTCCGGGCGCGCGCGACGGCAGCCTCGATGCATTCGAGAGGCAGCTCGGCGATCGTGCCATCGTAGACCTCGGTCCGGATACCCGCCGCGCGCATGGACTCGACCATGGCGCGCAGCGTCGAATCCTCCTGGTAGCGGCTGTCCGTGCACACCAGCGCGCGCTCGCCCAAGGTGGCCGCCACTGACGCCAATGCATCCCGGCGCCCCGATCCGAACACGAGCAGTCCGGGCGCCCTCGCGATTCCAAAGTTTTCCATGTGAGAGCCTCCTATGCCCCGTGATCATCCCGGCCGGCAAGCTCGAGCAGCCGGCGCCATATTCCAGTCGCGACGGGCAGGCCGTCGCGCATCTTTTCCGTGCGGCTCGCCGCGGCGCGATCACCGGGCACGGCCACCCCCGCGCCCGGCGCACCCGACAGGCGCACGGCCTCCAGGTAATCCGCCAGGGCGCGGCCCGTACCCTGAGTCGAATGGGGATCGATCACAATGAACACGTCGCCCTTGTTGCAGGGCTCGGTCGAATCCAGGGTGCCGCGCACCTCGGGTCCGAGCGCGCAGTCGGTCAGAGCCCCGATCAGCACCTCGAACGCGAGGCCCAGGGCATAGCCCTTGGGCCCGCCAAAAGGCGCGATGGAACCCAAGCGGGCCGCATGCGGATCGGTCGTCGGATTGCCGTCCGCATCCAGCGCCCAGCCCTGCGGAATCGGCTGATTCTGATTCGCATGGTCATGGATCCGCCCCATGGAAACGAGGCTGGTGGCCATGTCCATCACGAATGGCCCCGCCGTCGTCGGCACACCCACCGTCACCGGGTTGGTGCCCAGCATGGCCCGGCGCCCGGCCCAGGGGTGCACCAGCGCCTCGCTGTTGCACAGCCCGATCAGGACCATGTCGCGCCGGGCCACCCGCTCGGCGTACCAGGCCAGCATCCCCAGGTGGTTGTTCCCCCGGATGGCGGCCACGGCCACGCCGCCACCCGCCACCTTGTCCATCAAGACGTCGAGCGCGCGCACGGCAATGACCGGCCCCAAGCCGCCCCCGCCCTCGACGCGCAGGAAATTTCCGGCCCAGGCATGGCGCCCGGTCGCGGACGGATCCGTGACGCCGTTGGCGATGCGCTCGATGACGCGAGGCAGGCGCAGCAGGCCGTGGGACGGGCGGCCGCGCAGCTCCGCCTCCAGCAACAGATCCGCCTGCAGAAGGGCGTGCGCCGGCGGCACGTTCGCCCGCGCCAGCGCCTCCAGCGCGACTGAACGTGCCAGGTCGAAAGGAATCGGCTTCAAAGACGTTCTCCTGTCTCAGGCGAGATCCGGCGTGATCAGCGCGCCTTGACGCTGCAGTTCGTCCTGCAGCCTCTCGACGGGAACCCCTCGGACGCGGTCGCCATGGCCCAGACTGAGCGCGGCCCCCAGGCCGGCCGCCTCCCCCATGGCGAAGCACAGGCCGCCGGCGCGCGCCGAGGATTGCGCCTCGTGCGTGGCCGAGAGATTGCGTCCCGCCACCAGGAGGTTGTCGAAGCCCTTGACCACCAGCGACCCCCAAGGCACGCCGTAATACTCGCCGTCGGGCAGGAACTCCCAATGGGTGGCCTGGCCCCTGCCATGAATCTCCAGAGGCCAGCCGGTGCAGGCGATCCGATCCTCGGGCTTGCGGCAGCCGCGCACGTCATCCTCGGTGAGCACCGCGTCACCCTCGATCATTCGCGTCTCGCGCACACCCACCTTGACGCCCATGTCGACGACGCGCGCACGCTCGAAGCCCGGCACATACTTGCGGAACACCTCCTCGTACAATCCCACCTGCCGGCGCCCCTCGACCTCGGCCGCGCTGAGCTGTTCGGGATCGGCCAGGTTGAAGGGCGCCCCATCCGGAAGGCCCAGCTTGGTCACGTTCAGGTGCACGAGCCCGGGCACCGGGTTGATGTGGAATCCGATGGCTGTGCGCGGCAGCGTATAGCCATCGGCCACGGCACGCTCGAGCAACTCGCGAATCATCGGCCGCGTGAGCGTTCCCGCCCTTTCCTGGTCCACATTGGTGAGACGGAACATGGCCGAACCGTACTGTGTCTCGCCCTCGTCGCCCAGCGCGAACCCGGCGCCGGCCCGTGCCGCCACGTCGCCATCGCCCGAACAATCCACCACCACACGCGGCACGATCGCACTGCGACCGCCCTTGTTCTCGATCAGCACGGCGCGCACGCGGCCATCCTCGACCTGGACGTCGACGGCCGACGTATGCAGCAGCACCTTGACGCCATGGGCCCGCAGCATCTCGTCTGCCACCCCGCGCAAGGCGGTCGCGTCATAGGGCACGCCGATGATCTTGCCGTGGCGCCGCGGCTCGAGCAGCCCCTCTCGACGGATCAGGCGTCCCTCCAGGTCCAGATAGAGGCCCCCGACAGTCCGCCCCAAGCGCTCGTCGTCGATGATGGCGTGCGTGCCGCAGAACCCACCCAGCGTCGCCAGCGTCAGCGTGCCGCCGCAAGTCCCGTAGGCATCAATCAGCAAGGTGTCCGCCCCCGCTCGCGCCGCCGCGCAAGCCGCCATCATCCCGGCCGCACCGGCCCCCACGACCAGCACATCGGGCTGCGCGTACACCGGCACGTTCCGCGCCGGCTCATGTATTGTTTTCACTACTCTGCTCCCATTCAGGGGCCGGCGATCCACCGCCCCGTTTTTCATGCGCCACATCGGCATGCGGCGCCCCTCGTCGATTGTTCGCGCCGTGGCCCCCACGCACGGCCCGCCCTCATCCCGCCATCGCCCCCACACCGTAGATCTCGGCGGCCACGCGCGCGGACAACATGCCCTCCCGGACGTCGGCGGCCACATGCTCGGGATCGCGATCCGCCGGGGACCCGTACCCGCCTCCTCCGCCCAGAAAAATCTCCACGACGTCCCCCTTGAGAAGCTCGAACGAGGACTTTGAGCCGATGCGGATGCGTTCGCCGCCACGATGGATCTGGCAATACCCGGACAGACCCGGCGTCCCGCCCATCAGGCCACCCGGCCGCAGGCGGAAGCGGTCGGCATAGATGGCCAGCTTGACGTCGT
This sequence comes from Castellaniella sp. GW247-6E4, assembly GCF_040276065.1. NCBI lineage: Bacteria > Pseudomonadati > Pseudomonadota > Betaproteobacteria > Burkholderiales > Alcaligenaceae > Castellaniella > Castellaniella sp. GW247-6E4. Next base: position 146,178 of record NZ_JBELOI010000002.1, on the reverse strand, counting down.
CCCGCAGAATCTCGTAGTGGCGGCTGAAGCCGGCGCCGCCGCGGTGGCGCCCGTGTCCGAACGATTCGGGCTCCAGGCGATAGGACACGATCCGGAAATAGCCGCACTGCATGTCCATGACCTCGATTGGCGTGTTCGAACAATTGGACAGCGGCGAATCCACCGCATCGCAGCCGTCGCCGACCGCCGAGGCGCCGTAACCCCCGCCAAACACCTCGAGGCTCACGCGGAAGCCGCCATCCTCCTGCGTCGACAGGCAGACGGCAGTCGTGGTGTCGTAGCCTTGCGCAATCACCCGCTCGGGAACCGCGGCGCTCAGGGCCTGCATGATCGCGCCGAACACGCGATAGCTGCCCTCGAGGCGGGCCCGCACCGGCGCCGGCGACTGCGGGTTCAGGATGCAACCCGCGGGCACCGCCATGTGGATCGGCCGCTTGACGCCCTCGTTGAAGGGAATCCCCGCGCTCGTTACGATCGACTTGATGCAGCTCAGCGTGGCCGCATAGGTCGAGGACAGCGGCACATTGACATTGCGCGCCACCTGCGGGCACGTCCCCGCGAAATCCACATAGATTTCCTCGCCACGCACTTCAACCCGAGCCTTGATCACGAGGGGATCGTCGGTGATGCCATCGTCGTCGATGGCGTCCTCGCCGAAATAGACGCCATCGGGCACCTGGGCGATGGCCGCGCGCATGCGCCGTTCGGTGTAGGCGATGAACTCGCTCATGACCTCGCAGATCGTATCCGCCCCGTATTTCTCGCACATCTGCCGCACGCGCGCCGCGCCGACCGCGTTGGCGGCGTGCTGCGCGTTGAAATCCCCCAGCGTCAGGTCCGGGACGCGCACATTGGCCATCAAGAGGCGCTCGAACGGCCCGCCATTCCAGTCCTGCTGCATGTTGTAGCGTGACGGCGGGATGCGGATGCCCTCCTGGAAAATGTCGCTCGCCTCACTGTCCAGGCCGGCGCTGCCGCCACCGAGATCCAGGTGGTGTGCCACGCTCGCGCCAAAACCCACAACCCGCCCCTCAAAGAAAATGGGCGTGAAGATGAACACGTCGGGCAGGTGCTGCCCGCCGTTATAGGGATCGTTGCTGATCAAGAAATCCCCCTCGCGCAGGGTGTCCGCGGGAAAGAGCTCCAGACAGGGCCGGATCGTCGTCCCCATGGGGCCGAGCTGGATCGGGATCAGGTCCGCCTGGGCAACGACATTGCCTTCGCGGTCGAGCAGCGCGGCGGCGCCGTCGCGCGCCTCGCGCAGGATCGTGGAATAGGCCGAGCGGATCAGCTTGGCGCCCATCTCGTTGGCCACCGCATGCAGGGCCTGGCTGATCATTGCGTAATCGAGTGGCGATACTTTCATGCCTATTCCTTCTCGAGAATCAGGTTGTCGTTGGAGTCGATGTGACCGCGCCAGCCCGTGCCGATCGCGATGGTGGCCATCCGCCCGTGGACGATGGCCGGGCCCGACAGGGCCTGACCCTGCTCGAGCGTGCCATCGGGCACGCGCAGGCAATCCTCCCAGCGCCAGCCGGTATACAGCGGCGCGGGCTGAAATGCCTCCCGATGCCCGGTGTCGCGCGCGAGCAGCGGCAACTCGGCGAGCTTCTTGCGGCATTCCAGCCTCATGCAGATCATCTCGACGGGGCGATGCGAGCCCTCGCCGTGAAAGAACGCGCGCTGGTGCTCCTCGACGAAGCGCTGCTCCAGGCCCTGCGCATCCAGGCTTTCGATGGCCTCGCCATCGAAGTAGACAGTCACCTCGAACGCCTGCCCGACAAAGCGCATGTCCACGCCGTAGGTCCATTCATACGGACCCTCGACGCCCATCTCGCGCATCTGGCCCTCGAGGTCCGCGCGCAGGGCGGCGAAGTCCTCGCGCACGCAGTCCGCCGCCCCGGCATCGACGCGCAGGCGGCGGGTCAGGCTGCCGTGCTTGACGTAGTCGGAGGCCAGCAGGCCAAATGCCGACATTACCCCGGGATTGGGAGGGATCACGACACGCTCGACGCCCAGGTCGGCGGCCACGGCCGTGGCATGGAGCGCCCCGGCGCCGCCAAAGGGCACGATGACGTAGTCGCGCGGGTCACGCCCGCGCTCGGTCGAAATGAGTTGGATGGCCCGGACAATATTGGCATTGGCCAGCCGAACCGCGCTCTCGGCCGCCTCCTCCACCGACAGCCCGAGGGCCTGCGCGAGGGGCTCGAACGCCTTGCGGGCGGCCGCCAGGTCGACCTTGACCCGGCCGGCGAGTCGGGTATCGGCATGAATGGTGCCGCAGACCACATGCGCGTCCGTGATGGTGGGCTCGGTGCCGCCCTTGCCGTAGCAGGCCGGCCCCGGCACCGCGCCGGCGCTGCGGGGCCCCACCTGCAGCATGCCGCCGTCGTCCAGCCACACGATGCTGCCGCCACCCGCCCCCACGGTCACGATGTCCAGGATAGGGGTGCGCAGCGGCAGGCCGTCGATCTGCGTCTCGTTGGTCAGGCCCGGATCGGAGCCCGCCACCAGCGACACGTCGGTGCTGGTGCCGCCCATGTCGAACGTAATCAGATCGCGAAACCCCGAACGGCCCACTTGGCGGGCCGCGCCGACGACGCCGGCCGCCGGGCCGGAAAACAGGGCGGTGATGGCATTGCGCTCCATCGCCTCGGCGGGCAGCAGGCCCCCGTTGGACTGCATCACCGTGAATCGGCCCGCGAAGGACTGCTCCCGCAGGCGCTCGCGAAAGCGCGCCAGGTAACCGCCAATCACCGGCTGCACGTAGGCCGACAGTGCGGTGGTGGATGCCCGCTCGTACTCACGGAACTCACGCACCACGTCGCTGGAGCACGTGATCGATAGGTTGGGCGAACGCGCGCGCAGTGCCTGCGCCAGGTCTTGCTCGTGCGCGGGATTGGCGTAGGCGTTGAGCAGGCAGATGGCCACGGCCTCGATGCCGCCGGAGGCCAGTTCGGCGGACAACCGGTCCGCAGCGGCCGGCACGTCCAGCGGTGTCAGGACGCTGCCGTCGGCCAGCACGCGCTCGTCGACCTCATGGCAGGCCTCGCGACCGACCAACGACACGGGCTTGCGATACTGCAGGTCGTAGATATTGCTGCGGTCGTGGCGCTGCAAATGCAGCAAGTCGCGGAATCCCCGCGTCGTCACGAAGGCGACCTTCGCCCCCTTGCGCTCGAGGATCGCATTGGTCGCCACCGTCGTCCCATGCGCAAAATCCGCGATGCCATCGGCGGCCAACCCGGCGGCCTCCAAGGCGTTGAAGGCGCCCACCTCGGGCTCGCGGGTGCTGGGCACTTTGGCGACCGTGACGCGACCATCCTCGATGGCCACCAGGTCGGTGAACGTGCCGCCGACTTCTATCCCTACTCTCATGCTCTTTCCTTCCTCACAATCTTTCCCTCACAAATCATGTCCCGCGCAGCCGGCCGCCGGCGGATCCTCAATTGCCCATCCGCATGGGCAGCCATGTCACCAGGCCCGGAAAGGCATAGACCAGCAGCACGGCCAACACCAGCAGCAGGAACATCGGGAACGCCGCGCGGGCGACCCACAGCAACTGCCGGCCGGTCATGCCCTGCAGGACGAACAAGTTGAAGCCGACCGGCGGGGTGATCTGGGACATCTCGACCACCAGCGTCAGGAAGATGCCGAACCAGATCAGATCGATGCCCACGCTCTCGATGGTCGGCAGGATCACCCCCATCGTGAGGACAATGATGGAAATACCGTCCAGAAAACAGCCCAGCACGATGTAGAACAGCATCAGCGCCACAATCAGCGAGAACTGCGACAGCCCGAGCGACCCGATCCATTCCGCCAATTGACGCGGCAGCCCCATGTACCCCATGGCCAGGGTCAAGAAGGCGGCGCCCCCGAGGATCAGGGCAATCATGCAGTACAGGCGCGTCGCGCCCATCAGGCCATCAACAAAGGTATGCCAGTTCAGCGATCGCTGGCCGGCCGCCAGCAGCAGCGCACCCACGACGCCGGCCGCGGCCGCCTCGGTGGCGGTGGCGACCCCGGTGTAAATCACCGTCAGCACGCCGCCGATGAGCACCACCACCGGTACCAGGCTGCGCGAAGCCGCGATGCGCTGTACGAAGGTGTACTTCCGTTCGGGCGCGGGCACCTTGCCTGGGTTGAACAACGCCCATACGACGATGTACCCCATGAACAGTCCGGCCAGCAAAATGCCCGGCAGCACGCCGCCGATGAACAGCTTCGAGATCGAGACGTCGGCGCTCACCCCATAGACGATCATGATGATCGAGGGTGGGATCATCAGGCCCAGCGTGCCGGAACCGGCGAGCGTGCCGATCGCCATATGGTCCGGATAGCCACGCCGCTTGAGTTCGGGCAAGGCCATCTTGCCGATGGTCGCGCACGTGGCCGCCGAGGAGCCCGACACCGCGGCAAAGATCGTGCAGCCCACCACCTGGGTATGCAGCAGCCGGCCCGGCAGGAACTCGAGCCAGGGCGCCAGCCCGTTGAACATGTCCTTGGACAAGCGGGTGCGAAACAGGATTTCGCCCATCCAGATGAACAGTGGCAGGGCGGTCAGGGTCCAGGCCGAGGAGGCCCCCCATATCGTGATTGCCATGGCGTCCCCGACGGGCCGCGAGGTGAAAAGCTCCATCCCGATCCAGGCCACGCCGATCAGCGCCAGGCCGATCCACAAGCCTCCTGCCAGCAATGCAAACAGGAACCCGACCAGGACGAGTGTCGTCAATGCTTCCATGCCTTGACTCCTTTTATTCGCTGAAGGCCGTTTCCGAATGCGGCGGCTGCCAATCGGGCTTGCTCAGAACGCCCCACAACCTGTCGGTGACGGCGATCGCCAGGACGGCCGCGCCCACGGCCATGGCGATCTGGGGGACCCACAAAGGCGTGGCGTCCATCCCCTGGGAGACATCGTTCAGCACGTGGGACTGCCAGACGAGCCGCGCCGAAAACCACGTCAGCACCCAGGCCAGCGTCGCCCCCAGGAGGTGGCAGGCGATCTCTACCACGCGCAACGTCTTGGGCCTCAGTTGCTGCAGCACGAGTGAGACACGGATGTGCTCACCCTTGACAAAGGTATGGGCCAGGGCGAGGAAGAAGGACGCCGCCATGCAGAATCCCGCATAGGAATCCGTGCCGCGCAGGTGAAAGTCCATGACCCGGCCCAGCACGCCCGCCAGTACCATGGCCAGCGTGCCCACCATGAAAACCCCCGCCGCCCAGCCGGCCCCCCTATAGATTCCATCCAGAAGTCTGCGCATTCCGTCACCCTTCCGATGATTGCCACATGGCTCAGTTCGAGCGGTAGGCATCGATGATGGTCTTGCCGTCCGGACCGGCCTGAGCCATCCATTCGTCCAGCATGGTGTCGCCGACCTTTTGCAGATCCGCCTTGAATTGCGGGCTTGGCGCCTCGACAGTCATGCCGTGGGCGGCCAGCTGCTCCAGGTACCACTGGTTCTTTTCCTCGCTGGTGCGCCAGCCGCGCTCCTGGGCCTCGGCGGCGGCCTTGAGCAGCGCGGCGCGGGTGGGCTCATCGAGGGCGTCGAACGCCTTCTGGCTGACGATGACGAAGTTCTTGGGCATCGAGATATTGCTGTTGTAGAAATACTTGACCTGCTCCCAGACCTTGCTGTCATGGCCTGCCGCGCTCGAGGTGATGAACGCCTCGACCGCGCCTGTGGCCAGGGCCTGGGACAGCTCGGCGGCCTGGATCGTCACCGGCTGAGCCTCGAGTAGTTCAGCCATGCGCCCGCTGACCGGGTTGTAGGCGCGCCACTTCACGCCCTTGAGATCGGAACCCGAATTGAGGGCCTTGACGCTGTATATGCCGTTCAGCGGCCAGGGGACCGAAAACAGGAGCTTCATGCCTTGCCGGGCGAAGCGCTGGTCCAGTGCGGGCTGGGCGGCATCGCGCAGCTTGCGGCCCGCCGCATAGTCGGTCGCAACGAATGGGATGGTATCCAGTCCGTAGATCGGATCCTCGTTGGTGAAGTTCGACAACAGGATCTCGCCGATCTGGGCCTGGCCGGTCTGCACGGCCCGCTTGATCTCGGTCGCCTTGAACAGTGAGGCGCTGTTGTGGACGGTGATCTTGAGTTTGCCGTCGGTGGCGGCCTCGACGTCGCGCGCGAACTGCTCGATATTGGTCGTGTGGAAATTATTCGCCGAATAGGCCGTGGGCATGTCCCACTGGACCTGCGCGGCCACGGGACCCGCCCCGCACAAAAGGGCGCTCAGGACGCATCCGTAGATCTTCGCCTTCATGATTTTGTCTCCTGTTTCGATGATCTGGGTGTATTGTTTCCAGCGTTTCTATCGTATATCCTATACGATATAGGGAGAACTATATGGATGTGAAATCCCTTTGTCAATAGGTGGGTACTCCCGGGAACGAAAAGTTCCGGAATAAAATAGAGGGTTGATATGAGCAAGCGACTCAACGATATGGAACCCGGGAAACCGGCCTCGGACGCGGGCAAGGCGCCGCGTAAAAGCGCCCGGGCAAAGCCCGATGGTGGTCCCGCCAGGGGCAAGATCAGGCGACCCTCCGGGCTGGTCGACGAGGTCTACGCGCGCATCCGCGCGGACATCATGGCGCTGAAGATCGCGCCTGACGCCCACATCTCGATCGACAGCCTGGCGCGCGAGCTGGGCGTCTCGCAGACGCCCATCCGCGAGGCGCTGAGCATGCTGGAGGCCACCGGGCTGGTCACCAAGCAGCACCTCGTTGGCTATTGTGCGGTGCCCAAGCTCAACCGCACCCAGTTCGAAACCCTCTATGAGCTGCGGCTGCTGCTGGAACCCTACGCCGCCAGCAAGGCGGCCCGCCACATGACGCCCGCCATCCTCGAGCAGTTGCGCCAACTGTCGCAGGACATGCAGCCGGACCCCGACGGCGACCAACGCGCCTTCTACAATCGTTTCGCCGACAACGACTCAGAATTCCACGCGCTGCTGGCCGAAACCAGCGGCAATCCGCTGATCGCCGAAACCCTGGCGCGGCTTCACGTCCACATGCACATTTTTCGCCTCAGATTCCACACCGAGGTGACCACCGAGGCCTACGCGGAGCACTCGGTCATCATCGAGGCGCTGGAAAAGGGCGACGCGCAGGCCGCCTCCGGCGCCATGCGCGCGCACCTCGAGAGCTCCTACCGGCGGCTGGTCCACTTCACCGAGCCCTGAGGCTGCTCGCTCAGTAGGTCGCCCGGCCGCCCGAAGCGTCGAAGGTAAAGCCCGTCGTGAACGAGCACTCCGGGCTGGCCGCGAACGCCGCCACGGCCGCCAGCTCCGGGATCCGCAGCAGGCGGCCCATCGGAATCTTGGCCTTGCTACGCTCGATATGCTCGGGCGTCATCTGCTTAAGCAGATCCGTTTCAACCATGACCGGCGCCAGACAATTGACCAGGATTCCAGTATCGATCAGCTCGCGGGCCAGGGATTTGGTCAGGCCGATCACCCCGGCCTTGGACGCCGCGTAGGCGGCAATCCCCGGCACCCCCTCCTTGCCCGCGATCGAGGCGACGTTCACGATGCGTCCATAGCCCCGTGCCCGCATGGCGGGCACGGCCACGCGGCAGCACAGGAAAACCCCGTCCAGATTCACGCGCAGCACCCGCTGCCATTCCTGGAGGCTGTAGTCCTCCACGTCCGCGACCCGGCCGTTGATCCCGGCATTATTGACGAGAATGTCCACGCGGCCCAGGTCGTCGAGCACGCGCTGCATTCCCCGGGCCACCGACCCCTCGTCGGCAACATCCACCTGATCCGTCCAGGCGGGCGCAAAGCCCGCCTCCGCCGCGTCGAACCCCGCGCAATCGAGGTCCCAGAGCACCACCCGCGCCCCGTCTTGCGCCAGCCGTTGCGCAATGCCGCGCCCGACCCCTCGCACCCCGCCGGTTACGATAGCCACCTGATCCGCCAGTCTCATGTCACCTGCCCTCATCTCGCGTCATCCACCCGCCGATAGGCGTCGATCGTCTGAGCCACCCCGAGCGCCAGAGGCCGGGGCGACCAGCCCGCCAGCAGCCCCTGCGGGCCCGTGGGATAGCCGGGCAGCCGGATCGGCATCGGCGGCCCCTTGGCGGTGATTGCGGCCTGCGGCACAGCCCCGCGGATCGCCTCGATGACGTCCTCGGCTCGCGCCCGCTCGCCCAGGAGGTCGATATGGTGCGCCTGCGACACCGGCGCCGCCAGGGCGATTTCGAAGGCCGCGGCGACATCATCCGCATGAATGACGTCGAATTCCCCCGTGAACGGAATGGTGTAGGGCAAGCCCCGGGCCGCCGCGCGGCAGGCCAGGCTGGGCCCTGCCGACAGGCCGTCTTCGCGGCCCAGGCCATAGACCACGTAGGGCCGAAACCCGATGCTGGGGATGCGATCGTCCTCCCAGAATGCCGCCGCGCAACGCTCACCCGCGAGCTTGAACGCCCCGTAGTGCGTGGTGGGGCGCGGCGCTTCCCCGCCGTCGGGTCCGAACACGCCCGCGCTGCTCATGTACAGCACCCGGTCAATGCCCTCGGACCGTGCGGCCAGGAACGCATTGAGCAGGCCGATCAGATTGACTTTCGCGCCCAGGACGGGGTCAGCCCGGCAGCAGGGGGTCAGCATGCCCGCCAGGTGGATCAGCGCATCGCAGCCGCGCGCGGCCGCGCGCACCGCGGCGGTGTCGGCAACGTCGGCCTCCACCCACTCGGCCGCATCGGCGACCGCCGGGCCGCAGACCAGGTCGATGGTCTCGCGCCGCGCGCGCAGATCGAGAATGCGCAGCGCCATGCCGCGGGCGGCCAACCGCCGGGCGATCCAGGCGCCGATGAAGCCGCCGCCCCCCGTCAGCAACACCTTCATTGCGCCTCCGGCGCCACATCGGCGTCCGCGAGCACGTGCTGCGTGTAATACAGAGTGGCCACCGCGCAGCGGCGCTGCGCGTCGGTCAGCGCGCCCATGGCCCCATCCAGGGCCGCCTGGGTGCGCGCCCGATTCATACCATCGATCAGCAGCGCCAGCGCCACGGTGCGGTCGGGCTCGCCACCGCTTTCGCGAAATGCCTTTTCGGCGGTGGGCTGCTGCCCCAGGCGCGCATCGCCGCGCAGGACGTGGGCGCCCAGGATGCCGGGCAGACCCACCACCTCGCGCATCCGCGAGACCAGCCAGTCCTCGCCGGGCAACGCGGACGCACCCTGCCCGAACTGTAGGGTCGCCAGCCATCCGCCGGTGCCGTGACCCGTGCTCGCCACCACCTCGCACACCGTGCGCGAGGGCGCGATGTAGACCGACAGGATGCGCCGCGTCCAGGGTGTCGGATCGTTGAGCCGCGCCAGGTAGGGCGCGGAAACGAACACCTGGGGATCGTCCGCCTCGTACATCATGAAATAGCGCAGGGACTCCGGCGTTCCGGTCACGGCCTCGCAGCGCCGGCCGCGCCTGAACCCGGGCACGGACAAACGTTCGGGCATGTGCTCCAGACTGTGCCAGGCGTTGTAATCCGCCTCGGAGGCGGCCTGAACGCCTCCCCAATTGACCAATACACCGCGACCAAACAAGCCGGCCATGGAATGTTCTCCTTCGAGGGTTCGACGATAGCGTTCAATAAAATAGCGAGGGCAGGAACAGGCTGATCTGCGGCAGGTATGTCACCATCAGCAGCGTGAGCAGGTTCACGGCCAGGAAGGGCAACGAGGCGCGCACCAGGGATGGCAGATCCACCTTGGCGATCACCGCCCCCAAATACAGGCAATTGCCCACGGGCGGGGTCACCAGGCCGACGCCCAGATTCATCACCATGATCACGCCGAACTGGATGGGATCGACCCCGACCGCCTGCGCCACGGGCAGCAGAATGGGCGCAAACAGGATGAGGGCCGGCACCAGGTCCATCACCATGCCGACGAGCAGGAGAAAGACGTTGATCGTCAGCAGCACCGCGATCTTGCCCAGATCCATGGCCTCGTAGAAACCCACCAGTGCCTGGGGAAACTGCTCCACGGCGACGATCCAGGCCGCCACCGACGTCGCCGACAGCACAAAGACCGGAATCGCCGTATTGACGGCGGAGTCCACAAAGATCCGGAAGAAATCCTTGAGGGGATAGTCCTTGTAGACAAAGCCGCCCAGGATGAAGGCATAGACCACGCCGATCACCCCGGCCTCGGTCGCGGTGGTCAGGCCGGTGACGATCGCGCCCAGCAGAAAGACCGGCAGCAGCAGCGACAGGATCGCCTCGCGAAATGCCGTCCACAGCTCGGGCAAGGGCGCGCGCTGCGCCCGCTGGGGCCAGCCCTTTTTCCTGGACATGGCATAGACCGCGCCCATCAGCATGAGGCCAGTCAGGACGCCCGGCACCAGGCCCGCCAGGAACAGGGCGCCGATCGACGAGCTGACCGTCACGCCGTAGAGCACCATGGGAATGCTGGGCGGGATCAGAATGCCGATGGGCGAGGAGCAGATGGTAATGGCCCCGGCGTCGCGGCGCGAATACCCTTGCTTTTCCATCGCCGGGATCATCAGGCTGCCGATCGCCGCCGTATCGGCCACGGCCGAGCCCGAAATGCCGCCGAAGAAAATCGACGACGCCACATTGACGTGCCCCAGCCCGCCGCGGATATGTCCCAGCAAAGCGTCGGCAAAGCGCACCAGACGGCCGGCGATGCTGGTCTCTCCCGCCAGGGCCCCGGCCAGGATGAACAGCGGCACCGCCACGAGGGGAAAGGAATTGACCGCGTTGACCATCTTGTGCGGCACGATCTCGAGCGGAAAGGAGCCATCCAGGAAGATCGCGGCGACCGCCGCGAAACCCATGCCAAAGGCGATGGGCACGCCGATCACCAGCGTGACCAGGAACACGAGCGCAAGAGTGAGTATCACGATTTAGCTCCGCAGCCGACGTACCGAGGACCGCAGCTGGCCCAGCGCACTGATCATCATGAGGACCGCGCACAGCGGCAGGCACGCGTACAGGTAGCCCTTGGGTATCCGCAAGGCGTCCGAGAGGCTGTGCATCGTGTCCTCGACCACGATCGCGCCGCTATACGCCAGCACGGCCAGCAGCGTCAGCACCGCCAGAATCCCCACGCACTCGAGCAGGGCCTGGCCGCGCCCGCCCAGGGTCTCGCCCAGCAGCGTAAAGGCGATGTGCCCCCGCTCGTGGAAGGCGACGACGCTGCCGAGCATCACGATCCAGACCATGAGGAAATTCGGCACCTCGGTGGCCCAGTACAGGGAATTCTGCAGCGCATAGCGATAGAAGATCCCCAGCGCGACCACGCAGACCAGCGCCACCATCAGCAAGCCCACGAGTACCCGCAAGGCCCGGCAGAGCATCGTCATGGGTTACCTCGCGTCGACCACGGCCTGGATCAGCGGCGTCCCGATCACGTCGCCGTATTTGGCATAGGTCTTTTTGGCGCCCTCGCGGAAGGAATCGCGATCCACGTCCTGGACGATCGTCATGCCTTTCTCGCTGAGCTGGCTGATGAGCCCCGCATTAGACTCGCGCGACAGGCGGACCTGTGCATCACGGCTGGAGGTCGCCGCCTTCATGACCGCGTCTTGCAGGTCGGCAGGCAGTTTCTCCCAGAACCGGCGCGACACGATGAATTCGCACGGAATGCTGGCATGATTGGTCAGATTCATGTACTTCTGCACCTCATAGAACTTTGAGGTGTAGATGATCTCGGGGGGGTTCTCCTGGGCGTTGATCACCCCTTGCTGCAGGGCCGAATAGACCTCCGAGAAATCCATGGGCGTGGGATTGGCGCCCCATTGTTTGAAGGCGTACAGCCAGGGCTCGACATTAGGCACGCGGATATCGATCCCGGCCAGATCGGAGGCCTTGCGCACGGGTTTTTCACGGGTCGTGATGTCCCGGAAACCGAGCTCGCCCCAGCCCAGCACCTTGTAGCCCTTGTCGTACATGATCTGGTCCAGTTGCTGGTTCAGCGCCGAGCCCGAACGCATGACCGCGTCCTTGTGTGCCTCGTCGCGGAAGATCATGGGCAGGTTCAGCACGTCCAGCCGCGGATCGACCTGGCCGTGGCGGCCCACCACGGCACCGTCCAGGGTGCCCAGCTTCATGCCCTCGAGGTATTCGGTCTCGGTGCCGAGCTGCGCACTGGGGAAAACTTTGACCTCGATGCGTCCGGGCGCCAGCTTGTCGAGATCCGCGCGGAACGCCTCCACCCATTTCTGGTAACTGTGGCTCTCGGGCATGGCATGCGCCACCCTGAGAACCATGGCATTGGCCGCGAGGGCGCTCGTCGAGATCAAGCATGCGGCGCACGCGGCAGCCAGTTTTGCAAATCGCATTGTCATGTCTACTCCTGTGTCATTCCCGTGTCCGCCCCCCCTGGGACGCCAGGCGCACAGATTATTATCTGAGGTACTGTATGTCAATCAATATTTCGTCACTCAAAAACCCAGCCGGCGCCTGGCGGCTGGCCAGGGTATCGGCAAAGGGCAAAAGACCGGGCTCCCGAGGGAGGCCGGCCCGTGCGAAGACACACCACCAGGGATTATTTCTTCAAGGCGTCGAGCGCGCGCGTATAGTTGCCCGCCATGGCGCCGATATGGCCGCTCAGCGCCCCGATCAGCGCCGCGCGGTCGCCCTGGGCAAAAGCCTCGGCGATCCGCTGATGCTCGGCAAAGGTGCGATCGCGATGCATCTCGAGGACCTCCGACAGATGGGCCCGCAGCGCCGTCACCCGGCCCGAGCAGATCTCGTAGGCTTCGCGCACATAATGGTTGCCGCAATAGTCGAAGAACACCTTGTGGAACACGCGGTCGGCGTCGGCATATTTCAGCGCGTCCTCGTTCTCGCGCGCCTCGACCATCATGCCGATCGCCTGCTCCAGGGCCGCGGACGCACCGGCCGGATCATGTTCGAGCGCCATCGGAGCCGCCTGGGTTTCCAGCATCAGGCGGTACTGCACCAACTCGGCCATGTCCTGGACATCGGGCTTGAAGACGATGCTGCCGCTTTGCGGAACGATCGTGATCAAGCCTTGCAGTTGTAACAGAGTCAGCGCCTCGCGCACCGGCGTGCGGCTCACGTTCATCGCCGTCGCGATCTTCTCCTCGGACAGCACCTCGCCCAGCGAAAGCTCCGTGCGGAAAATCGCCTCGCGCAGCCGCTCGGCCACGAGCACCGCCAAGGATTTCGGCCTGGAAATCCTGATCGCCTCCATCTGCTTTCCTTTTCTGCCCGCCATCTTCTCACCCCCCTCGCACGCGCCGCACAGACCCCGCTATTCTAGCGAGAGGCGGGTGCGAGGCTGGGCGCGCCTGTTTTTCACATACATTTCTTCACACTCCTTGACGTGCGCAATGGCGCTCCAGCCCTGGACAGCACCCGGCAGCTTGCTATCATGAGTCGAGCCGCGATTCTGCGACCCGCCAACCTCGAGGAGAACCACCCCATGAGCATCATCGGCATGATCATTGTCGGCTTCATCGTGGGCCTGATCGCCAGAGCGATCATGCCCGGCGACCAGAAACTGGGTATCATCCTGACTACGATTCTCGGGATCGTCGGGTCCGTCGTCGCTGGCTACCTCGGGACCGCGCTCGGCCTGTATCAGGTCGGCCAGGGCGTGGGCTGGATCGGCTCCATCATCGGGGCCATCATCGTGCTGTTCGTGTACGGCCTGATCAAGAAATCCTAACGCGCCATCCCTGCGGACGGGGCCCTGGCCGCCGCCCCGCCCGCGACACGGATGACCCACCACACCCCTTCCTCCCCTGCAAAACCGGATCCACGCTTTCTGCGCTACTGGCAGGCCGAGGCGGTACGCCTGCGCGAGACGCACCGCGAGCCGCTCGATGACGCGGCGGAACTGCGCCTCGTCCTGCAAGGCCCTCCCGACCTGGGGGATCGCATCCTGCGGCGCGCCGGGCTGCTGGCCGAGCGCGAGGGACTGCGGCGGCACCTGCTCCAATGGGCCGCCAGCGCGCGCATCGCGCTGGTCCTGGTGTGGGGCTTGGCCCTGGGCGCCGGCATGGGCACCGCGGCGGCGGCCCTGGGCACCGGCGACAGGCCCGTCAACCTCGCCCTCGCCCTGCTCGCGCTGCTGGGCGCGCACGCCGCGACGCTGTTGATCTGGTTGCTGAGTTTTCTGCCCGGTGCCACCCCGTCAACGGGGCTCTCCCGATTCTGGCTGTGGCTGACCGCGAAGCTCGCGCGCAGCCCCGACGCGGCCCTGGCGGCGCAGGCCCTGGCCTCGCTCCTGGCACGCGCCCGGGCCTGGCGCCACGTCCTGGGCGGTATCAGCCACGGCACCTGGATTGCGGCATTCACGGGGGCCCTGGCCACGCTGCTGGTGCTGCTCAGCACCCGCCGCTATGCCTTCCAGTGGGAAACCACCCTGCTGTCGCCCGAGACCTTCGTGTCCGTCGCCCACGCGCTGGGCGCCCTGCCAGCCTGGCTGGGATTTTCCGTCCCCGACGGCGCCGTGATCGTCCACAGCGACGGCCTGCACGACCTCTCCGCAGCCGCGCAGGCGCAATGGTCCTCATGGCTGATCGGCTGCGTCCTGGCGTGGGGCCTGCTGCCGCGCCTGGTCGCCGGGCTCGCGAGCCTCCTCGCCGCGCGACGGCGGCTGCGCGCGCTGGACATCGATCCGGGCCTGCCGGGATGGCTGGAGCTGCGGGACCGCCTCATGCCGCGACACCGGACCCTGGGCATCGACGCACCCGCGCCCGGCCCCGCGACGCGGGGGCCCTGGACGGGGCCTTCACCCACGGCGCTGACCGGCGCCCACGCCGTGCTTGGTTTCGAGCTGGGACCCACGACCGACTGGCCCCCGGCCGGGCTGCCCGCCTGGGCGCACGACATGGGCCTGTGTGACAGCCGCGAGGATCGGCGACGGATCGTGGACCAGCTCCGCCGGCCGCCGCAACGCCTACTGCTCGCCTGCGATGCGCGCCAGACCCCCGACCGGGGCACCCGCGCCTGGCTCGCGGAACTGCAACGCCTGTGTCCACACATCGACGTGCTGCTGCTGCATGGCCCCGGACGCACGGCGATATGGCGCGAGGCCCTGGACGCACAGGGCATCGCGATCACCCCTTCCCTCGCACACTGGGCCGATGCCGGCCCCGCGCCCGACCATGACTGAGCCCACCGCCCCCATCGACCTGGCTGTCGTCGGCCATACCAACACGGGCAAGACCTCGCTGCTGCGCACCTTGCTGCGTGACCCGGATTTTGGCGAGGTGGCCGACCAGCCAGGCACCACGCGGCACGTCGAAAGCGCGCAACTGCTCGCCGAGGACGGCCTGCCGATCCTGATCCTGCGCGATACGCCGGGCCTGGAGGACGGCATGGCCGTCCTCGACACCATCGAGCGGCTGGTGCGGCCCGATGAGCGGCCGGACGGCCCCGAGCGCATCCGCCGGTTGCTCGAGAGCCCCGAGGCCGTCCAGCGATTCGAACAAGAGACCCGCGTTCTGTCCACTGTGCTCGAGTGCGATGCCGCCCTCTATGTCATTGATGTGCGCGACCCGGTGCTGGCCAAGCACCGAGACGAGCTCGGCCTGCTGGCCTCCTGCGGGCGCCCCATCCTGCCGGTACTCAATTTCACGCACAGCCTGAACAGCCAGGCCGATGCCTGGCGCGAGGCTCTGGCCCGGCTCGGCCTGCACGCGACCGTGGACTTCGATACCGTGGCACCCGCCCTGGACGGCGAGGCGCAACTGATCGATCGGCTGGCCCTGATGCTGGATCGCCGCGGCGACACCCTGGCGCGCCTGCGCACCGACCTCAAGGCGCAGCGCCTGCGGCGGCGCGCGGACGCCGCACGCCTGATCGCCGAACTGCTGATGGATGCCGCCGCCTTGCGCCTGCTCTGCCCCCAGGATTCGACCGATATGGCCGCGATCACCGTGAGCCTGCGCAAACGCACCCGCGACCGCGAACAGCAGTGCGTCCAGGCCCTGTTGAAGCGCTATCGCTTCAGCCGTTCGACCTTTCCGCACCACCCGTTGCCGCTGGAGGGTGAGCGCTGGGGCATGGACTTGTTCAACCCGCAGGCACTCAAGGCCTTCGGCATCCAGGTCGGCAAGGGTGTGGCCACCGGAGCCATGGCCGGAGCCACCATCGACGTCTTCACCGGCGGCCTGAGCCTGGGCGCCGCAACGCTGCTGGGTGCGGCAGTCGGCGGCCTGTGGCAAGGCGCAAACCAATGGGGCAAACGTCTGGTGGGTCGCATCGCCGGCTATATGGAAATCACGGTCGATGATCCGGTGCTGCAACTGCTGGGCCTGCGGCAGCTGGCGCTGGCGCGCGCCCTCGAGCAGCGGGGACACGCCGCGTGGCAGCCGATCGATGGCAGGATGCTGGCCCCGCCCGCCGAGACCACGGATGCCGCCGCCGGGACGGCGGCGCCGGACGCCATGCCCGGCGCCGCGCTGCCCGAGGCGGTCCGGCCGATCCTGCGCGAGGCGCGCGGGCATCCGGAATGGTCGTCGCTCGGCGACGCGCCGGCCGCCGATCCGCGCCGCGAGGTCCTCGTCGGCCGCCTGGCCGCCGTCCTCGATGCGGAGCTGTAGCGGCGCGCCAACACCTACCAGCTTCCCGACGCCCCACCGCCGCCGCCGCGTCCCCCGCCGCCGCCACCACCGCCACCACCGCCGAAACCGCCGCCGCCGCCAAATCCACCGCCGCCTCGATCGTCCGGCCAGCGGCCGCTGCGGCGGCCCCCAAAACGCCGCGCAAGCCCCATGCTGCGCCCCAGCCAGGACAGGCCGAATCCCACCACCGCGGCGAGCACGGCCAGCCATAGGCTCTCGAACAGCACGTAGGCGAACGCGCCCAGCAAAAAGGCGCCCATGACGGGCGGCACCACCAGGGCGAGGAAGGACAGCGGCGCCAGCATGAAGACCGGCTCATCGTCCTCTGTCGCGGGCGCGGGCAGCGGCTCGCCGCGGATCAGCGCGATCAGCGCGTCCACGCCGGCATCGATCCCGGCATAGAAATCGCCAAACGTGAAATGCGGCGTGATCTGTTCGCGAATAATGCGCCCGGCCTGCAAGTCCGTCACCGCACCTTCCAGGCCGTACCCGGTCTCTATGCGCAGGCTGCGGTCGTCCTTGGCCACCACCAGGACGATCCCGTCATCCACCCCCTTGCGGCCGACTTCCCACTGTTCGAACACGCGGCGCGCGTATTGCTCGATCGAATCCGGTCCGGTGGTCGGCACGATCAGCACATAGAGCTGTGCGCCGGTGGAACGTTCCAGCTCGCGCAGCTTGTCCGACAGCGCCCGCAGCTGGCCGGGAGCGAGCGTCGCGGACTGATCCATCACGGGCCCCGTCCATTGAGGCACCGGGATTTCCGCAGGGGCGGCCGGCGCCGCCAGCGCCGCCGCCCCCCACAGGCAGATCCAGGCCAGAGCGGCGGCCCGCAGCCCGCGCGCCAGGCTCTGCGCCATCACCCAATGGGCCACAGACCTCATTTCGCCTGCGCCGGCACGTCGAACTTCACCTCGGGATCGCGCATGACCTCGGCGGCCTTGTCCAGCCCGTATTGCGGCTTGAGCTCATAACCCATGACCTTGGCGGTCAGCAGGGTCGGGAACTCGCGTATCGTCTGGTTGTAGGCCTGCACCGAGCGGACGTAGCGCTCGCGCGCCACCGCGATGCGGTTCTCGGTGCCCTCGAGCTGCGTCATCAGGTCGCGGAACAGGCCATCGCTCTTCAAGGCGGGATAATTCTCGGACACGGCCAGCAGCCGCGACAGGCTCGAGGACAAGGCGCCCTGGGCCTGTTCGAACCGCGCCATCAGCGCGGGATCGTCGAGGTCATCGGCCGTCACGCGGATCTCGCCAACGCGGGCGCGCGCCTCGGTCACTTCTTTGAGCAACGTGCGCTCATTGACCATATAGGCGTTGACCGAGGACACCAGCTTAGGCACCAGGTCGGCGCGCCGCTCGTATTGGTTCAACGCCTGGGACCATTCCGCCTTGACCTGCTCGTCCATGCGCTGGATCTCGTTGTATCCGCAGCCCGACAGCAGCAGGGACGCCAACACCGCCGCGGCCAGCGCCGCCCATCGCTTGATCATGCTTTCCCCTCGTAGACGCGCCCGCAAGTCCGGCGCTCGAGGCTCTATTTTAGGGCCAGTCGCGCGGCCGCCGCCCGGCGTCCGGTTACGAAGTCGCCCGCTTTGCGGGCCCGCCGAAACCTCTACACGCGATGGCGGCGCGACGCTATAATGGCAGGCTTGCACGGCCTACCAGTCGCCGTGCGGACCTGTCGGGCCGTCACCGGCCGCCGCCTTCCGGCGCGGCTTGCATAGGCCCTCCCAACCTGTTTCAACCCCTTCATTCGTCAGCCTCGATTGGTATCCCTCGACTCGAGCGATAGGCGGTCGCTGGAGTCGTATCCTTGGAAACACACATTACGTTTGCCTCGCTAGGCTTGGCGGAACCCTTGTTGCGCGCCGTCACCGACGCCGGCTATACCCAGCCCACCCCGATCCAGGCGCAGGCCATCCCGCGCGTGATCGAGGGCGGCGACCTGCTTGCCGCCGCCCAGACCGGCACCGGCAAGACGGCCGGCTTCACCCTGCCGATCCTGCATACCCTGATCAATCGGCCCCTCGCCGCACGCCGTCCGGGCCGTCCGCGTGTGCTGGTGCTGACACCGACGCGCGAACTGACCGCGCAGGTCGAGGAATCCGTGCGCCTGTACGGCAAGCACACCCGCATCCACTCCATGGTGATGTTCGGCGGCGTCAACATCAATCCGCAGATCAGCGCCCTGAAGAAACCCGTGGACATCCTGGTGGCCACGCCTGGGCGCCTGCTCGACCACGCCCAGCAAAAGACCGTGGACCTCTCGGGCGTCGAGATCCTGGTGCTGGACGAGGCCGACCGCATGCTGGACATGGGCTTCATCCGCGACATCCGCCGCATCCTCGCGCTGCTGCCCGCCAAACGCCAGAACCTGCTGTTCTCGGCCACGTTCTCGGACGAGATCCGCGAATTGGCCAAGGGCGTGCTGAACCATGCCAGCGAGGTCTCGGTCGCGCGCCGCAACACGGCCTCCGAGCTGGTCACCCAGCGCATGGTCATGACCGAGCAGTCCCACAAGCGCGACCTGCTCAGCCACATCATCCGCGGCAGCGGCTGGCACCAGGTGCTGGTCTTCACCCGCACCAAGCACGGTGCGAACCGCTTGGCTGAAAAACTCGTCAAGGACGGCCTGTCGGCCGCGGCGATCCATGGCAACAAGAGCCAGGCGGCGCGCACCAAGGCCCTGGCGGGCTTCAAGGAGGGCAAGGTCGCCGTGCTGGTGGCCACCGACATCGCCGCCCGCGGCCTGGATATCGACCAATTGCCCCAGGTTGTGAACTTCGAGCTGCCCAACGTGCCCGAGGACTACGTGCACCGCATCGGCCGCACGGGCCGCGCCGGCAGCCCCGGCTCGGCGCTGTCGCTGGTGGATCAGTCCGAGATCAAGCTGCTGCGCGCCATCGAGCGCCTGATCAAGAAACCGATCGAGCAGCAAGCCATTGAAGGCTGGAACCCCGGCGCGATGGTCACCACGGACTCCGCGCTCGATGACCGCGAGCGCCGCGACCAGCTCCGCCAGCAGGATGGCGGGCGCGGTGGACGGGGCCCGCGCGACGAGCGGCGCGCAACGCCCGGCCAGGATCGACGCCCCGGCGCGGCGCGCAGCGGCCGCGGCGGCCAGGGGGGTCGCGGCCCGGCCGCACCCGGCGCCGGAAACCGCGGCAGTCAGGCGCCGCGCGAGCGCGGCCGCAGCCGTCCCGCCGGCGTCGCCCTGCTGCAAAAGGCCGACTGACCTCTCGGAACACCGCCTGCTCACGATCCCGCACCATGGCCCTTTCCACCTGGCTCGCCTTCTTTGCCGCTTCCTGGGCAATCTCGTTTTCCCCAGGCCCAGGGGCGATCTCGGCCATGGCCTCCGGCCTGAAATACGGCTTCCGCCACGGCCGCTGGACGATCCTCGGCCTGCAACTGGGCATCCTCTGCCAGTTGCTGGTCGTCGCTGTGGGGCTGGGTGCATTGCTGGCGACCTCCGAGCCGGCCTTCACCGCCGTCAAGTGGATCGGCGTGGCCTACCTGGTGTATCTGGGTGTGCGCCAGTTCCGCACCGATGCCGCGCCCGTCGCGGTCGAGGCCCGGCCCGCCGATGGCCACCCGATCCGCGATCAGCTCGCTCACGGCTATCTGGTCAACATCACCAACCCCAAGGGCACCATGTTTCTCCTGGCGGTGGTGCCCCAATTCCTGAATGTCGGCCAGCCCCTGCCCATCCAGTACGTGATCATCGGCGCAACCCTGTGCTTCACCGACCTGGTGGCCATGACTTGCTATACTTCGCTCGCCGCGCGCATCTTGCATCTGCTGCGCCAGCCGCGTCACGTGCGCTGGCTCAATCGCGGATTCGGCGCGCTGTTCATCCTCGCCGGCACGGTCCTGGCCACCCTGAGCCACAAGGAATGAATCCACAGCCGGCCTCCCTCGACATCGACCCATGAGCCTGTCTGACGAAGTCGCTCGGCGACGCACTTTTGCCATCATCTCGCACCCGGACGCGGGCAAGACCACCCTGACTGAAAAGCTCCTGCTGTTTGCAGGCGCCATCCAGATCGCGGGCAGCGTCAAGGCGCGCAAGGCCAGCCGCCACGCCTCCTCGGACTGGATGGAGATCGAAAAACAGCGCGGGATCTCCGTCGCCTCATCGGTGATGCAGATGGAATACCGCGATTGTGTGATCAATCTGCTCGACACCCCGGGCCACCAGGACTTTTCAGAGGACACCTACCGCGTGCTGACCGCCGTGGATGCGGCCCTGATGGTGATCGACGCGGGCAACGGCGTCGAACCCCAGACCATCCGCCTGCTGCAGGTCTGCCGCGCACGCAACACGCCCATCATCACCTTCGTCAACAAACTCGACCGCGAGGTGCGCGAGCCGCTGGACCTGCTCTCGGAAATCGAGGCACACCTGGGGATGGACGCGATTCCATTCTCCTGGCCCGTGGGGATGGGCCGGCATTTCGGCGGGGTCTTCGACATCCGCAACGACCGCATGCGCGTCTTCAAGGCGGGTTCCGAACGTCATCATGATGACGACGAAACCATCGAGGGCCTGGACAACCCGGCCATCTTCGCGCGCTTCGGCGACGCCTACGCCAAGGCGCGCGAGGAAATCGAGCTGATCTCGGGCGCAGTGCCCGCGTTCGACCGCGAGGCCTTCCTCGCTGGCCGACAGACACCGGTATTCTTTGGCTCGGCGATCAACAATTTCGGCGTTCGCGAGGTGCTGGACGCCCTGGTCGAGCAGGCGCCGGCGCCCGGCCCGAGGCAGGCCGTCGAGCGGCTCGTCCGGCCCGACGAGCCGCGCTTTACCGGTATCGTCTTCAAGGTGCAGGCGAACATGGACCCTGCCCACCGTGACCGCGTGGCCTTCGTGCGGGTCAGCTCGGGGCATTTCCAACGCGGCATGCGCCTGAAAGTCGGGCGCAACGGCAAGGAGATCCGGCCGAACAACGTGGTGTCTTTTCTGTCGCAGCGGCGCGAGATCCTCGAGGAGGCCTACGCGGGCGACATCATCGGCATCCCCAATCACGGAATCCTGCAATTGGGCGACGTGCTCACCGAGGGCGAGACACTGGCCTTCACCGGGCTGCCGTTCTTTGCCCCCGAGCTGTTCCAGGCCGTCGAGGTCAAGGACCCCCTACGCACCAAGCAGTTGCGCACGGGCCTCACCCAACTCGGCGAGGAAGGCGCCATTCAGGTCTTCCGGCCTCAGGCTGCGGGCGGTGCGCTGCTGCTGGGCGCGGTGGGCCAACTCCAGTTCGAGGTGGTGGCCCATCGCCTCAAGACCGAATATGGAGTCGAGGCGCGCCTGATGCCCTCGCGCTACAGCCTCGCCCGCTGGATCACCAGCGAAGATCCCAAGGCCTTGAAAAAATTCATGGACGCCAACGCCGCCAATATCGCCCACGATGTCGTGGATGCGGCCGCTTTCCTGGCGAGCTCGCCCGCCCAGCTACGCGTCGCGCAGGAACTCTACCCGGCCGTCGAGTTTCACGCCATGCGCGAACATGCGGGCCAGGTGTTCGGCGCCGGGGTCTAGCGTCCTTTACAATGTCGGCGATGGATCGATTTTCTGACCAGGGGGCCGCATCATGTCCTGGCGTTTGATATTCGCCACTCTCTTGCTCGTCGCCGGCGCATCCGCCTGGGGCGGGCTGCAGCTTGGCGACTGGCTGATTGCGCACGGCCCCGCCCAGCCCCCGCTCACGACGCACCCCGAGCTCGAGGCCGTCCAGGTCCTGGGCGCCGACGGCAAGCCCTTCGTTGCCACCGCGCCGCAACCCCTGCCCGATGGGCGCCTGGGCGTGCCTCAAGCTGCGCCACCCGTGAGCTGGGAAATCCAGCCCATGCCGCTGATGGCCTCGGCGCCGCCGATCGCCCTGGCCACCACCACCATCACCATGGATGAGGCGATCGCCCTGGCATCACAAAACCAGCGTAACGGCCTCGAGGGCATCGCCACGGTCGGCGCCCTCGGCTCGAGCGCGATACAGCCAGTGGACATCACGACCGCCCCGCCGGCGGCGGCGGGCCCCCAGGGCCAGGACGGCAACTGGCAGGCGGCCTTCCGCAAGGAACTGGCGCTCTGTGAGAGCAAAGGATTCTTTTCCAGGCCATCGTGTGCCTGGGCGGCCCGCAACAAGTACTGCGAACCCAACAACGCATGGGGCCGGGTGGACGACTGTCCGGCGCGCAATCCCGCTAATTAGCGCAACGCCGGACGCCGGGGGATCACTCGCCCATCTGGGATTGCAGGTAGTTCTGCAGGCCGACCTTATCGACGAGCTCGATCTGGGTTTCCAGCCAGTCGATGTGTTCCTCAGTGTCGTTCAGAATGTCCTGAAACAGGTCGCGCGAGGTAAAGTCCCGCACCGATTCGCAATAGGCCATGGCCTCTCTGACGGTCGCCTGTGCGGCGGTTTCCAGTTTCAGATCACAGGCGAGGATCTCGGGGACGGTCTCGCCGATCAGGAGCTTGTGCAGGTCTTGCAAATTGGGCAGGCCATCGAGCATGAAGATGCGCTCGATCAGTTGGTCCGCATGGCGCATCTCGCCCAGGGATTCCTCGTATTCGTGCTTCCCGAGCTTTTCGAAGCCCCAGTGCTTGAGCATGCGCGCATGCAGGAAATACTGATTGATGGCCGAGAGCTCGTTCTTGAGCTGCTTGTTGAGATGCTGAATGACCGTCTTGTCGCCTTTCATGGCCAGTGCTCCTGTCGGCGGGCCTCGCCGGCGGCTGAGGCCCAAAGCATTAGCCTAACACGTCGCTTTTTCCTTGGGGCGGTCAGGCGGCGCGGCGGCGGACTTCCCGGCCCTCGAACACGGTGCTGGGCGCCAGGCTGGCGAGATCCAGCGCGGGTGCGGCGGCGTAACGGCCGCCCGGCAGATACTCTGCCGCGGTTTCGGCGCAATGCCCGCAGCAGGTCGCCACTCCAAGACTGGCCTGGAGATCGGACAGTGCCTGGGCGCCCTGCGCCACGGCCTCCTGGACCTGACGCTCGCTGATCGCATTGCATACACAAATATACATGCGAATCATTATCATCATTTTTCCTGTATCGCGCAAGCCCCTGCGAGACCGGCGCGCGCCTTGCGCAGGCTCGCCGTCGGCACGCCCATCGCCTCACGGTACTTTGCGACCGTGCGCCGGGCAATGGATACGCCGCGCTCGGCCAGCAGCTCGGCGATGCGGCTGTCCGACAAAGGCCGCCCGGCGGGCTCATCGACGAGAATGGCCTTCATCAGGTCCCGGACCGCGAGGGCCGACGTGTCCTCGCCATCGCGGGTCTGGACCGCCGTGCCAAAGAACTGTTTCATCTCGTAGATGCCCCAGGGGGTCTGGGCGTATTTTTGACGCGTCGCCCGCGAGATCGTGGACTCGTGCAGGCCGAGCTCCTCGGCGATGTCGCGCAGCACCAGGGGCCGCAGCGCCCGCGGGCCGTTCTCGAGGAATTCGTGCTGACGCTCGGCCAGCGCCTGGGCCACCCGCAGGATCGTTTGCTGCCGCTGGCCCAAGCTGCGGATCAGCGTCCTTGCCTGACGCACCTGCTCTTGCAAGGCGCCGGCCTCATCGGTCTGCGCCAGGCAGTCCGCATACACCCGGTTGACCCGCAGACGCGGGGCGAGGGCGGGATTGAGGCTGGCCTGCCAACGGCCGCGGGCCCGATGCAGCAGCACGTCGGGCACGATGTAATGGATGCTCCCCGAGTCCCAGGCGCGCCCCGGACGGGGCTCGAGGCGCAGGATCATGGCGTGCGCGCGATCGAGCCGCGCGCGATCGCACCCCAGGAGATCGCACAGGCGGCTGAACTTGCCGGCCGCAAGCAGGTCCAGGTGCGCCGTCATGCGGCGCGCGCAGTCGAGCGCCGCCGCGTCCTCCGCGCCATCATCGGCCAACCGGCCAAGCTGCAGCGCCAGACACTCGGCCAGCCCGCGCGCACCCACCCCCGGCGGATCGAAGGATTGCAGCAAGCGCAAGGCGGCGGCCAGTTCGTCGGGATCGACCTCCCAGTCGGCCGGCAGGGCCGCCGCCAACTCCTCAAGCGCCCCGTCCAGGTAGCCGTGCTCGTCCAGGGCGGACACCAGCGCGGCGACCAGGGCCCGGTCGCGTTCCGTGGCCCGGGTGGCATGTAACTGTTGTAAAAGAAACTCCTCGAAATTCTGCCCGCGCCCGCTTTCTGGGATATCATCGCTGCCGACCCTGGCCGCGGGCTGCGACCACCAGCGCTCGAGCTGCTCGGCCTGCACCGCCGTCTCGTCCGGCGTCTCCAGCCGCTCGAGCATGGGGTTTTCCTCGAGCGCCTGCGCCAGTTCCTGCTCCAGTTCCTGGGACGAGCAATTCAGCAGGCGGATGGCCTGCTGTAGCTGCGGGGTCAGGACCAGTTGCTGACGCTGACCCAATTCCAGGGACGGACGCGATTGCATAGTTAAAATACGATCATGAATTCCGAACAGACACGACACCCCAGCCGCCAGGATCACGCGATCTTGCGCACCGCCTTGTTCAAACTGACGGCGACTCGCAAGATCATCGTCACAATCGTGATCGCGGTGGTTGCCCTGGCCTGGTATGACTTGCTCAACAGGCTGTTGGCCTTCGGCGACGGCATCGACTACGCGGGCCTGCATGTGATGGGCGCCGAGGCTACCGCGCTGATGCAGCGGTACAACCCGTTCTTCTGGTGGGCGCTGGTGGCGTTGAGCACGGTCATCATAGCCTATTTT
Source organism: Castellaniella sp. GW247-6E4 (assembly GCF_040276065.1). Classification (NCBI taxonomy): domain Bacteria; kingdom Pseudomonadati; phylum Pseudomonadota; class Betaproteobacteria; order Burkholderiales; family Alcaligenaceae; genus Castellaniella; species Castellaniella sp. GW247-6E4. Next base: position 120,880 of record NZ_JBELOI010000002.1, on the reverse strand, counting down.
CTGGCTCTGTTCGCGCGCGCCTCGATGCGCACCGCCCGTGGCAGGCCGATCGACGAGGCCACCTTCGCGCAGCTGTCCAATGGACTGTCGGCCCCTGCTCTAGAGGTCTTGCTCTGGGCCTGGCAGGAACGCGACGAGCCCCTGCGCGTCGCCGACCTGCAACGGGCCCGCGATGGGCTGCGCGCCGATCGCGCCGGCAAGCTGCAACGGGCCGCGCGGCAACGGGCCGCCCTGGAACAGGCACGGCACAACGACTGAGCACGCGGGTGTGCAAATCAACAACATTCCGCACCGGCAATCCGCCTGCGGCGCTCCATGACCCGCCGAGCATCGGCCGCAACCCGAAAACTGCGCCGCGCAGGCGATTCCGAGGGCAATGCCCCTGTGTCAATGCGCGCGGCGGTGGACGGTGCGCGGGCCCGGCCCCTTGCCAGCCGCCGGAAAATATGGTTGACTTTCACATTATGAGCATTTCACGCAGCCCCTCCGTTCTCCCGCCGCGATCCGCCGCGGCAGGGCGCGTGCGCGTGGCGGCCCCGTCCCGCTTGCAGCTCCTTTCGTCCCTCCTACCTGCGCTACTGCTGCTACCGATCGGTTGCCGGGCCTAGCGCCGCGTGGCAGTTCGGCAACCTGCATCCGCCACAGTTCCCGTCTTTTCGCATCCGCGCGCCGGATGACACACCGCACAGCCAGGTATCGCCATGATCAAGAATCCTTCCGACAAATACGTCCCGTTCCGTCCGTTCGTCCATGATTTTTCTGAACGCACGTGGCCCAGCCGCCGCATCGCGCAACCCCCGATCTGGATGAGCACGGATCTGCGCGACGGCAACCAGGCGCTGATCGAACCGATGAGCGTCGAGCGCAAACTGCGTTTCTTCGAGCAGTTGATCAAGATCGGCTTCAAGGAAATCGAGGTGGGCTTCCCCTCGGCCTCGCAGACCGATTTCGACTTCGTGCGCAAGCTCGTCGACGAGCATCGCATCCCCGACGACGTGACGATCATCGCGCTGACCCAGGCCCGCGAGGATCTGATCGCCCGCACGGTCGAAGCGGCCGCGGGCGCCAAGCACGCGATCATCCACATGTACAACGCCTGCGCACCCGCCTTTCGCAAGATCGTCTTTCGCATGAGCCGCGACGAGGTCCGCCAGATCGCCGTCCAGGGCACCCTCATCGTCAAGGCCGAGGTCGCCAAGCATCCCGAGACCCATTGGCGCTACGAATACTCGCCCGAGGTCTTCAGCACCACCGAGCCCGAGTTTGCCCTCGAGGTCTGCAACGCCGTGGTCGAGGCCTGGCAACCCACCGTGCAAGACAAGATCATCCTGAACCTGCCCGCCACCATCGAGGCGACCACCCCCAACCTGTACGCCGACCAGATCGAGTGGATGCACACGCACTTGGCCGAGCGCGACAAGATCGTCCTGAGCGTACACCCGCACAACGATCGCGGCACGGCCGTGGCCGCCGCCGAGTTCGCCGTCATGGCCGGCGCCGACCGCATTGAAGGCTGCCTGTTCGGCAACGGCGAGCGCACCGGCAACGTGGACCTGGTCACCCTGGCCCTGAACCTGTACACCCAGGGCATCGACCCGGGCCTGAATTTCTCGGATATCGACGAGATCCGCCGCTGTGTCGAGTACTGCAACCAGTTGCCCGTACACCCGCGCCACCCCTATGCCGGGGACCTGGTGTTCACCGCCTTCTCGGGCTCGCATCAGGACGCCATCAAAAAGGGCTTCGCCACCCAACAGGCCGACGCGGTCTGGGAAGTCCCCTACTTGCCGATCGACCCGGCCGACCTGGGCCGCAGCTACGATGCGGTCATTCGCGTCAACAGCCAGTCCGGCAAAGGCGGCGTGTCGTACCTGCTCGAGCAAGAGCACGGCCTGGTGTTGCCGCGCCGCCTGCAGATCGAATTCAGCCGCGCCATCCAGCGCGTCACCGACGACACCGGTCGCGAGGTCACGCCCAAGGACGTCTACGACATCTTCTCGTCCGAGTACCTGGATCGCGAGACGCCCTGGAAACTCGTGCGCCACCGCATCACCGGCAGCCCCAAGACCGACGGCCGCAAGCAATTCGCCATCGAGATCGAAGTGCAGGTCGATGGCGCGATCCGCCAGCTCGAGGGCGAGGGCGACGGCGCGATCTCGGCCTTCGTCAACGCCCTGGGTCTGGATGCGCGCATCATGGACTACCAGGAACACGCGATCGGCACGGGCACCGACACGCGCGCAGCCTCGTACGTCGAGATGCGCATCGACGAGGCGGCCTCGGGTTTCGGCGTGGGCATCCACGAGGACATCGTGACGTCCTCATTCCTCGCGATCCTGAGCGCCATCAACCGCCATGCGGCGACCCGCGCCCAGGCCGCCGCCCGCGAGAACGTCGCGGCCTGAGCCACGCGCACGCGGCGGGCCACCCGGCCATCCCCCTCTGGGCGCGGACCAGCCCCGTCGGGGCTAGCGCCCTACCACTGGGGCGCGGGCTCCCAAGTCACGTCCTCGCCCTTTTCACGAGCCAGGCGCAACATGGCCAGCAAGGGCCAGGCGCGCCGGCCCAGGCTGACAAATTGTTCGATCGGGTGTTCGGCCGCATCGTCGTGGCCGCCCGCGTCATGTTCCTTTTTGGGCTCGGGACTGGCGGCGATCGCAGATTCGATGCCGGCGATCGCCGCATCGAGTTGCGCCCGCGTGATGACGCCGCGCTCGGGCAGTTCCAGCTCGTCGAAGGTCTTGCCAGCCGCCTCCAGAATCGGCTTGGCATGCCTGGCGAACATCAGGACTTCGGCGGCGGATTTGGAGTGGAATAGGACAAGCATGGTCGGATTCCCACAATGGACATGTTGATACACTAACGCAACTTCCCCACCCTGCCAAGCAGGAGAATGGCTGGTTTCCAAAGAGGAGCCGCCATGCCTGCCCAGCCCTCGCGCCGCCCGCATCCGCTGCCGTCGATCCTGCTGCTCGGCTGGGCGCTGGCCGGTGGCACACCCGCCGGCGCGCAAGGCATGTGCCACGCTCCGGTGCAGGGCCTGCCCTGTGCGCGGATTCTCACGGCGCCGCCCACCGAGCCCGCGCTGAACCTGGGGATCGGCAATCCGGTACACCTCGCGACGGGCCAAAAATTCCAACGTGATCTCGATTTGCCCGCGCCGCCCGATGGCCGCTATCCGGCCCTGGTCCGCATCCACCGTTCCGGCGATGGATCGCCCGGCCCTTGGGGCGCGGGATGGCACGGCGAATACGACCTCCGCCTGACGACGCGCGGCACGGGATGGCATATCGTGCAGGCCGATGGCGCGCGTCTGCGCTTCGGCGCCGATGGCCGGTCGCGCGATGCGGCCGCCGGCCGCATCGAGGTCTCCGCCCAGGGACGCCTCTGGCGCTGGCCGGACGGCACGACGCTGGCCTTCGACGCCAAGGGTCGGCTGACCGTCCTGCGGGTGCCCGCGCAGGCGCCCATCCACATCCTGCGCCACGCCTCGGGGCCGTTGGCCGGCGCCATCGAGCGGATCGCGCAAAACGGCGGCGACCTGCGCTTCGCCTACGATCCGGCGGCCTCGCCCCCCCGCGTCGCGCACATCGACACGCCGGCCGGGCGCTTCGAGTACCGATACGAGCAGGGCCCGACCGGCGGCGCGCGCCTGATCGGCGTCGTCCGCCCGGACGACATGCAGCGCCATTACGTGTACGAGGCCGACCATCAGGCCGGACACCCGCACGCCATCACGGGGGTCGAACTCGCCGACCCCGGCGGGCGGACGGCGCGGATCCGCAGCTGGGCCTACGACGCCGCCGGCCGCGTCACGCAGGCCGTGCCGGGCCCGCCCGACCAGGGCCGCGGGCGCCTGCGCATCCTGTACCCCGACCAGACCGGCGAGGCAGGGCTCACGCGTGTCCTGGGCGCCGACGGATCGCGCACCGACCTCGTCCATGCGATCCGCGGCGGCCGCCATGTGCTGCGGGCAGTGCGTGGCGACGGCTGCCCGGGCTGCGCGCCCCCGGGCCTGGAGGCCGCATACGACCCCCAGGGCCGGCTGGTCAGCCTGGGGGGCCTGCGCCTGGCCCGCGACGGCGCGGGCCGAATCGCACGCACCGTCCCCGTGGCACCAGGGTGGCCCGGGCTGGTCCTCGAGTCCGACCACAGCCGGCGCGAACACGGCTGGCGCACACCCCTCACCGGCGTCACCCGCATCCGCCATGACGCACGCGGCTTGCCGGAACGCATCGAATACGCGAACGGCAACCGCCTGGACATCGCATATGACCGGGCGGCGCGCCCCATCGCCCTGGAGGCCGGTGGGGCCGGCGCCGACACGCTGCGCACCACCCTGGATTGGCGCGGCCCCTGGCTCGTGCGCATCCATCATCCCGCCGAGACCGAATCCCTGCGCCACGACGCGCTCGGCCGCGTGGCCGGGCGCGCGGTCCGGCGCCCGCACGCCGCGGGCGCGCTGCGTTACGAGGAATCCTTCGCCCATGACGTGCAGGGGCGGCTCGTGCGCCATGGCCTGCCCGAAGGCGGCGCCCTGCACTACGCCTGGGGCGAGGGTGCCCGCCTCACGGGCATCGTCTGGGAAACACCGAGCGGCGAGCGCCGCACGGTCATCGAAACCGTGGCGGGCGAACCCGGCTACCGCCACGGCAACGGCCTGCATCTGGCAAGCCATGCCGGCCCCGATGGCCGGGCCGACACCCTGCTGCTGCGCGATGGCGCCTCGATCCGTTGGCTCTCGCGCCGCGTGCACGCCCCGTCCGGCCTGGTGCGTCGCAGCCTCGAGGACGTGCCCGAGGCCGGATACGGCGCCACGCGCGACTACGCCTATGATACGCAAGGGCGGCTGGCGGGCCTGCGCGAGCACCTCCGCCTGGACGGCGAGGCCCGTGCCGCACGCGAGGCCTGGCTGGCCTGGCGATCCGATGGCACCCTGCTGACCGAATCGGTCCGCACGCCCGCCCACACGTCCCCCGACGCGGCCGACGGCCGGACGCAGGCCATCCGGCGGGATGCCTCGGGCCTGCCCACGCGGGCCGAGGGTCTCGATCTGCGCTACAGCCCGCAACGCCGCCTCGCGCAGGTCGAGCGTACCGGTCGCATGGTGGCCGGATACACCCACAACGGCCGAGGCCAGCAGATCCGACGCACCAGCCCCGAGGGCGACACCGAACTCTATTACCTGGACAATCGCGTGGCGGCCATCTGGCGGCGGCCTCCGGGCGCGGCCGCTCCGAACGCCCCGACCTTCGGCGTCAGCCAACGCTTCATCTATGCGCACGAGGCCCCGGTCGGCCTCATCGAGACTGGCACCGATGGCGAACCCAGGCTTTACGCCCTCCACGCCGACCTGCTGGGCGCACCGCGCCTGGCGACCGACGGGGCACGCCGCATCCGCTGGCTGGCGGACCTGGATGTCGGCGGCCGCGCCGCACGGCTGGCGGGCGACCTGGATCTGGACCTGCGCCTGCCCGGCCAGTTCCACGATCCGGCCACGGGCTGGCACGACAATATCTTCCGCAGCTATCTGCCCGAGGCCATGCACTACCTCGAGCCCGATCCGCTCGGACCCCTCCCCGGCCAGCAGGCGCTGGGCTACGCCGGTCAGCAGCCCATGCGCCACGTCGATCCGTTGGGCCTGCTGCTGATGGCCTTCGATGGCTCCCGGCACGATCGGATCACCGCGAGCAATGTCTGGAAATTGTCCCAGCGCTACACCGGCGGTCCGGTCCATTACCATGCGGGTCCCGGCAACGAGGCCTACCTGGACTGGGACGCCATCACGGCGGCCAGCGCCGGCCAGATCCTCAGAAACCAATGGCAGTCGCTGCTCAACTCGCTGGCGAGCGCCCAGGGCACGCGCCAGCCCGTCCCCATCGACATCCTCGGCTATTCCCGCGGCGCCGCCCTGGCCCGACACTTCGCCAACCAGATCGCCGCGCACACCCGCGATGGCTGGTTCTCGATCGACGACCCGCTGCGCGGAACGATCGGCCTGTGCCTGGACCTGCGCTTCATGGGCCTGTTCGACTCGGTGGCGCAATTCGGCCTGCTGGGGGCGCACAACGCCGGCTACGCGCTGGGCATCGCCCATGCCTGGCAATGGGTGGCGCACGCCGTCGCCTTGCACGAATACCGCCTGATGTTCCCCCTGCTGTCCGCCGACGGCGCCGGCCACCTCAATGCGGTCGAGGCCCCCTTCATCGGTGCGCACGCCGACATCGGCGGCGGCGTGCGCCTGAACCACGCCGGCGAACCCGAGCCCGCCGGCGATCTGTCCGACGTGGCGCTGAACTGGATGCTGTGGCAGGCGCGCGCGGCGCAGGTGCCCTTTGCCGACTTGGCGCCCGAGGAGCGCCAGGTCACCGAGGCGCTGCTGCACGACGAGCGCCCGGCATGGCAGCGGATGCTCGCGGACAGCGACCGCGCCATCCAGGACAGCCGCGGCCTGTCCACCCTGATGGCTCAAGGCCGTCACGAACAGCTCGGCGACGTCCGGCGACGCGAGCTCGAAGCCTATATACGGCGTGTGGACGACTGGCGCGGCGCGGCTGGCAGCGTAGCGGGCGAAGTCGACATGCAGGGATACGGACAGTGGCTCGAGTCGGCCCTGGGTCTGCGGATGTAGCGCGGCTCCGCTGAAATCACGCTATCATTCCAGGATGCCCTGACGATCCCGTTTCGACGGAATCGGCCCGACCCGGGCCTGTGTTCCCGCACCCCGAAACTTTTCCGCACTCCATGCTACCAGAGCAACACGCCCAGCTCATCGCCGTCATCCAGTCCGCGCTTGCCCGCACCCTCCCCGAGGCCACGCCGGAGATCACGCTCGAACGACCCAAGGTCGCCGCCCACGGCGACATCGCCTGCAATGTCGCCATGCAGGCCGCCCGCGCAGCGCGGCGCAACCCGCGCGAGCTGGCCCAGGCCCTGGTGGCCCTCATCCTGGCCGACGAACGGTCCGCGAGCCTGATCGCCCAGGCCGAGGTCGCGGGCCCCGGTTTCATCAACTTCCGACTGGCCGCCGCCGCGCACCAGGCGGTGCTCGCGGCGATCCGCGACAAGGGTCCGGGCTATGGCCACCGCGCGCCAACCGAGGACAAGGTCATGGTCGAATTCGTCTCGGCCAACCCCACCGGCCCTCTACACGTCGGCCACGCACGCCAGGCGGCGCTGGGTGATTCGATCTGCCGACTGTTCGCCACCCAAGGCGCCCAGGTGACCCGCGAGTTCTACTACAACGACGCCGGCAACCAGATCCACAATCTGGCGATCAGCGTCCAGGCGCGCGCGCGCGGCATCGAGCCCGATGCGCCGGATTTCCCGGTCGATGGCTACAAGGGCGACTACATTCTGGACATTGCGCGCGACTACATGGCGCGCGCGACGCTGCAGGCCGCCGATGGCGAGCCCGTCCAGGCCGCGGGCGACCTCGATGACCTCGAGGCCATCCGCCGCTTTGCCGTGGCCTACCTGCGCCGCGAACAGGACCTCGACCTCCAGGCCTTCGATCTGCGCTTCGACCACTACTATCTGGAAAGCTCCCTCTACACCAGCGGCCGAGTCGACCGCACGGTCCAGGCGCTGGTCGCGGCAGGCCATACCTACGAGCGGGACGGCGCGCTGTGGCTGCGCACGACGGAACTCGGCACCGGCGACGACAAGGACCGCGTCATGCGCAAGTCCGAGGGTGGCTATACGTACTTCGTGCCGGACGTCGCCTACCATGTCTCCAAATGGGAGCGCGGCTTTCACCGGGCCATCAACATCCAGGGCACCGACCACCACGGCACCATCGCCCGGGTGCGGGCGGGCCTGCAGGGCCTGAACCTGGGCATCCCCAGGGACTACCCCGCCTACGTGCTGCACAAGATGGTCCGCGTCATGCGCGACGGCGCCGAGGTCAAGATATCCAAACGCGCCGGCAGCTACGTCACCCTGCGCGACCTGATCGACTGGGTGGGGCGCGATGCGGTGCGGTTTTTCCTGGCCCAGCGGCGAGCGGATTCCGAATTCGTGTTCGACGTGGACCTGGCGCTCTCACGCAGCGAGGAAAACCCCGTCTACTACATCCAATACGCCCACGCGCGCATCCACTCGCTGCTGGGCCAGCACGCCGAGCTCGCAACGCGGATCGACGAGGCCGACCCCGCCGTCCTGGAGGCCCCTACAGAGATCAAGCTGCTGCAAAGGCTCGCCGAGTACCCGGGCACCCTGACGCTTGCCGCCCAGGAACTGGCGCCGCATCAACTGGCGTTCTGGCTGCGCGACTGTGCGGCGGATTTCCACGCCTGGTACAACGCCGAGCGCATCCTGGTCGATGCGCTGCCGCTGCGCGCCGCGCGGCTGCGCCTGGCCAAGGCCACCGCCCAGGTCCTCGCCAACGGCCTGGGATTGCTCGGCGTCTCGGCCCCTGAAAGGATGTGACCCGAATGGCGACTCGCAAACGTAAAACCTCCTCACGCTCCGGCGGGACCTGGCTCGGCCTGATTCTCGGCATGGTGCTGGGCGTCGGCGCGGCCGTGGCGGTCGCCTTGTTCGTCACCCAGGCCCCCATGCCCTTCATGGACAAGGCCAGCCGCAGCACGCCCTCGACCCTGCTGCCCGATGTCAGCAACGCCCCCGATCCCAATATCGGCCTGTACGGCAAGGACGGACCCGCCGGTACCCGCAGCCCCGCGCAGGGCGGCGGCACGAACAATCCACCGGCCCCGGCGCCCAGCGAGAGCGGGAACCCCCTGGCCGACGACATCGGCAAGCTGATCGCCGGCCTGGACGCAAAGCCATCCGCCGTCCCGCCACCCTCGGCGCCGCCGGCCGCGACCGCTGCATCGGGCACCGCATCAGGCGCCCAGGCGCCCGCACCCCCGCCCACGAAACCCGCGGCCCAGCCGGCCCCGGGCACCCAGACCATCTACTATCTGCAGACCGGCGCATTCCGGTCCAAGGACGAGGCCGAGGCCATGCGCGCACGGGTGCTGCTGCTGGGCCTGCCGGTGCGCATCGAGCAGGGGCAGTCAAACGGCAGCGCCATCAACCGGGTCCGGGTGGGCCCCTTCAAGGGCATCGATGAGATGAATCGCGCGCGCACTCAACTCGGCAGTGAAAAAATCGAATCCTCTGTCGTCCGGCCCTGAACGGACGCTAACCCCGACCTTCGCACCACGGAGTCCCTGATGAAGTCCTTTCTTTCCCGCATCGCCCTGGGCATGGCCCTGGGGCTATCCCTGGCGTTTGCGCCCATGGCGCAGGCCGCCAACCCATACGACGTCGTGGACCCCGCCCAGCCCTCTGATACACCGGGCAAGATCGAGGTACTCGAATTTTTCGCCTATACGTGCCCGCATTGCAAGGCAATCGAGCCGCTGGTCGAAAAATGGCGGCCCACGCTGCCCGCGGACGTGGCGTTCAAAGCCGTCCCGGTGGCCTTCAACGCCAGCATGCAGGACCTGCAAAAGCTCTACTACGCGCTCGAGGCCATGGATCGCCTGGATCTGCATGCCACCGTGTTCCGCGCCATCCACGATGAACACGAGCGTCTGTTCAAAGCCGACGCCATCATCGACTGGATTGCCGGGCAAGGCGTGGATCGTCAGGCCTTCATCGACGTGTTCAACTCATTCGGCGTCAAGACCCGCGTGATGCGCGCCGACGAACTGGTCAAAGCCTACCATATCGATGGCACGCCCTCCTTTGCGATCGGCGGGCGCTACGTGACCTCGCCCTCGCACACCGGCACGTACCAGGGCGCCATCGACGAGGCCGACAAGCTGGTCAAGCAGATACTGGCCGAAGGGAAGTAAATAAGGCCCCCACGCTGCGCCTGCGGCTTGCTGCCCCCCAGGGGGGCGCTTTTTCCTTGGGGCGGCCCGGCGGAAAAAAGACCCCCACGCTGCGCCTGCGGCTTGCTGTCTACCTCACCGCTTGCAGGCGGTTCGGATTCACCAGGCACGGAACGGTCCGCAGGACCATTCCGTATCCCGGCTCATCCCCAAAGGGGGCGCGCGGCTTGTCGTACCTTAGGCCAGAGCTTGTGTGAAGGCCTGCTGGAGGTCGGCGATCAGGTCGCGCGGATCCTCCAGGCCGATATGCAGGCGCAGCACACTGCCGGCGCGCAATCGCGCATCGGCCTGTTCGGCCCAGTAGCCATGCGTCTGCAGAGCCTGGGGCTCGACCTGGGTGACGAGGCTCTCGTAGCCCCCCCAGGAATAGCCGATGCCAAACAGGCGCAAGGCGTCGATCAGCCGCCGGGCGCCGGCCCCATCGAAATCCACCGCCACCGACAACAGACCGTTCGAGCCCTGCGCATCCCGGCGCCATAGCGCGTGACCTGGATCGGCGGGCCACGCCGGATGAAACAGGCGCGAAACCTCGGGGCGGGATTCCAGCCAGCGACAGACCTCGAGCGCATGGACCGCGCTCTGGCGCATGCGCAGGCCCAGCGTGCGCGCACCGCGCAGGGCGAGCCAGGCATCGTCCGCGCTGACCGTACTGCCCAGAGCATAGTGGGTTTCGCCCAGCCGCCGGTTCAGCGCCTCGTCGCACGCCACCGCCGCGCCCAGCATCAGGTCCGAGTGCCCACCGATGTATTTGGTCGCCGCGACGACCGACACGTCCGCGCCCAGCGCCAGGGGGCGATAGACATATCCCGATCCCCAGGTGTTGTCGACCACCACCACGAGGCCATGCGCACGACCCCAGCGCGCCAGCGCCGGCAGGTCCAGCATCTCTAGCAACAAAGAGCCCGGTGATTCCAGATACAGCACCCGGGTTTCCGGCCGCAGGGCGGCCGTCAGGGCCTCGACCGTGGGCCGCACGAAATCCATGCGCACGCCCATGCGCGACAGGATGGTCTTGTGCAGATAGCGCACCGGCGCATAGACGCAATCAGCCGCCAGGATATGGTCGCCCTGCCCCGCCAGGGCCAGCAGCGCCATGCTGATCGCCGCCATCCCCGAAGGGGCGAGGAAGGCCCGGGTGCCCCCCTCGAGCTCGCACAACAGGGTCTCGAGCGCCGCATGGGTCTGCAGGCCCACGCGCCCGTAGGTCGGGACCCGCTCGCCGCGCGCCTTGGCCGCCTGGGCGCGGTCGAGGGCCTCCATGTCCGCAAAGCGCACCGTGCTGGTGCGCATGGACGGCATGGCGACGGGCCCGCTGCCCGTGGCCGGGTCCAGCGGCGCCTGGCCGGTATGCTGCAGCAGGGTATCGAGGCGGGCGTCTGAGGGGACGGACATGGGCGGGCCTGAAAAAATCTGGTGGACGTTGCGGCTGGCGAGGCGCTAGACGCGCTGGAAACGGTAGATTCCTTGCGCATCGACGCTGCGGCGCAGCTTCCCTTCGAAGTATAAGGCGTGCAGGTGGGCGATGGCCTCGCCCATGGCGAAGGTGAGCTGGTGCAGGTCGAGTTTGCGGCGAAACAGCACGGGCAGGATGTCGGTCGCACTCACGGGCTCGCCGCAGGCCACCAGCAACTCATCCAGGCGCTCGGCATGATGGGCATGCTGCTGGGCTACGCGCTCGTGCAGGCCCGTGAAGGGGCGGCCGTGCGACGGCAGCACCAGCGTGTCGGCATCCAGACCATCGTAGGCCTTGAGCGAATCCAGATACAAAGGCAGGGGATTGGCCTCGGGCTCGAGATCGAACACGCTGACATTGGTCGATATCCTCGGCAACACCATATCCCCCGAGATCAGCACCCCCAGCGCGGGGCAGGACAGCGAGGCGTGCTCAGGCGCATGGCCATAGCCCACGATCACACGCCAGTCTCGTCCGCCGATGCGCAGAACCTGGCCATGGAGCATTCGATGAAAGCTGCCGGGCATTCCCGGCACCAGTCCGCTGTAGTAGCCGTGGCGCTCGCGGATCTGCCGCTGCGCCTCGGGATCCAGCAGGCCGTGCTGCGCAAAATGCCGCACCGCGGATTCCCCGGTGGGCCCCCCGCCTTCGGCGTCCGCGGGTGCGGGCGCCGACCATAAGCGGGCCAGCGTATAGTCGGTCATGGTCATCCATAAAGGCGCCTGCCAGCGCTCGCACAGCCAGTGTGCAAGCCCCACATGGTCGGGATGCATGTGCGTCACGACCACCCGCAGGACCGGCAGGCCGCCGAGCGCATGTTCGAAGACCTCTTCCCAGCGCGCCCGCACCTCGGCGCGGTCGATGCCGCAATCGACCACGGTCCAGCCCTGGCGCCCGTCGATCTCATCGCGCAGCAGCCACAGATTGATGTGATCCAGGGCGAAGGGCAGCGGCATGCGGATCCACTGCACCCCATCGGCGATGCCGACCGCCCGGCCCGGTTCGGGGAGGGCTTCGCCCAGGGGATAGCTCAGTTTCTGCTCATTCGGATTCAATTGATTTCTCCACGGATACAGTGGCGCGCGGCCATATGGATTTGATGCATATTATGGCATTATGTATTGACGTTAACGTAAGCTTCCGCCCCATGACTCAAATCACCTGGACCATTTCCGAGCTGGCCCGCGAATTCTCGGTAACGCCGCGCACGATCCGCTTCTACGAGGATCAGGGCATCGTCAGCCCAGGTCGCCAAGGGCGCAACCGGGTCTATTCGACGCGCGACCGCACGCGGCTCAAGCTCGCGCTGCGCGGCCGCCGCCTGGGCTTGCAACTCGCAGAGATCCTGAGTCTGATCAATATGTACGACGAAACCGGCGCCAGCAGCACCGCCCAGTTGCGGCACTACGCCCAAGTGCTTGAGACCCACCGGATCAAGCTCGAGCAGCAGCGCCAAGACCTCGAGGTGACGCTGCGCGAGATCCGCCAGCAAGAGGCTGAATGCCAAGCCTTGCTGCGCGAACGCGCCCTGGATGCTGCTTCGGCCAGATCCTGATTGACGTTAACGTAAACGTCATAGCAAAATAAGGCCTTATTCACGCCCCACCCTGGAGACTCCCATGAACTTGCCCGGCCTCAATTTCGAACTCGGCGACGACTTGGACATGCTGCGCGATGCGGTCCGCGATTTCGCGCAGGCCGAGATCGCACCGCGCGCCGCCGCCGCCGACCGCGATGACCAGTTCCCCATGGACTTGTGGCGCAAGTTCGGCGACCTGGGCCTGCTCGGGGTGACCGTGGACGAGGCCTACGGCGGCTCCAGCCTCGGCTACCTGGCCCATATGATCGCCATGGAAGAGATCTCGCGCGCGAGCGCCTCGATCGCCCTGTCCTACGGCGCGCACTCCAATCTGTGCGTCAACCAGCTCCACCGCAACGGCACCGAGGCGCAAAAGCGCAAGTACCTGCCGGCGCTCGTCTCGGGCGAACGCATCGGCGCCCTGGCCATGAGCGAGCCAGGTGCCGGCTCGGATGTGGTCGCCATGCGCCTGCACGCCGAAAAACGCGGCGACCGCTACGTGCTGAACGGCACCAAAATGTGGATCACCAACGGCCCCGACGCGGACACCCTGGTGGTCTACGCCAAAACCGACCCGCAGGCACGCCAGCACGGCATCACCGCCTTCATCGTGGAAAAGGGCTTCGCGGGATTCTCGGTGGCCCAGAAGCTCGATAAGCTCGGCATGCGCGGCAGCCACACCGGCGAACTGGTGTTCCAGGACTGCGAGGTGCCCGAGGAAAACGTGCTGGGCGCCGTCAACGGCGGCGTCCGGGTGTTGATGAGCGGCCTGGACTACGAGCGCGCGGTCCTCGCCGCGGGCCCCCTGGGCATCATGCAGGCGGTCATGGACGTGGTGGTGCCCTATGTGCACGAGCGCGAACAGTTCGGCCGGCCGATCGGCGAGTTTCAACTGATCCAGGGCAAGCTTGCCGATCTCTACACGACGCTGCAGGCCTCGCGCGCCTTTTGCTATACCGTCGGCAAAAACCTCGATCGCCTGGGCACCGCGCACGTGCGCCAGGTACGCAAGGACTGCGCGGCCGCCATTCTGTACTGCGCGGAAAAAGCGACCTGGATGGCGGGCGAGGGCATCCAGATCCTGGGCGGCAACGGCTACATCAACGACTACCCCACGGGCCGCCTGTGGCGCGACGCCAAGCTCTATGAAATCGGCGCCGGCACCAGCGAGATCCGCCGCATGCTGATCGGCCGCGAACTCTTCGGCGAGACCGCCTGACGCGATCCCATGAGCGATTCCGGGGACCACCAGCGCATTGAGCCCGTCGCCCCCCGGCGGCTGTCGCCCGAGGCCGTGGCGCGCATGATTCTTGCGGGCTTCGACCGCCACTACTCGCTGTTTCGCTACGGTGCGCAGCGCGCCAAGTCGCTGTTCGAGTCCGGCGACTGGCACGGCATCCAGCGGCTCTCGAGCGAGCGCATCGAATACTACGACATGCGCGTGCGCGAATGCGCCGCGACCCTGGCGCAGGCCCTGCGCGGCAGCGATACGGCGCCGGCGCCGGGCATCCCGGCCGCCCTGACGCCGGCGCAGCTCGAATTCTGGCAAGAAACCAAGGCCCTCTACGTGGGCCTGCTGGCGGGTCACCGGCAGCCTGAATGCGCCGAGACGTTCTTCAATTCGGTCTCTTGCCGCATCCTGCACCGCAGCTACTTCAACAACGATTTCATCTTCGTGCGCCCCACGGTGGCGACGGAGTACATCGATGACACACTGCCCTCGTACCGCAGCTATTACCCCCTGAGCGACGGGCTGGCGGCCACCATCGTCCGCATGGTCGCGGACTTCGGCCTGGCCGCGCCCTACGCCGACCTGCCGGCCGACGCCCGCCGGCTCGCGCGCCTGGCGATCCGCCAGTTGCGCCTGCGGCTGGCGCGCGGCATTGGCCAGCGGCTCGCGCCGGATTGCCAGATTCAGGTCCTCAACACCTTGTTTTTCCGGAACAAGGGCGCCTACATCGTCGGCCGGCTGATCAACCAGACCGCCATCCACCCCTTTGCCATCGCCCTGCTGCACAATCCGGCCGGACAGGTCCGCCTGGACGCGCTGCTGCACACGAGCGACGACCTCAGCACCTTGTTCAGCTTCACCCGGGCCTACTTCCTGGTGGACATGGAGGCGCCCGCCGCCTATGTGGAATTCCTTATTTCGCTGTTCCCACGCAAGCCCAAGGCCGAGGTCTACACCACCTTGGGGCTGCAGAAGCAGGGCAAGACGCTGTTCTACCGCGATTTCCTGCACCACCTCTCGCACTCGCACGACGCCTTCGACTACGCGGCGGGGATCGAGGGCATGGTCATGACCGTGTTCACCCTGCCGTCGTATCCCTACGTGTTCAAGCTGATCCGCGACCGCATTGCCAAGGACGGCATGACCGAGGACATCGTGCGCCGCAAGTACCAAATGGTCAAAATGCACGACCGCGTCGGACGCATGGCCGACACCTGGGAATACTCGCTGGTGGCCCTGCCCAAGCGGCGCTTTTCAGCGCGCCTGCTCGATGGCCTGCGCGCCGAGGTGCCGAGCCTGATCGAGGAAACCGAGGACACGGTCCTATTCAAGCACGTCTACATCGAGCGGCGCATGACGCCGCTGAACCTCTACCTGGCGCGCGCCTCGGACGGTGCCCTCGAGGCGGCCGTGCGCCAATATGGGCAGGCCATCCGCGAGCTGGCGGCGGCGAACATCTTCCCCGGCGACATGTTGTACAAGAACTTCGGCGTCACGCGCCTGGGGCGCGTCGTGTTCTACGACTACGATGAGATCCAGCGCATGACCGAAATGCAGTTCCGCCGGATCCCGCCCGCCCCCAACGAAGAGGCCGAGCTCGCGAGCGAGCCCTGGTACCCGGTGGGCCCCAACGACGTATTCCCCGAGGAGTTTCGTCACTTCCTGCTGGGCGACGCGCGCGTACGCGCCGCCTTCCTGGCGCACCACGCCGAGCTGCTGGACGCACAATGGTGGCAAGAGTGCCGGATGCGCGCCTCACAGGGCCGGATCGAGGATATTTTTCCGTACGATAATGCCAGAAGGCTGCTCGGCTCGGCGCCACCGCCCTATCCCCGCAGCATCCTCTGAAACTTTCTGGAGCTCATCATGTCCGATCACATCATTCTCGCCTCAGTCGCCCGCACCCCCATGGGGGGCATGATGGGCAGCCTGTCCGGACTGGCCGCCCACGAGTTGGGGTCGATCGCCATCCGCGCCGCCGTCGAACGCGCCGGCATCACCGGCGATGCCGTCGATGAAGTCATCATGGGCAACGTCCTGCAGGCCGGCCAGGGCCAGGCCCCGGCGCGCCAAGCGGCGCTGGGCGCCGGCCTGCCGCTGGGCGTGGCCTGCAGCACGCTGCACAAGGTCTGCGGCTCAGGCCTGAAGGCGGTGATGCTGGCCCACGACATCATCAAGGCCGGATCGGCCGACGTGGTGGTGGCCGGCGGCCAGGAAAGCATGAGCAACGCCCCCTACCTGCTGCTGCGCGGCCGCCAGGGCTATCGCTATGGCCACTCGACGGTCTACGACCACATGGCCCTCGACGGCCTGGAGGACGCCTACCAGCGCGGCACCGCGATGGGCGTGTTCGCCGAGGACTGCGCCGCCAAGTACAGCTTCACCCGCGAACAGCAGGACGCCTTCTCGCTGGAATCCCTGCGCCGCGCCCGCCAGGCGAACGAGGACGGCTCCTTCAAGTGGGAAATCGTCTCCGTCGCGATCAAGGGCCGCAAGGGCGATACCGTGATCGACACCGACGAGGCGCCCTTCAAGGCCATGCCGGAAAAGATCCCCACCCTCAAGCCCGCCTTCAAAAAGGACGGCACCATCACCGCCGCCAACGCCTCCTCGATCTCCGACGGCGCCTCGGCGATGGTGGTCATGCGCGAATCCACGGCCAAGACCCTGGGCGCCACGCCGCTGGCACGCATCGTCGCCCATACCCAGCACTCTCAAGAGCCCGGCTGGTTCACCACGGCGCCGGTCGGCGCCATCCAAAAGCTCCTGGACAAAACCGGCTGGAGCACGGACGAGGTCGATCTCTACGAGATCAACGAAGCCTTCGCGGTGGTCACGATGGCGGCGATGGCCGACCTCGGGCTATCCCACGACAAGGTCAACATCCACGGCGGCGCCACCGCCCTGGGCCACCCCATCGGCGCCTCGGGCGCGCGTCTGCTGACCACGCTGGTGGGCGCGCTGCGCAAGACCGGTGGCCGCCGCGGCATCGCCTCGTTGTGCATCGGCGGCGGCGAGGCCGTGGCGCTGGCCATCGAAATGCTCTGAATCCAAGCCTCCCGGGGCGCGCGGCCACGGCCGCGCGCCCTTTCGACCAGGCCCGTTTTCCAGGAGCCCATATGCCGGTCATCGAATCCAGAATCAACCCCAGGACACAGGAATTCCAGGACAACGCACAAGCCATGCACGCCCAGGTCGAGGACCTGCGCGCGCAACTCGCGCGCACCGCCTCCGGTGGCAGCGAATCGGCCCGCGCCAAGCACCTCGCGCGCGGCAAGCTGCTGCCGCGCGAGCGCGTCGAGCGGCTGCTCGATCCGGGCACGCCGTTCCTGGAACTCTCGCCGATGGCCGCGCATGACCTCTACGACAATGCCTCGCCAGGCGCCGGCATCATCACCGGCATCGGCCGCATCGCCGGCGCCGAGTGCGTCATCGTCTGCAACGACGCGACGGTCAAGGGCGGCACCTACTACCCCCTGACAGTCAAGAAGCACCTGCGCGCGCAGGAAATCGCCCAGCAGAACCGCCTGCCCTGCATCTATCTGGTGGACTCCGGCGGTGCCAATCTGCCCAATCAGGACGACGTCTTTCCCGACCGGGACCACTTCGGCCGGATCTTTTACAACCAGGCGGTGATGTCCTCGATGGGCATTGCCCAGCTCGCCGTGGTCATGGGTTCGTGCACCGCGGGCGGCGCCTATGTGCCGGCCATGAGCGACGAATCCATCATCGTACGCAATCAGGGCACGATTTTCCTGGGCGGCCCACCACTGGTGAAGGCGGCCACCGGCGAGGAGGTCTCGGCCGAGGATCTGGGCGGCGGCGACGTCCACACCCGGCTCTCGGGCGTGGCCGACCACCTGGCGGCCGATGACACGCACGCGCTGCGGCTGGCGCGCGAGGCCGTGGCCCGCCTGAACCTGGCCAAGCCCGCCGCGCCCGCCGGCGCCTGGGCCGAACCCCTGTATGACGCCCGCGAACTCAACGGCATCATCCCCCGCGACACGCGCAAACCCTATGACGTGCGCGAGGTCATCGCGCGGATCGTGGACGGCTCGGAGTTCGAGGAATTCAAGGCGCGTTTCGGCACCACGCTGGTCACGGGCTTCGCCCGCATCTACGGGATGCCGGTGGGGATCATCGCCAACAACGGCATCCTGTTCTCCGAAGCAGCGCAGAAAGGCGCGCACTTCATCGAGCTGTGCTGCCAGCGCCGCATTCCGCTGGTCTTCCTGCAGAACATCACCGGCTTCATGGTCGGGCGCAAATACGAGAACGAGGGCATCGCGCGCCACGGGGCCAAGATGGTCACCGCGGTGTCCACCGCCTCGGTGCCCAAGTTCACGGTCCTGATCGGCGGCTCGTTCGGCGCCGGCAACTACGGCATGTGTGGCCGCGCCTTCAGCCCAAGGCTGCTGTTTCTCTGGCCCAACGCCCGCATCTCGGTCATGGGCGGCGAACAGGCCGCCAGCGTGCTGGCCACGGTGCGCCGCGAGGGCATCGAACGCAAGGGGGGCCAGTGGAGCCCCGACGAGGAAGAAGCCTTCAAGGCGCCGATCCGCGCCCAATACGAGCATGAGGGCCATCCCTACTATGCCACCGCGCGTCTGTGGGACGATGGCATCATCCAGCCGGCGGACACCCGCCGCGTCCTGGGGCTGGGCCTGTCGGCCGCGCGCAATGCACCGATCGAGGACACGCGATTCGGCGTGTTCAGAATGTAAGGAGACGCCCTGTGTTCGATACGCTCTTGATCGCCAATCGCGGCGAGATCGCCTGCCGCGTCGCCGCCACCGCGCGGCGCATGGGCCTGCGCACGGTGGCCGTGTATTCCGACGCCGACGCCCACGCCCGCCACGTGGCCGCCTGCGACGTGGCGGTGCACATCGGCGGGCCCGAGCCCGCCAGCAGCTATCTGCGCGCCGACGCCATCCTCGAGGCGGCGCGCCGCACGGGCGCCCAGGCCATCCATCCAGGCTATGGATTCCTCTCGGAAAACGCCGCCTTCGCACGCGCCTGCGCCGAGGCCGGCATCGTCTTCGTTGGCCCGCCCGCCGACGCCATCGCCGCCATGGGCAGCAAGTCGGCCGCCAAGACCCTGATGGAGTCCGCCGGCGTCCCCCTGGTGCCCGGCTACCACGGCCAGGAGCAAGATCCGGAATTCCTGCGCCGGCAGGCCGATGCCATCGGCTATCCGGTGCTGATCAAGGCCAGCGCCGGCGGCGGCGGCAAAGGGATGCGCATCGTCGAGTCGGACGAGGCCTTCGCCGAGGCCCTGGCCTCCTGCCGCCGCGAGGCCGCCAGCAGCTTCGGCAGCGACCAGGTCCTGATCGAACGCTACCTGCAGCGCCCGCGCCACATCGAGATTCAAGTCTTCGCCGACGGGCTCGGCAACTGCATCCACCTGTTCGAGCGCGACTGCTCGGTGCAGCGGCGCCACCAGAAGGTGATCGAAGAGGCGCCGGCACCCGGCATGACGCCCGAGCGCCGCCAGGCCATGGGCGAGGCCGCCGTGGCCGCCGCGCGGGCTGTGGGCTACGTCGGGGCGGGCACGGTGGAGTTCATCGCCGAGCCCGGCGGGCGTTTTTATTTCATGGAAATGAACACCCGGCTGCAAGTCGAGCATCCCGTCACCGAAGCCATCACCGGCCACGACCTGGTCGAATGGCAGTTGCGCGTGGCCGCCGGCCAGGCACTGCCCGTCTCGCAGGCGCAACTGAGCATCCATGGCCATGCGATCGAGGCGCGAATCTATGCCGAAAACCCCGACAAGGGCTTCCTGCCCTCGATCGGCCGCCTGGATGCCCTCGAATTCCCGCCGCACGTGGTGTTCCAGCGCGGCCCGGTCCGGGTCGACGGCGGCGTCCAGGCGGGCGACACGATCACCCCCTATTACGACCCCATGATCGCCAAGTTGATCGTGCACGGCCAGGACCGCGAGCAGGCGCGCCAACGCATGCTGCGCGCCCTGGCGGCGATCCGCGGCACCGGCGTCCAGACCAACATCGCCTTTCTCGGCCGCCTCATGGACGATCCGGCCTTTGCCGCGGCCGACCTGGATACGGGCCTTATCGAGCGCGAACACGACCGCCTGTTTCCTCCGGCGGAGGCACTCCCCGACACCGTGCCCGCCCTCGCGGCGGCGGCCGTGCTGCACGCGGGCGGGCTGGCTGCGCCCGAGGCCCGGCGGCTCACCGGCGATCCCTGGGCGGATGCGGATGGCTGGCGCGTGGGCGGCGTCTATACGCGCGAACTGCCGTTCTCCGACGGCACGCGGGACTATCGCGCCGGCCTGCGCCGCGAGGATGGGCAGTGGCGGCTGACCGTGGACGACGGGCCCTCGCAGGCGCTGTCCTGGAGCGCGCGCGGCACCCATCCCGCCCACGTCCGCGCCCGCCTGGCCGATCTCGACGTCCAGGGCGCCGTCTTCATCCAGGGCCGCCGCCTCGACCTGTTCGTCGACGGCCGGCGCCATACCTTGGAATGGCGTGACCCGATCGCCCTGGCGACCGGTGAATCCGACGAAGGGCCGGGCGGCCTGTCCGCGCCGATGCCCGGCAAAATCCTTGCCGTGGCCGTGGCGGCCGGCGCCATCGTCGCGCGCGGCGACCCGCTGATCGTGATGGAGGCCATGAAAATGGAACACACCATCCACGCGCCGCACGACGGCAAGGTCCTCGAGGTCTATTTCGCGCCGGGCGACCAGGTCCGCGACGGCGACGCCCTGCTCGCGCTGGGTCCGGTCGGCGACGAATGAGGGCGCGCGCCGACGCGGCGACCGGGGAAATCCCCACGTCGCCGGCGCGCTCGGCGCCGCGTCCGAATCAAGTACACTGTACGGGAAGCACGCAATACGGGCCGCCATGTACGACATCCTCGTCTATCTATTCGAAACCTACTACACCCCCCAGGCCTGCCCCAAAGCCGAAGTCCTGGCCAGCAAGCTCGCCGCCGCCGGCTTCGAGCACGAAGACATCGACGACGCGCTGGCTTGGCTGCGCGACCTGGCCGCCGCGACCGAGCAATGCCAGGCCCTGGCCCCCGCCCGGGATACGGGATACGTGGCGCAGCGGATTTATACCCACCAGGAATACCAGACCTTGGGGGCCGAGGCCATCGGCTTCATCGTCTTCCTGGAAAACTCCGGCGTGCTGCCGCCGGCCCTGCGGGAAATCCTCATCGAGTGCGCCCAGGCGGCGCACGCGGCGCCCCTGACGCTGGCCGAAATCAAGGTGATCGCCCTGATGGTGCTCTGGAGCCAGGAGGCCGAGGTCGATCACTTGATCTTCGAAGAACTGCTGGCCGACGACAACGAGCGCCCCTCGCACTGATTCCGGCGCGGCGCCATGGCGCAGGCCCCATCCCCACGGCCGTACGTCGGCCGTTTTGCCCCCAGCCCCAGCGGTCCGCTGCATGACGGCTCGCTGGTCGCCGCCATGGCCAGCTACCTGGACGCCCGCGCCCATCGGGGTGCCTGGCTGCTGCGCATCGAGGACATCGACGCGCCACGGGTGGCGGCGGGCGCCGACCGCTGGATCATGGCGCAGCTATGCGGCCTGGGCATGCACTGGGACGGGGAGCCGGTCTGGCAGACCCGGCGCCACCCCGAATACCAGCGGGCCTTCGAGCGCCTGCGTGCGGACGGACGGGCCTACGGCTGCGCCTGTACGCGCCGGGAACTGCCCGTCGCCGGCCCGTACCCCGGCACCTGCCGTCCAGAGGCAAGGGGCGCCAAGGGCCCGGTGCCCGCCCACGAGGCCCGATCCTGGCGCTTTCGGGTCGACCGGGGCCTCGAAGCCTTCACTGACCGGTGGCAGGGCCCCCAGTCCCAGGATGTGGCCACCGAGGTCGGGGATTTCATCATCCGCCGGGCCGACGATTTGTGGGCCTACCAACTGGCCGTGGTGGTCGACGACGGGTTGCAGGGGGTCACGGATGTGGTGCGCGGTGCCGACCTGCTGGACTCGACCGCCCGCCAGCGGCAGCTCGCGCGCGCCCTGGACCTGCCCTGCCCCCGCAGCCTGCACGTCCCGCTGCTGTGCGACGGCGCGGGCCGCAAACTGTCCAAGCAAAACCATGCCCCCGCGCTGGACACGGACCACGGGCTGGAGTGCCTGCAAAGGGCGTGGCGGACCCTGGGGTTCGAGCCGCTGCCGGCCCGCGGCCTGGGGGAATTCTGGGCGTGGGCCATCGCCCGCTGGGCGGCACGTTTCGGAATCACACCGGCGCCTTGACACGTGCCGAAAAGGGTGCACGACTTGCGTGGTAGGACACCACCCTCGTATGATCCGCGCTATCGTGGCTGAAATTTCAGCCTCCGGGACCTCATGACTAAAACACTGATCATTGCTGAAAAACCCTCGGTTGCCCTCGACATCTCCCGCGCCCTGGGTGGCTTCACCCGCGAGGGGGACTACTTCGAGAGCGACCAATACGTGCTGTCCTCGAGCGTCGGCCACTTGCTGGGCCTCGTGGCGCCCAACGACCCCGTGCGCGGCAAATGGAGCTTCGCGCACCTGCCGGTCATTCCGCCCAAATTCGAGCTGGGTCCAACCGACAAACGCTCGGCCGAGCGGCTGAAGCTCCTGGTCAAGCTGCTCAAGCGCAAAGACGTGGGCGCCGTCATCAACGCCTGCGATGCGGGGCGCGAGGGCGAGCTGATCTTTCGCTATATCGTCCAGTACGCCAATGTGCACAAGCCGATCCAGCGCCTGTGGCTGCGGTCCATGACGCAGGCGGCCATTCGCGAGGCCTTCGCCGGCCTGCGCAGCGACGAGGCCATGAAGCCCCTTGAGGCCGCCGCACGCGCCCGCGCCGAGGCCGACTGGCTGGTGGGCATCAACGGCACCCGGGCCATGACAGCCTTCAACAGCAAGGACGGGGGTTTCTTCAAGACACCGGTCGGGCGCGTCCAGACGCCGACCCTGGCGATCGTGATGGAGCGCGAGGACCGCATCCGCCGATTTGTCTCGCGCGACTACTGGGAGGTCCACGCCACCTTCGTCGCCGCTGCGGGCCTCTACGAGGGGCGCTGGTTCGATCCGACGTTCACCAAGGACGAGCAGGACCCCGAGCGCCGTGATTCCCGTCTGTGGTCGGCCACGGCGGCCCAGACCATCGTCGCGGCCTGCCGCGAGCAGCCCGGCAGCGTGCGCGAGGAATCCAAGCCCAGCACCCAGCAGTCGCCGGCCCTGTTCGACCTGACCACGCTGCAGCGCGAGGCCAACTCGCGTTTCGGCTTCTCGGCCAAGACCACGCTGGCGCTCGCCCAGGCCCTGTACGAGCGTCACAAGGCCCTCACCTATCCGCGGACCGACTCGCGCTACCTGCCCGAGGACTACCTGGATACGGTCCGTCAAACCATGCGTGCGCTCTCCGGCAGCGAGTCGGGCATCGCCCGCGGCCTGCGTCCCTTTGCCCATCAGGCGATCGAGCAGGGCTGGGTCAAACCCAACCGTCGGATCTTCGACGATAAAAAGGTGTCCGACCACTTCGCCATCATCCCCACGCTGCAAGTGCCGCGCGAGCTGAGCGAGGCCGAGGCCAAGATCTACGAACTGGTCTCGCGCCGCTTTCTCGCCGTGTTCTTCCCGGCGGCCGAATTCCGCGTCACCACCCGCATCACCGAGGTCTCCGGCCACTCATTCAAGACCGAGGGCAAGGTCCTGGTCTCGCCGGGCTGGCTGGCCATCTACGGGCGTGATGCGCAGGGCGCGGACGGATCGCTGGTGCCCGTGGCCCAGGGCGAAGCCGTCCGCACCGAGGACATCGAGGCGCGCGGCCTGGCCACCAAGCCACCAGCGCGCTTCAACGAGGCGACCCTGCTCTCGGCCATGGAAGGGGCCGGCAAGCTCGTCGACGACGAAGCCCTGCGGGAGGCCATGTCCGAACGCGGGCTGGGCACCCCGGCGACGCGCGCGGCCATCATCGAGGGCCTGCTCAACGAGGGCTACATGCGCCGCGAGGGCCGCGACCTGGTGCCCAGCGCCAAGGCGCGCCAACTCATGACCCTGCTCTCGGGCCTGGGCGTCAACGAACTCACCTCGCCCGAGCTCACCGGCGAATGGGAGCACCGGCTCAAGCAGATCGAACAGCGCGAACTCGACCCCGACGCCTTCATGCGCGAGATCGCGCAGATGACCCAGGTCATCGTCAAGCGCGCCAAGGAATACGAACGCGACACCGTGCCCGGCGACTATGCGACCCTGCAGACCGCCTGCCCCAAATGCGGCGGCGTAGTCAAGGAAAACTATCGCCGCTACGCCTGCACCGCCTGTGATTTCTCGATTGGCAAGCATCCCGGCGGGCGCACCTTCGAGATCGCCGAGGTCGAGGAACTGCTGGCCCGGCGTGAACTGGGCCCCCTGACCGGATTCATCAGCAAGATGGGCCGCCCCTTTGCCGCCCTGCTGCGCATCACCGACGAGTACAAGCTCGAATTCGACTTTGGCCAAAAGGACGACGAGGACACCGAGCCTGTCGATTTCTCGGGCCAGACCCCGGTGGGGCCCTGCCCAAAATGCGGCGGCAAGGTCTACGAACACGGCTTGAATTACGTCTGCGAGCACTCGGTCGGCCCGGCCCGGTCCTGTGACTTCCGCAGCGGCAAGATCATCCTGCAGCAGGAAATCAGCGCCGCCCAGGCGGCCAAGCTGCTGACCGATGGCAAGACCGATCTGCTCGATGGCTTCGTATCGAGCCGCACCAACCGCAAGTTCAAGGCCTACCTGGCGCGGCAGGCCGATGGCAAGATCGGTTTCGAGTTCGAGGCGCGCGCGCCCAAGGCCGGTGCCAAGGCTGCCAAATCCACCGGCGCGGCGGCGAAAAAGGCGACCGCCAAGACGGCGGCCAAGAAAACCGCCACCAAGACGGCGGCCAAGAAGGCCCCCGCGAAAAAAGCGGCGAAAAAAGCGTCAAAGACGGCCGGCTAGTGTCCGTCCACCCGCGGGCTGGATGCCCGGGCCCGCCCGGCACCGCGCAGGGCGGGCCCGGCGCCGGATCCCTAACGGTACACGAGATCGCGAAAATACAGCGACAGCTCCGCCCAGTAGGTGACTACCATCAGGCAAGCCACCACCACGCCCACAAAAGGCAGCAGGGGTCGGATCAGGCGCTCGATCGGCACCTTGGCCACCGTACACGCCGCAAACAGGTTCACGCCAAACGGCGGAGTCACCATCCCCAGGGCCAGATTGACCACCATGATCACCCCGAAATGCGCGGGATCGACGCCGAACTGCATGGCCACGGGCAGCAGCAAGGGCGCCAGGACCACGATGGAGGCCGAGGTCTCGATGAACATGCCGATCACAAACAGGGCGACGTTCACGCCCAGCAGGAAACTGAACTCGCCATCGAACACCTGCGACAGCCACTGGCCCAGCGCCATGGGCACGCCCGCGCGGTTGAGCAGGAATCCGAACACCCCCGCGTTGGCAATGATGAACATGATGATGGCCGTGGATACCACCGAGCGGTGGAATGTCCGCGACAGCACGGGCAGGCTCAGGCGCCGGTAGACGAAGACCCCCACGAACAGCGCATAGACGACCGCCACGGCGGACGCCTCGGTGGGCGTGAAGACGCCGCCATAAATGCCGCCCAGGATGATGACCGGCATCAACAGCGCCCACCAGGCGCGCTTGAATGCCGTCCAGACCGGCAGACGCCCATCGCCGTCATGCGTCCCTAAACCGTGGCGGCGGGCGTAGAGCCAGACATAGCCCATCAGGGCCGCGACGATCAACAGGCCCGGCCCGATGCCCGCGATAAAGACCTCGCCCACCGAGGTGTCGGTGGACACGGCGTACAGAATCATCGGAATCGAGGGGGGGATGATGACCCCGAGCTCGGCCGCCGAGGCTTGCAGCGATGCCGCGAACGGCGCCGGATAACCGTGCTTGACCATGGCGGGGATGAGGATCGCGCCCACCGCAAACGTCGTGGCCACGCTGGAGCCGGCGACCGCGGCGAAGATCATGCAGGTCAGCACGCAACTGCAGGCCAGGCCGCCCTGCACGCCGCCCACGACGCTCTTGGCGAACTCGACCATGCGCTCGGAAATCCCGCCCGCCTCCATCAAATTGCCGGCGAGGATGAAGAACGGCACGGCCATCAGGGGGTATTTGTCCAGCGCCGCGTAGAGCTGCTGTGCGATGACCAGCCACGTCATGTGGCCGTCCCAGCCAACGCCCAGCATACTGGCCAGGCCGATGGACACCGCCACCGGCACCGTCAGCGCGAAAAACATCAGCATCGACAGGACCATCAGCTGGGACATGCGCCGGCCCTCCGGGATTCAGATATTGTCGATGTGCTGGCGCCTGGGCCCCTCGGCCCAGTACGCGAGGACGGCCGCCAGCGACAGCGCGGCGCCGACGGGGATGGCGAGATAGACCCACGAGATCGAGGCGTCCAGGCTGGGCATGGTCTGGAAACGCACGCGCCAGGTCATCTGCCCTCCTACCCAGACGAGAAAACCGAGAAAACCCACCACGATGAGCAGGACCAGGTGCTCGAGGCAGCGCGCCCGGGCCCCGCTCAGCAGGTTGTGCAACAGGTCGACGCCCAGCATGGCGCCCTGGCGGAAGGCCAGGGCGACCCCCAGCATGACCGCCCAGATGATCGAGGCCCGTGTCCAGGCCTCGCTCCAGGCCGAGGGTGACTCGAGGACGAAGCGCGCCAGGACCTGATAGAAGCCCGCCGCCACCGCGCTGAACAACAACCACTGCGCGGCCAGCGAAACCCCGCGGCACAGGCCACGGTCGATGCGGGCGATGAGGCGCATGGCCTTACTGGACGTTGCGGATGGCATCGACCAGGTCCTGGCCGAACTGCTTGTAGTACTGCGGATAGACCGGCTCCACCGCCTTGACGAAGGCGGCGTGGTCGACCGTGTTGACCGCCATCCCGTGGGATTTGAGCTCTTCGACGCCGACCTTTTCGACGTTGTCGACGAACGCGCGCATGGCTTGTGCCGAGACCGCGGCGGCCTCCTTGAGCTTGGCCTTGTCGGCGTCCGACAGCGCGCCATAGGCCGAGGGCGACATCAGCACCAGCGCGGGGCCGTAGACGTGCGCCGTCAGGGAAAGATATTTTTGCAACTGCCACATCTTGACCGACACGATCACCGACAGGGGGTTCTCCTGGCCATCGATGGTGCCCTGCTGCAGCGCCGTGGCGACCTCGGGCCAGGCCATGGGCGTGGCCAGCACGCCCATTTCACGGAAAGCCGCGATATGGATCGGGTTTTCCGTGGTGCGGATCTTGAGGCCCTTGATATCGGCGGGCTCCTTGACGGCGCGCACATTGTTGGTCAAGTGCCGGAAGCCCTGCTCGCCCCAGGCGAGCGCGATCAGGCCGCGCTTGGGGAATTCGGCGAGCATATCCTGGCCGACCTTGCCGTCCAGGACCTTGCGCGCATGGGCCAGGTCGCGAAACAGGAAGGGGATGTCGAACACGCCGGTCTGCGGCACGAAATTCAGGGTGGCGCCCGTGGATACGATGGCCAGGTCGATGGTGCCCAGTTGCAAGCCCTCGATCACCTCGCGCTCGCCGCCCAGCGCGCTATTGGGAAATTGCTCGATCTTGAACGCATCGCCGGCGCTGCCCTGGAGGGACTGCGCAAAGGCCGCCGCCCCCGCCCCGTAGTGGGAATTCTCGGATAGGGCATAGGCCATCTTCAGCGAGGTCTGCGCCAGAGCCGGCGACGCCGCCGTCGCGCCCGCGAGGGCCGCGGCGGCCAGCCATTTGAACAAACGTTTCCCGTGTCGCATGAGAGATCTCCCGATGATGGTTCCGGGTGGCGGACGCCAAAACGCCCCACACCCAAGTTTCACGACGAATTCAAGCACGAATCCCCGTCGCCATTCAAGCACGGCATCGCCGACGCATCCCTCAAAGCCCCATCCCCCGCCCGGGCATGGCGCGCGTCCTCAAGCCTCGACGTACCAGGTATCCTCGGACAGCATGACCTGCTGGTGGCCATAGCCCGCCGGCATCATGGGAAAGCAATTCTGCAGGGGCACGACCGCCACATCCAGGAAATACGGACCGTCGTAGGCCAGGCAGGCGGCCAGGGCGGCCTCCAGGCCATCGGGATGGTCGATCCGCGCCGCCCCCCAGCCAAAGGCGCCGGCCAGCGCCACGAAGTCCGGGAGCGAGGCGTTATAGCTGTGGCTGTAGCGCCCCTCGTGTATCAGCTCCTGCCACTGGCGCACCATCCCCATGTGGCCGTTGTTGCACAGGATCAGCTTGACCGGCGCACGGTGCTGGGCGGCGGTGGCCAGCTCCTGGATATTCATCAGCACGGAGGCATCGCCGCTCACGCAGACGACGGTCTTGTCCGGATGGGCGATCTGAGCGCCGATGGCGGCGGGCAGCCCATAGCCCATGGTGCCGGCGCCGCCCGAGGTCAGCCAGCGATGGGGCCGCGTGACCCGGATATATTGCGCGGCCCACATCTGGTGCTGGCCCACGTCGGTGGCGACGATGGCATCGCGGCCCTCGAGGGCCGCATCGATGCTCCGCATCAGGTGCTGCGGCAGGATATGCGCCATCGAGGGTTCGAATTCGAGGCATTCCCGAGCCTGCCAGACGGCGATGCGCTGCCACCATTCGTCCAGGCGTCCGGGCTCGGGTGTCTGGGCGCCCAGCTCTTTGTGCAGCGCCCGCAGCAGCGGGTAGCAGTCGCCCACCAGGGCCACATCGGCGCGCACGACTTTGTTGATCGACGCCGGATCGATGTCCAGGTGGATCTTGTCCGCATGGGGACAAAAATCCGACAGCCTGCCCGTGATACGGTCGTCGAAGCGGGCCCCGACGCAAACAATCAAGTCCGCATGGTGCATGGCCAGGTTCGCCTGCAACGTGCCGTGCATCCCCAGCATGCCGAGGAACAGCCGGTCGCCGGCCGGATACGCGCCCAGGCCCATGAGGGTCAGGGTGCACGGCGCGCCGACGTCCTGCACCAGGCTGCGGAATGCATGGCAGGCATCGAGACCCGAATTGATGAGGCCGCCGCCACCGTAGAACACCGGCCGCTTGGCGCGCGCGATCAGTGCCGCCGCGCGCTTGAGGGCGGCCTCGGTCGCCGCCGGCACGGTTTCGGCCACGGCCGGCGCCTCGGGTTCGGCCCGCAGGTGCTCCGGCGGGACCAGGGCGGTCTGGATATCCTTGGGGAAATCGAGCAGCACCGGCCCCGGGCGCCTGGCGCGTGTCAGCCGCAAGGCTTTGGCCGTCAACGCGGCCACGTCCTCGACCCGGCGGATCTGGGCGTTCCACTTGGTCACCGGCCGCGAAATCCCCACGGCATCGCACTCCTGGAAAGCATCGGTGCCGATCGCGCCGGTGGCCACCTGGCCGCTGATGCACAGCACCGGGATGGAGTCGCACAGGGCATCGAGCAGACCAGTGGTGGTGTTGGACATCCCCGGCCCCGAGGTGACCAGCACCACGCCCGGGCGCCCGGTCGTGCGGGCATAGCCCTCGGCGGCATGCATGGCAGCCTGCTCGTGACGCACCAGCACGTGGCGGATCCGGGTCTCGGCATACAGGGCATCGTATAGCGGCAGCACGGCGCCGCCAGGATAGCCAAAAATGGTGTCCACGCCCAAGGCGAGCAGATTGTCCAACAGGACCTCGGCGCCATTGCGGCCGGTCGTGTGCGCGTTCGCGTTCATGAGCCTCGAGACGACAAATCAGGGATAATGGCCCCCAGTTTATCGCTTTTCATTCCGCACCCATGGCCACACGACACCCCTGGCACCTCGTTCGCGCATCCACGCTGCACGGCACGGGCGTGTTCGCCGCCCGCGACATCCCGGCCGAGACCCGCATCCTGGAATACGCCGGCCGACGCATCACGCCCGAGCAGGCGGATGCGCACTGGCCGGTAAACCCCGACGACCCCTACCATACCTTCTATTTTTCACTGGGCTGTGGCCTGGTGATCGACGGCGGCCGGCGCGGCAACGACGCGCGCTGGATCAACCACTCGTGCGCCCCCAATTGCGAGGCGCGCGAAAACGACGAGGGCACACGCGTGGCGATCTACGCCCTGCACGACATCCCAGCCGGCGCCGAGCTGCTGTACGACTACGGCCTGATCACCGAGGAAAAGCTCACGCCCGCGCTCAAGCGCCATTACCGCTGCCTATGTGGCGCGCCCGCCTGCCGCGGCACGATGCTGGCCGAGGCGCGCCAGGCATCGAAAAAATCCCCCAAACGCAAGAAACCAGCACACACCTCGCCCCGAAAACCGGCGAAATAAACAATGCCGGCGCCCGCCGCCCCTGGGATACTCCCGAATGGCAGACGCGCCGGACCGCGCTAGTATGAGGGGCATTGCCGCCCCTTGACACCCATGTCCCATCCGCCCGACCCGCCCCAACCCGACGATTACGCCGCCCAGGCCTACGTCCCGCCCCCCGATCCTCCCGTTCGTGTGCCGCTGCGCATCGAGGACTGGATCACCGTCGCGACCATCGGCGCCCTGGCCGTGATCACCATGGCCAACGTCATCGTCCGCTACCTCACCGACGAGTCCTTTGCCTGGACCGAGGAAATTTCGATCTTCCTGCTCATCGTGCTGACCATGAGCGCGGGCGCCTCGGCCTTCGTGCGCAACCAGCACATCCGCATCGAGCTGCTCGCCGACAGCGGCTCCCCGAACCGCCAGCGCCGGCTGGCCATCCTGGCCCAGGGGATCACGCTCGCCTTCTTCACCGTCCTGACCGTCCTGCTCGCGCGCATGGCCCTGGACGAATACAACTGGGGAGACACCTCGCCCGCGATCGGCGTGCCGACCTGGTGGTATTCGATGTGGCTGCCCGTCCTGTCCGCGGCGATCGCACTGCGGGTCGCGGGCATGCTGCGCCGCCGCCTGCGAGGGCCCGCATGATCCCGGGGCTGCTGTTCACCGTGTTCGTCGGCCTGATGGTCATCGGCGTGCCCGTGGGCGTGGCCCTGGGCGCCGCCGGCACCCTGGCCATCGCCCTGGCCAACCCCGACACCCACTGGTTCGGCCTGATGGCGGTCTCACAGAGCTTCTATGCCGGACTGGCCAAGTATCCGCTGCTCGCCATCCCCATGTTCGTGCTGGTGGGCTCGATCTTCGACCGCTCGGGCGTCGCCGCGCGCCTGGTGCGGCTGGCCATCGCCATCACCGGCCGCGGCCCCGGCATGCTGGCCGTGGTGGCCATCGGCGTGGCCATGTTCCTCGGGGGCATTTCGGGATCGGGTCCCGCCTGTGCGGCGGCCGTGGGCGCCGTCATGATCGGCGCCATGAACCGTGCGGGCTACCCGCCCGCCTATTCGGCGAGCATCGTCGCCGCAGGCGCCGCGACCGACATCCTGATTCCCCCGTCGATCGCCTTCATCGTCTATTCCATCCTGGTGCCGCAAGCCTCGGTGCCCGCGCTGTTCGCCGCCGGCCTGTTCCCCGGCATCCTCGCCGGCATCGGCCTGATCATCCCGGCCGTATGGCTGGCGCGCCGCCACGGCATGGGCGGCGCGGCGCGCGGCGAGCCCCGGCCACCCTTCTGGCGCAGCCTCTACGAAGCCCTCTGGGGCCTGGCCGCGCCGGTCATCATCCTGGGCGGCATGCGCATGGGCTATTTCACACCCACCGAGGCCGCGGTGGTCGCGGTCTTCTATGGCCTGTTCATCGGCATGTTCGTCCACCGGACCATGACCGTGCACGACCTGTTCCCCATCCTGCGCGAGGCGGGCGAGCTCTCTGCCGTCATCATGCTGGTGGTCACCTTGGCGGGCATCTTTGCCTGGTCGCTGTCCACCCTGAGCATCATCGACCCCATCACCCAGGCGATCGTGCATTCCGGCCTGGGCGAGCACGGCGTACTCGCGCTGCTGATCCTGTTGCTGATCGTCCTGGGCATGTTCCTGGATGGAATCTCGATCTTTCTGATCTTCGTACCCCTGGTCCTGCCCATCGCCCAGGCCTTCCAATGGGATGTGGTGTGGTTCGGCGTGCTGCTCACCCTGATGGTGGCCGTGGGCCAGTTCACCCCGCCCATCGCCGTCAATCTGATGGTGTCCTGCCGGATCGCCAACGTGCCCATCGAGAACACCGTGCGCTGGGTCCTGTGGCTGGTGGGAGGCATGCTGTGCGCCCTGGCGCTGGTCATCCTGTTCCCGCAGACCGCCTTGTGGCTGCCGCATTATCTGGGATACTGAACACATTCGATCTCACACCGAGGAGGAGTCCTTCATGAAACTGAGCAAGCTGCTAGGCGCCGCCGCATTCGCGGCCGCCGCCCTGTCGACCACGGGCGCGGTCCACGCCGCCGACTACAAGTCCGAATACAAGCTGTCCATCGTGGTGGGCACCACCTTCCCCTGGGGCCAGGGGGCGGTGATCTGGTCAGACCTCGTGCGCGAACGCACCAATGGCCGGATCAACATCAAGATCTACCCCGGGACGTCCCTGGTCCAGGGCGATCAGACCCGCGAATTCACCGCCATCCGCCAGGGCGTGATCGACATGGCGATCGGCTCGACCATCAACTGGTCGCCGCAGGTCAAGGAACTGAACCTGTTTTCCCTGCCCTTCCTCATGCCTGACTACCCGGCCATCGACGCGCTGACCCAGGGCAAGGTCGGCGCACAGCTCTTCGAGATCCTGTCGCAGAAAGGCGTGGTGCCCCTGGCCTGGGGCGAGAACGGCTACCGCCAGCTCAGCAACTCCAAGCACGCGGTCCAGACCCCCCAGGACATCAAGGGCATGAAGCTGCGCGTCGTGGGATCGCCGCTGTACATCGACACCTTCACCGCCCTAGGCGCCAACCCCACGCAGATGAGCTGGGCCGATGCCCAGCCGGCCCTGGCCAGCGGCGCCGTCGACGGCCAGGAGAACCCCCTGTCCATCTATGCCGGCGCCAAACTCTACGACGTGGCGCAGAAATACCTGACGCTGTGGAACTACGTCGCCGACCCGCTGATCTTCGTGGTCAACAAGGAGGTCTGGGGTTCCTGGACGCCCGAGGATCAAAAGATCGTCCGTGAGGCCGCACTCGAAGCCGGCAAGCGCGAGATCGTCATCGCCCGCCAGGGCGTGACCGCGACGGACGACTCTTTACTGAAGGACATCGAGGGCCACGGCGTGACCGTCACCACGCTCTCGCCCGAGCAGATCGGCGCCTTTGCCAAGGTCACCCAGCCCGTGTTCGACAAATGGGCCAAGCAGATCGGCCCCGACCTGGTCAAGCAGGCCCAGGCCGACATCGCCAAGCGCTGAGCGACTATGATGGATGCCGGGCCGGCGGCTGCCGGTCCGGCTTTTTTGTTTGCAGGCCGCAACGCCCCGATCGAGGACTGCTGCTGCCGCCCGCGCGCCATGGAATTCTCCGCCGAGATCGCCGTCCTGTTGTTCTTTGTCGCCATGCTGGCCGGCATCGTCGACGCCATCGCGGGCGGTGGCGGCCTGATCGTCATCCCAGCGCTACTGGCCGCGGGCCTGCCGCCGGAGGCGGCCATCGCGACCAACAAGATCGGCGGCATCGGCGGCTCGACCGCCGCCACGCTGCATTTTCTGCGCACCCGCCAGATCGATCTGCACCGCAGCCGCTGGATGGCGCTGGGGGCCTTCGTCGGCTCGCTGATGGGCGGGATCGTCCTCACGCAGATCGACAGCTCGGTGCTCAGCCGCCTGATTCCCGTTCTGCTGATCGGCTTCGCCCTGTACTTCCTGCTCTCGCCCAGGGTCGGCGCAGAGGACCGCAAGGCGCGCATCCCGGTCGCCACCTACGCGCTCGTCGCAGCGCCCTTGATCGGCTTCTACGATGGCTTCTTCGGCCCGGGGACCGGCACTTTCCTGGCCATCTCGCTGGTCACCCTGCTGGGTTTCAATCTGGTCAAGGCCACGGCGCACACGAAACTGCTGAATCTCTGCAGCAATATCGCCTCGGTGCTGTTCTTCAGCCTGAACGGCAACATCCTCTGGGCCTTCGGCCTACCCCTGCTGGCCGGCCAGTGGATCGGCGGCACCATCGGCGCGCGCCTGGTGGTCAGCCACGGCCACCGCCTGATCAAAATCGTCATGTCGGTGGTTGCGATCGCGATCTCGGCGAAGATGATCTGGAGCGCCTGAGGCATCCCTCAGGATTCGCCCGCCAGGAGCTCCACATCGACGCCGACGTCGCCCCGCGCCGAGGACACCCACGCCGTGCGATCCGTCACATTGACGTTCATCGTCATGCCACGCTCGGCCAACGCCGCCAGCGCACGGGTCGCCTCGGCGGGCAGGGCATAGACCTTCAGA
Source organism: Castellaniella sp. GW247-6E4 (assembly GCF_040276065.1). Lineage (NCBI taxonomy): Bacteria > Pseudomonadati > Pseudomonadota > Betaproteobacteria > Burkholderiales > Alcaligenaceae > Castellaniella > Castellaniella sp. GW247-6E4. Next base: position 86,494 of record NZ_JBELOI010000002.1, on the reverse strand, counting down.
TTCCCCGCGCGGGCGACTTTACCCCGCACGCCGGCCCACCAGACCTCGAGCCCGCGGCCGTAGGCGAACACGATCACCTCTTGGGCGCGTCCGCAGGCCTTCAAGATGCGGCGGTCGTCCGGCAGGCCGACCTCGATCCATTGCCGGATCGCGCCCGTCAGGTCCAGGCGCCACAGATCGGGCTCGTCGGTCTCGCTCAGGCCGCGGGTAAAGCCCAGGCCCTCGTCGCCGTCCACGAGCAGGGCATAGGCCAACAGGCGCACCATCAGCCGTTCGTCGGTTTCCGAAGGATGACGGGCCACGGTCACGGCATGGCTGCCGTAGTAGGCACGATCATTGTCGGCGACGTGGATCTCGGCTTTGTAGATGGTTGCGCGCAGCGCCATGGCTCCTCGACCCCCGGGGGCTTCGCGCCCAGACGGCGGAAACCGGAAAACCGATAGTCTAACCCGGGCGGAATAGACGCTGAACGCCATAGGCTGCCAAGGCCCTTGCAGCATAGGCCTCGCGGTGGCGCGCTCAGTGACGAAGGCCGCAGCCGCCCTCGCCGTCAATGAATCAGTTCCACCAATGTCAGCGACAGGGGCGCATAAAAGGAAATCAACAGCAGATCCACCACCAGCATCAGGATGTACGGCCAGATCTTGACCACGATCTTTTCCAGCGCGATGTTGGTGATGGCCGAGGCCACGAACAGGTCCACCCCCACGGGGGGCGTCACAGTCCCGATACTGAGGTTGACCGTCATGATCACGCCGAACAGGACCGGGTCGATCCCGAACGCCACGGCCGCCGGATAGAGGATCACGGTGAAAACCGTGATTGCCGCCGCCGCATTCATGAAACAACCCACGACCAGCAGCATGAGATTGCAAAAGATGATGAAGACCGCCGGGCTTTCCGAATGCGCCGCCAGGTACGCCGAGACTTGTTGCGGCACTTGATCGATGGTGATCATCCAGGTGAAGGCGCCGGCGGCATTCATGATCAGCATGATGATGGCGGTGGTCAGCGTGGATCTCAGGAAAATGGCATAGAGCTTGCGCAGGGTCAGCTCCCTGTACGCCAGGCCGATGATCAGACCATAGAGCACGGCGACGGCCGCCGATTCCGTCGGCGTGAAGACGCCGCCATAAATGCCGCCCAGGACAATGACCGGCATGAGCAAGGCCCAGAAGGCCGCCTTGAAATGGGACCAGATCGCGCTGAAGCCCTCGAAACGCTCCTGGACGACCGGCATGTCCCGGCACAGCACCCAGTTGACCAGCAGCAGGCTGATGCAGATCACGATACCGGGCAGCAGCCCGGCAATGAACAGATCGGTGATGGATACCCCCGTGACCACGCCATAGAGTATCAAGAGAATGCTGGGCGGGATGATCATGCCGGTGACGCCGGCGGCCGCCACCGTGGCCGCGGTATACGCGGCGCTGTAGCCCTTCTTTTGCATTTCCGGGCTCATCACACCGCCGATGGCGGCCACCGTCGCGGCATTGGATCCGGAAATGGCCGCGAAGAAGCTTGAGCTCAGGATCGCCACCGCCCCCAGCCCGCCCCGGTAATGGTTGACCATCGATCCGGCAAAGCGGACCAACCGCTGCGAGATTCCTCCCGCGCACATGATCTCGCCCGCCAGGATGAAGAAGGGAATGGCCAGCAGGGGAAACGAATCATTGGTCGCGAACATCTGGGCGACCAGGATTTCCAGGTTGAATCCGCCATGGGCCACCAAACCGATGACGCAAACCAGGCCAATCGCCACCGCGATCGGCACGCGGATGCACATCAGCAGGATCATCAGGGTGAAAATCGTAATCGTGTACACGGTTCTGGACCTCTCGTCGTCGGTATCGGAAATCCATCAACATCCCTGAACAGGGCGCTAGTTGCCCGCCAGAGTGGATTCGTCGATTTCGCCCTTGGTGTCACTCGGCCCGGCCAATTGCCGTCCGACGACTTCCAGGGTGTAGAGCAGCATGAACGCGGCGCCAACCGGGATGGCGGCATACGGATAGCTCATGGGCAGGCGCATGGCCGGCGATTTGTGCGCACCGACCCGCAGGACGACGTCATAGCCTTTGACCACGAGAACGGCAAAGAACACCGCGGACAGCAACAGGCTGAAAATGATCACGGCCTTGCCCAGGGTATTGGGCAGCCAGCCGACGAACAGCTCGATCGCCGCATGGCTGTTCTTGCGCACGGCCAGCGCGCTACCCAGGAAGACACTCCAGACGAATAAGAAGCGGATCAGTTCGCTGGGAAACGAAAGCGAATACTCCACCACATAACGACAAAAGACCTCTGTCACGCCCAGTGCGAACATGGCGGCCAGGAGGACGACGCACACGAAGCCGATCAGGGTTTCAGAGAGATCCAGGAATGCTTTGATGAGGCTCATATTTCACCGTCTGGAATGATGGGGGGCGCGACCGGCGGCGATCCCGGAGCCGCAGCGGGCGCCGGGGCGCCAACGACCTCGCCCCGGACGAGACCGCCTCGCCCGATCGTGTGGAGCCCAGCTCAGGCCTTGACGGCGCTGTCGATGAGTTCCCGGCTCAGGCCCTTGCCGAATTCCTCGACAACCGTCTTCGTCTTGGCTCGAAACCGGGCGCGCTCGTCATCGTTCAGATCGATGACCTGCAGACCTTCCTTGCGCATCAAATCCAGATAGTTGCCGTTCTCCCGCTGGAGCTCGGCGCGCTCCCAATCCTGGCTTTCCTTGGCGGCCTCGGCCACGACCTTCTGGACATCCGCGGGCAGTGCGGCGAATTTGGCGTCGCTGATGAGAAACATGATGCCCGCCCATTGATGGTTGGACAGCGTCTCGTAACCCTGCACCTTGTAGAAGCCAAAGGAATAGACGTTGCCGATCGGGTTGTCCTGGCCATCGACCGTGCCCTGCTGCAGCGCGGTGAAGACCTCGCTCAACGCCATGGACGTCGCATTCGCACCCAGCGCGCGGAAGGTCGCGATGTTGATCGGGTTATTGGGCACCCGCATCTTCAGCCCCTTCAAATCATCAGGGGCGCGAACGGCGGTCGCGCGCGTGGTGATGGTCCGAAAGCCGCTCTCCATCATGGCCAGGTAGCGGATGCCCGTGCGCGACCGCATCTCTTCGTAGAGCCCCTTGGCCGCCGCGCCATCCGCGAAGCGATAGGCATGGGCGCTGTCGGAAAATATGAAGGGCAGGTAGAACACGTCCAGCGGATCGTAGAACGTCGCGACGTCCGTGGTCGGCACCAGGGCGATGTCCACGGCACCCATCTGCATGCCATTGACCAGCGCCTGGGACGATCCGATGGTGCTGTTCGGATAGACATCGACCTGTACCGCGCCCCCGGTGCGCTCGGCGAGCAGGCCGGCGAATTTCTCGGCCCCTTTGGCCAGCGGATGCTTGACGTTGTAGGGGTGGCCGAACTTCAGCTTGAATTCCGGCGTCTTGCCTCCCTGGGCCCATGCCGAACCGATCACGCCCGGCAAGATGCCCGCACCAGCCAGCATACCGCCCGAAACCCCGAGGCGCAGCAAGGACCTGCGCCCTGGCTGCAGCAGTTGGCGTGCCCGGCTCGCGCCGTCCTCTGGACCACAGGACTGCTTGTCTCCCTTCATGGCTTGTCTCCGTCTTGATTGCTTCATGGATTTAAGGGATGCGGAGGCTGTCTTCCCTCCTTGCGCATCGCCAGCCCTGGCCTCTTTCCGACGACCCCTGCCTTTTTATGGAGCAGGTGGAACAGAAAGATAGCAACTTGAGATGTAGACGTCAATAGCTATATAGCTATTGACGTCCAGGGCGAGCATTGGTAACCTTCCCCAGGAAAAACGAGCCAACGACAAAGTGAAAGCAAACGTCATGTCCAGGGAAACACTGCCCGCGGTGCCCGCCGCCACCATACGCAAATACTTCCATCGGCTGCTCCAGCCCGGGCTCAGCAAGCATGCTCAACTGCGGCAATCCGTCATCCAGGCCGTCGAGAACGGCGAGCTGGTGCCCGATGAGAAACTGCCGCCCGAGCGCGAATTAGGCGTGCTGCTGGGCATCAGCCTGGGCACGACGCAGAAAGCCCTGAGCGGGCTGGCCACGGACGGCTATGTGATCCGCAAGCAGGGCATCGGCACGTTCATCGGACAGCCCAAAAGCTCGATACGGAAATCCTGGCACTATCGGTTCACCGACCTGGAAACAGGCCGGCACCTTCCCGTCTATGCTCATCTGCTGGGCAGGAGCATCGTCGACACATTCACGCGCGCCGCGCAGCTCGGGCCGGACCCGGAAGGCTATATCCGCATCGACCGCAGCATCTCAGTGGACGACCGCTTCTACTGCTACAGCGAACTGTACTTGCCGGCCTCGCGCTTCCAGCCTTTGCTGGACCTGCCCCGGGAAAAACTGGAAAACGTCAATCTGAAGGAAATACTCGAGACCGAGTGCGGTTATCCCACCACCGAGGCCAAGGGGGGCGCCAGGCTGGTGCAGCTCGACGCACGAGTCGCCGAATCGATGCGCGTCGAAAGCGGCAGCTGGGCCTTGCGGATAGACATCCTGGGCAAAACCCTGGATCAACCCATCTCGTACCAGAAAATGTTCGTCCCTCCGGCGAACTGCGACCTCGACATGGACTTCGTCGGCCCGCCACGCTGAAACCGGCGAAGCCACCAGAACACCTCCGATCGATCGGGCAAGGGAGACATCAGAGACATGGGACATTCGCATTACTCGCCGGAACGCATGGGCTCAGCCACCCTCAGCCCGGACGGCGCCTTCGAGGCCGGCAGCATCCATTCCTTCACGCTCATCTATACCGCCGGTTATTTCGGCATCGATGACACGGGGTCGCTGAAGATCGTGCACCGCTTCGCGAGCGACATGGGCAAGCCCCAGTTCGACGATCCGATAGGCCTGAACTACACCACCGTCGAAGCCTCCAACGGGGCGGTGCTTGAGGTGCTCTATGACCGCAAGCGCAACATCCGTCCCTGGGATAAGACCTTGTTCATCCGGGTCGTACAAGGTTTCCTGCGCGAGGGCGACACCATCACCGTGCGTTTCGGCGACACCCGCCGGGGATCTCCGGGCATTCGGGTGCAAACATTCTGCGAACCACGATTCGAGTTCAAGGTCCTGGTCGACGCCTTTGCGACCTATCAATATGTGGAGCTCCCCACATCCCCTACGATCGCCATCGTGTCGGGCCCCCCCGCCACCTTCAAGGCCATCCTGCCGACGCTGGCACGGCCGGGAGAACCCTTCAAGCTGGGCTTCAAGGGCGAGGACAAATGGGGCAATCCTTCCGACCAGGTCGCAGGGGTTTTCAGTCTGCACGCCAACCTGCCGCTGCAACATCTGCCGGCCTCCCTGACCGTGGAGCGAGGACAGCCCGCGCACGTGCTCACCGGACTGCGGGCCCTGGAACCCGGAGACCTGCAAATCGAAGTGCGCCAGGATGGTCGGACGGTGGCGCGCTCGAACCCCTGCCGCGTCGATGGCCGGTCGCGCCACCGCCACTATTGGGCCGACCTGCACGGACAGTCGGAGGAAACCATCGGGACCAACAGCGCCCGTGCGTTGATGGAATTTGCACGCGACCGCGCCTTCCTGGACGCCATGTCCCACCAGGGAAACGACTTCCAGATCACCCAGAAATTCTGGGCGGAACTGAACGCCCTGAACAAGGAATTCAACCGAGACGGCGAATTTGTCGTCTTTCCCGGATACGAATGGTCGGGCAACACCGGTCTGGGGGGTGATCGGAACGTCCTGTACCTCGAGGACGACCGCCCGATCTACCGCTCATCCCACGCCCTGGTGGACGACCTGTCGGACGTCGACACCGACGCCAACAGCGCGGACGAGCTGTTCGAAGCGCTAAAAAAAGAGGACGTGGTCGTCCAGGCGCATATCGGCGGGCGCTACGCGGACATCGTCATGTCCCATAACGCGCAAATCGAACGATCCATAGAGGTGCATTCAGATTGGGGCACCTTCGAATGGCTGCTGGGTGACGCGTTTGCGCAAGGCTACCGGGTGGGCATCCTCGCCAACAGCGACGGACACAAAGGCCGCCACGGCGCGAGCCATCCCGGCGCGTCGCTGTTCGGCGCATATGGCGGCCTGAGCTGCCTGCTGGCGGACGAGCTCACTCGCCGCTCGCTGGCGGAATGCCTGCGCCAGCGTCGGCACTATGCCACGACCGGCTGCCGGGCCTACCTGTCCGCGGGGGTGGCCTTTGATCGCCCGGCGACACTGTTCTCGGACGACCCGAACCTGGGCGCGCCGGTAGAGTCCAGAAAAAGCGACTGGGCCGACATCGGTGCCGTGGTCGAATACGATGGCGACAGCGTGGTCTTCGAGTTTGAGTTGATGACACCCGGGCCGATCGAAAACATCGAGATCCGCAACCTCATGGAGGTCCATGAAACCTTCCGGCCTTACGGTGAGCAAGACCTCGGCCGGCGGATCCGCATGGTCTGGGAAGGCTCCGGCTATCGCGGCCGCGGGCGGCAAACAATCTGGGACGGGCACGCGACCCTGCAGGGCAACGCCTTCGAAAATCCCACGCCGATCAATTTCTGGAACCTGGACAAAGTTCTCTCCCAGCCCTCGCCCCAACGCCTGGAATGGCAATCCCTCACGACTGGCGGCTTCGCCGGCGTGGACGTATTCCTGGAGCGGCGCAAGGGAGGCACCCTGCGCATCGACACGCCGCTCGTGCAAGAGACCGTGGAGGTCGACTCCATCGGCCTGGTGCCGCAGGTCTTCGAGAACGGCGGCATCCAACGCCGCCTGCGCGTCTACCGCCTGCCGGACGAGAACGCCTGCCACCGCACCAGGCAGCGGATCCGTGTCCCGCTGCATCGAGGCAAGGACAACGCCCTTTATTTGCGGGCGACGACCGAGGACGGTTTTTTCATATACTCAAGCCCCGTATACATTTCCAGAACTTAACCGGCAGGCGATTGCCTGTCGGTGCGCGCGGACCGCATCCGGCGCGCCCGATCAAGCGCGGCCTCGATCAGGCTGCGCATGAATCACGTCCCCGTGTTCCGGGAACCGGACACCTTGCGGATCCCCGAGGCGAGCTGCATCGGACCCGCCACCTCCATTTCGAAGGCAAATACATCGGGCTGAATGTAGAAGTGCGAGCTTTCCAGCAGCGTGCCGGACTCATCGTACGATGTCCTGTCCATTTGCAGCAGACCCGCCGTGCTTTCCAGGCCCATTCGCGTGGCGATGTCGGGCCTCATGCCGGTGGCCTTGATCTGCGTGGCGGCCCGCGCGACCTTCTTTTTCAGCACCTCTTGCAGCAAGGCATACACCGGCAGGTGTTCGACCTGATCCTGGGTGATGAGCGCATCCAGGCAAAAAACGGTGATATCCGCCAAGACGATGATCGCGCCTTCGAGCTGATAGAGCCGGACATACTGGAAGACATTGCCCGATGCCCCCGCCTCGGACGCTTTGAGCTGGACGAACTCGACCACCTCTGTTTCCACGTCATAGTTGCGCGCGACCAGGCCATCGTAGAACCCCCTGAGGGATCCAAGATCCTGATTGACGCGCGGTCCGCGGACATACACCCCTTTGCCCTGGCGGCTGACGACCAGGCCCCGGTCGACCAGCACCCGAAAGGCCTGCCTGACCGTCACGCGGCTGACACCGAAAAACTGCGTCAACTCATGTTCTGAAGGCAGCTTCTGCAGCGGCAGCCACTGCTTGGCCTGTATCTCATTGGCGAGCTGCTCGGCCAATTGCAGATACAGCGGGGTCTCGGAATTTCTAGTGAGTTTGGATAACACGGCTGGCAGGGCTAAGAAAGGATGTTGTTTTCGCTTATGTTAAGACAAACCTGGAACGCAACCCATAGATCCCCCATGCTCGACATCCCCAAGCCATCACTGTATTAGGATGTCTTAATATAAGTAATAACATACTCTTTTGAGAGGCACCAGTGGCCCAGGGCGCGCCAACCGCGTCGGCACTCTAGTCGTCATGGCACCCCATTGCAAGCGGGCCGGGCCACGACCCATGGATGCGATGGATGGCTCCCGGAAACGGCTGCGCCGCCCCATCAATCTTGTATTGACTTGTCTTGATACAGGTCATAGAATTATTTCCACGAACCGCTCCGCACACCTCCGAGAGCCACCGGTTCGCCAGACAAGTACAGAGGCGCAAGCGACCGAGCCACCCCATCCACACCTCGATCGCCGAGCGCCCGGGATGCAAATCCAGACAGCCCGCCATGTCACGAACGCCCCTGGCGGGCATCACGAACGGCCGCATATCCACGCCCACGGGCGAAAACCACAGCAATGACAGGATTGCCGCAGCGATACCGCCAAAAGGAGCTCGTCGTGACCCGCGAGAATAGAAAATCCGCAGTTCTTCAGCACATCGACAGACTCGGCAGGACCATGAGCACGTGCACCCTGATCCTCATGATCCTGCTGTCCCTGCTCATCTTCTATGACGCGCTGATGCGGGCCGCCGGGCACCCGACCATCTGGGTCTTCGAGAGCTCTCTGTACTCATTCATATTCATAGGCTTTCTCGGGAACGCGCTGGCCGTCAAGAGACGAGCTCATTTCAGAGTGACGTTCCTGATGGAGGTATTCCCCAGATCGCGCAAGGCGCTGAACCTCATATCGGATACATCGCTGCTGCTATTTGGCCTGCTGCTGATTTCTTCGGGGATTTACTTCACCCACTACCTGTGGAGCAACTCGGTGGCCTCATCGAGCCTCCTGGAGGTACCCATGTGGATACCCAGCCTCGCCATTCCGCTCGGAGGCCTTGGCCTGGTCACGCAAACCATCGTATCGATGCTCGGCGGCGATGCCATCGACGCCTCCCCGACCATCGAATAACAAAGGCCCTCCATGGACTTCCTGCTTGATAACGTCGGATTCATCGCGATATTCCTGCTGTTCCTGTTCATGCTGCTGACGATCCCCGTGTTCGTCGCAATGGGGCTGTCGGCATTCCTCGCCGCGATCCTGATCGATGATCCTTTTCAGACGTTTCGCTCATTCATCCAGATCAGTTGGCAGGGCGCTTCGATCTTCGAGCTGATTGCGATACCGCTGTTCATATACACCGGCACGATCATGCAGAGAAGCGGAGCCGGCGGGGATCTTTTCGATTTCACCAAGGCCTGGGTCGGATCGATACCCAACTCGCTGGGCCTGGCCACCATCATCGCCTGCGGCATCTTTTCGGCGATCTCCGGCTCCAGCATTGCGTGCGCCGCCACGGTCGGGCTGGTCGCCATCCCCCTCCTCAGGCAAGAAGGCTACAGCGAAAGCCAGGCGGGCGGATTCGTCGCGGGCGGCGGCACGCTGGGCATCATCATCCCCCCCTCGATCCCGCTCATCCTCTACGGCGTGCTGACGGAAACATCGATTGGCCAGTTGTTCATCGCCGGCGTGGTGCCGGGGACAGTGATGCTGACGCTATTCGGGATCTACGTGCTGATTTCAAGGCCGACCATCCGGACCAGGCACATCGTCCCGCTGGCCGAAAGGATCAGGATCACGAAAAGAGCCATCGGCATCATCCTCCTGGCGCCCGCCATCATCATCGCCATTTACATGGGCATATTCACGCCCACCGAAGTCGGGGCCCTGGCCGTCATATACGTGACCGTGCTCGGATTCGCCCAGCGGCGGCTGAACTGGGAAAAATTCCGCGACGCCACCCTCTCGGCGATAGAAACGAGCTGCATGCTGTTCATGCTGATCGTGTTCGGCCAGTACTTCGCGCATTTCCTCACCTATGAGCAAATGCCGCAAATCATCGCCCAGTCGATCATAGAAAACGCCAGCGGCTTTCTTGCCCTGAACCTGATGATCCTGACCTACCTGATCATGGGCATGTTCCTCGAGAGCGCGGCCATGCTACTGATCTCGATTCCGATTTTCTTTCCGGTCGCGATGCAGATCGGCATGGACCCGCTGGTGTTCGGGATCTTTGCCGTCATCGCCATGGAAATCGCGCAGATATCGCCTCCGGTCGGCATCAACCTATTCACCATATACGGGATCTCAAAAATACCCCTGAGCAAGATCGCATGGGGCGCCGCGCCTTTCCTGCTGGTGCAAATCGGCATGCTGTACGCCGTCTACTTCCTGCCTGATATGGCGACCTGGTTGCCGGCATCGATGAAATAGCCGCCATCCCTAGATCCCACGAGCCGTCAAACCCACCTGTATTTTGAGGAAACAGTCCAATGAGGTTAACCGAAGAAGAGAAAGCCATGGCCGCCGGCGAGATCGGCAAGCCAATACAGTGGGCCATGGAGCACATGATCCAGGTCGGCCGCCAGTTCGATGCGCAGGACCTCGTGACCGTATCCCAGGCGCACATGATGGGGGATCCGGAATCCCTGGGGCCGGCGGGCGTCGATTTCCTGGAGGACCTAGTCTCGAAAGGCGGCAAGGTCTGCATCCCGATGATCACCGATCCGCGCGGCGTGGACCTCTCTTACTACAAAGAACTCGGACAGACCGAGGAAATGGCCAGCCTCGAGCGCCGCCTGATCGCCGCGTGCCGGGCCCTGGGCATCCTGATGACCAATACCTGCATCAACTACCAGACGATATCGGCGCCCGTGCTGCGCGACCACGTCGCCTTCGGGGATACGGGGGTCGTGATCTACAGCAACAGCGTGCTCGGTGCCCGGTCCAATTTCGAGGGCGGGCCCTCCGCTCTGGCCTCGGGGCTGACCGGCCGCACCCCGCGCTATGGGCTCCACCTGGACGCCAAGCGCCAGGGGACCATGCGCTTCACCATCAAGAACCAGCCCGAAAACTTGACCGACTGGGGCATTCTCGGCGGCATCGTCGGGCGTCTGGCCGGATCGTACTGGCAGGTCCCCGTCATCGAAGGGGTCGAAAATACCCCGTCTTCGGACGACATGAAGCATTTCGGGGCGGCCATGGCAAGCTACGGATCGGTGCCCCTGTTCCACATCGTGGGCGTCACCCCCGAGGCGCCGAACCTGGCCGCCGTCTTCAGCGGCACGCCGCCCGCGGCGCGGGCCATCGTCGACGAGGACTACCGCAGCTTCAAAGCGGTCTTCGACGCCCGCGGCAGCAAGGTGGATGTCGTGGTCTTTGCCGCCCCCCAGCTCTCGCTGATCGAGATGTCCACGCTCGCCCAATTATTGGACGACCGCCGCATCCACTCCAAGACGGCCATGATCGTCTGCACCTCGCCCAGCGTCGCGGCCGATTGCGATCGCATGGGCCTGACCCAGCGCATCGAGGACTCGGGCGCCAAGGTCCTGCGGGGGACCTGCTTCTATCAGCAATTCGCCCGCGAAATGGGCGAGGCGAACGGCTGGCGCAGGCTGCTCAGCAATTCCACAAAAATCGTGAACATCATCAGCGGGTATGGTTACCAGCCGTCATTGGCGAGCATGGAGCAATGCGTCGAATCCGCCATCAAAGGAGAGATAGTGTGAGCAAGATCCTCAAATGCCACGTCGGCATCGGCCAAAAGGTCCGCGGACGCGCGATGGTGGCGTCGGACAATTTTTCGGCGCGCTACGATCTCGACCGGATCAAGGGGGTGTTCTCGCGCCCGGCGCACAAACTTTATGGCCAATCCTACGTGGACCGCATCCTGGTGCTGAACACCGCCAAGGGGGGCGTGGCCTCGGCGTGGATGCTCCACGAGATGAAGTCGCGCGACATGGCGCCATTGGCCATATTGTTCAACCAGACCAACACGATCCTGGCGCAAGGCGCCGCACTGGCCGGCATCAGCCTGTGCGATGGCTTCGAGGCCGGGGACATCACCCAAATCATCCACAACGACGACGAGCTGTCCGTGGATCCAGAGGCCGGAGTCGTGGAAATTCTCAGCCCAGGCACCGACTGAAAAGGCCGCCCGTGCCCATAAGGCTCGATGCTTCCACAAGCCACCCTCGCAGAGGGCGGCGACCCGGAATCTCGGCCCGCGGGCACGGAGACATACACTTAGGAGACAACGCATGATTTCCAGTTTCAAGAAATGGGCCATCCTGCCATTGCTCGCCGGCATGGCGCTCTCGACTTCGGTGCACGCCGAACGTCTATCGATCTCGACCTGGGGCAGCCCGCTGCATCCGCAAGTCAAGGTCTTCATCCCCGCCTTCACCGAAGCCCTGAAAGAAAACAGCAAAGACGCCTTCCGGCTGCGCGTCTTTCAGGGCGGCGAGATGGTCAAGCAGGAATTCGTCGCCACGGCGATTCCCCAGGGCACGGTCGATATTTCTCTGACGACGCTGGACACCTGGTCCGGGCGCGTGTCCGACGTCTCCATCCTGACCTCGCCGCTTTGGAACAAGTCCATGCAATGGACACAAAGCCACCTGCTGCCCGGCCAGCCGATATTTGAATACTTCAACGAAAAATTCAAGGAACAGGGCGCCGTCATACTGGCCATGTTCGATATCGGCCCGGCGGTGGTGGCCTCGCGCGACCCCATCGCCCTGCCCAAGGACATCAAGGGCCACTCGATCCGGGTGTATTCCCGGGGCGCGGGATTGATCATCCAGGAGCTGGGCGGCTCCCCCGTCACGATGGGCGTCGGCGACGTATACTCTGCTTTGCAGAGAGGCACCATAGACGGCGCGATGGGCGGCCTGGGGGGCGCGGTGGGCCTGAAGTACTACGAGGTCGCCAAGTACATGCTGGCCCAGAACGGCGTCATCGGCTCTCTCGTCCACGCGTATGTCATGAACAAGGACAAGTATGACAAGCTCAGTCCCGAGTTGCGCAAGGCCCTGGAGGACGCGGTGGCGAGCGCCCGAGGCACCATGCAGCAGGCCTTGATCGACACCTACGCGAAACAGGTCGACGAGGTGCGCCAAGCCGGCAACGTCGTCACCGAGTTGACGCCGGGAACACCGGACTGGAAGATCTGGGAAGCGGCGCTGCAAAACCTCAGCACCTCGGCTCGCCAGAGCTACCCGAGCCAACTGGTCGAGCTGGTGAGCGCCAACTGATCTTCAAGGGGCCGCGGGGCGCTCGCCGCGTGCGCCGCCCCGCAACCACCCGCCAGACGGGATACGACTCGAGGGAATAATCGGATGGCCTGGTTCGACGAAGGAAAGGATCCCGACTACCGGTTTTCCCTGGCCAACGAAAGGACTTTCCTGGCCTGGATCAGGACCGCCCTGGCCATACTGGCAGGGGCGGTGATCCTGTATCAGTTTTCGGCTTCTCTGGAGACCGCGCTGGTCCTGCCGGCCCTGAAGGTGCTGACGGGGGCGCTCGCCATCCTGGCGGCCGTCATCGGCGCGGGCGCCTTCTTTCGCTGGCGCGCCAACGAGCTGGCGATGCGCCTCGAGCAGTCCCTGCCGCGTTCATCGCTCATCGTCTGGTTGGCCATCACGATCGTCGTGCTGAGTATCGGGTCCGCCCTGTGGATGCTCGGCCTGCACCCATGATGCGCAGCCCGGGGCTCCAGCCCGAGCGCACGGCGGTCGCCTGGGTGCGCACCTGCGCCGCGCTCATCGTCAATGCGCTGGTGCTCGCCCGCGCCGGCCTTGGCACGCACGGCGCACACTCCAACATCGTCTTGCTCGCCGTCAGCGCGGTCCTGTGCGCAGGCGCGCTCTTGCTGTTCCTGCTGTCATCCAGGCGGCAGGTCATCCTGGCTCGGCGCTTTACGCCCGCGCGGCTCGAAATCGGCATTGTCTCCGTCCTCACGATCATCGTCGGAGCCAGCGCCACATACGCGATTCTCTGCGGGACCTGAGCGGGACGACCATGGACTCCTGGGCCGTGGGGGCAGCCACAACGTTATGGATATACGCCGGCCTGTGCGTGGTGACCTGCCTGGCCGGGACCATGCGCGGATTCGCCGGCTTTGGCTCCGGCCTGCTGATGGCGCCGGTCTTCAGCCTGGCGATGCCGCCTGCGGACGTGGTGGTCCTGATACTGGCGCTCAACCTCGCAACGACCTTCCAATTGATGCGGGAAGCCCTGAGGCTGGTGCAATGGCCGCTGGTGCTGCGCCTGTTCATCCCCTCGCTGGCCGGCATTCCGATCGGGCTTGGCCTGATCCACCTCCTGGATCCCCCACTGATACGGAAAATGATCGCGGTGCTGGTCGCCCTCATCTCGATCGCCCTGCTGAGCGGCTGGTATTACGACGCGCGGCGCGGCAGGCTGTCGGACTCGGTCACCGGCCTGCTCAGCGGCGCCCTGACGTCGCTGGCCGGCATCGGCGGGCCGCCGGTGATCCTTTATCTGCTGTCGGACCGGCAGCAATCGCCCAGGGCCGCCCGGGCGACCTGCCTGGTGTTTTTCTTTCTGGCACAGATCGCGATCATCGTGCCCCTGGCGATCGGCGGATCGATCGGCGCCCGGCAGGGTTCAACCATGCTGGCCCTGTTGCCGGCCTACATCCTCGGCAACTGGATCGGCCTGCGCGCGCACCTCTGGTCCGCGGGCCGCTTCCAGCGCCTGGGCCACCGCGCCTCCCTGATCATCTTGCTGATGACGAGCGCCGCCTCGTTTTTCGTATAGACGCCGAGCATCCCGGAGCGCCCGTGCCCCGCTACTTGAACGCCGTCTCGATAAAGCTGCGCAGCTTGCGCGAATGCAGGCGCTCGGGCGGCATCTCGCGCAGGCGCTCGAGCGCCCGTATACCGATGTGCAGGTGCTGATTGACCTGCGTCCGATAAAAGGCGCTGGCCATTCCGGGCAGCTTCAGCTCGCCGTGCAGCGGCTTGTCGGACACGCACAACAGCGTGCCGTAGGGCACGCGAAACCGAAAGCCGTTCGCCGCGATGGTGGCGGATTCCATGTCCATGGCGATCGCCCGCGACTGCGACAGGCGCTGGACGGGTTCCTGCTGGTCGCGCAGCTCCCAGTTGCGGTTATCGATGGTGGCGACCGTGCCGGTGCGCATGATTCTCTTGAGCTCCCAGCCCGTGAGGCCGGCCACCTCGGCCACGGCCTGCTCAAGCGCCACCTGCACCTCGGCCAGCGGCGGCACGGGCACCCACAACGGCAGATCATCGTCCAGCACGTGATCCTGGCGCACGTAGCCGTGGGCCAGCACATAGTCGCCCAGGCGCTGGGTGGTGCGCAGGCCCGCGCAATGGCCCAGCATCAGCCAGGCCGAGGGCCGCAGCACCGCGACGTGGTCGGTGATGGTCTTGGCATTGGAGGGCCCCACGCCGATGTTGATCAGCGTGATGCCGGAATGACCCTCGCGCTTGAGGTGATAGGACGGCATCTGCGGCGTCCGCTCGAGCGGCACGGCGGGCTCGTCCACAGTCTCGCGGGTGACGATACGATCGCCCGGCTCGACCAGCTCGGTATAGCCGCCTTCGCCACGGGCCAGGGTGTCGCGTGCCCACTTGACGAATTCCTCGACATAGAACTGATAGTTGGTGAACAGCACAAAATCCTGGAAATGCTGCGGCGCCGTCGCCGTATAGTGCTGCAGGCGATACAGGGAATAATCGATGCGCGGCGCGGTGAACGGGCCCAGCGGGCGCGGCTGGCCCGGCCGCCCCTGCCAGGTGCCGTTGACGATCGCATCGTCGGTGACGACCAAGTCGGGCACGTCGAAATGATCACGCAGGGTATGGCCGGGCGCTTCCATGTACTCGCCCTCGACGTATTCGTCCTCGGGAAAGGCGAAATGCAATGGAATGGGCATATCGGATTCACCGATCTCGACAGGCACCCCGTGGTTGCGGACCAGCAGGCGAACCTGCTCGCGCAAATAGTCACGAAACAGCGCCGGCTGCGTCACCGTGGTCATGTAGACACCAGGTTCCACCAAATGGCCGTACGACAGGCGGCTGTCGACCTCCTGATAGGAATTCACCCGGATGCGGATCGCCGGATAGCAGGCGCGCACCCGCTGCCCCTCAGGCAGGCGGCCCGCGCTGTAGTCGCGAAAGGCCTCCCGGATAAAGGCCGTGTTGCGCGTATAGATGGCCAGCAACTGCTCGACCGCGGCGTCCGCCCGGTCAAAGCTCGCAAACGGAATCAACGGCGGCATCGAGGTCGGTCGCGGGGTGCTCATAAAATCGCTCAGATCATTCATACACCCATTATCGCAGAGGCTTATGACCTTCTGTTGACTGCGCGGCCCGCCGCATAAGTGGCGGCGACGCTGCGGTCGTCGCCCAGCATGGCCAGGGCAAAGAGCCGCTCCTCGAGAGTCTGCGCGCGCGCACTGCGCCGCGCCAGCAGCGGCGTCGCGGCTGGATCCAGCACCACGAAATCCGCTTCGGCGCCCGGTGCCAGCGTACCGATGCGTCCCGCCAGGCCCAAGCCACGCGCCGCCCCCTGGGTCGCCATCCAGAACATGCGCCGGGCGCTGAGGTGATGGCCCGACAGGCGGGCGATCTTGTGCGCTTCGCTCATTGTCCGCAGCATGGAAAAGGATGTGCCGCCACCCACGTCGGTCGCCAGGGCCGTGGGCATGCCGCAGGCCCGGGCGGCGGCGAAATCGAACAGGCCGCTGCCAAGGAACAGATTGGAGGTCGGGCAATGCGCCGCGAGCGCGCCGGCATCGCGCATGCGCCGACGATCGTCGTCGTCCAGCCACACGCAATGCCCGTAGACCGAACGCGGGCGCAATAGACCGTACTGGTCATAGATATCGAGATAGCTGCGATACCCGGGAAAGAGCTCGGCCGCCCACTTGACCTCGTCCTTGTTCTCGGACACGTGGCTCTGGACGAACACATCGGGATATTGCCGCGCAAGCTCGCCGCACAAACCGAGCTGCTCGGGCGTGGACGTGGGCGCGAACCGGGGCGTCAGGGCATACATCTGCCGCCCCGTGCCGTGCCAGCGCCGCAGCAAGTCCTCGCTGTCGCGCGCGCCCGACTCGGCGGTATCGCGCAGGAACTCAGGACAGTTGCGATCCATCATCACTTTGCCCGCGACCATGCGCAGATTGCGCGCATGACTTTCCTCGAAGAACGACTGCGCCGACTGCGGATGCACGGTGCAATACACCAACGCCGTGGTGGTGCCCACGCGCAGCAACTCATCCAGGAAGAAGCGCGCCACCTCGGCGGCGTGCTCCGGGTCCCCGAAGCGGCGCTCGGTCGGAAAGGTATAGGTTTCGAGCCAGGGCAACAGGCCGGACGCGGGCGAGGCGATCATGTCGGTCTGCGGATAGTGAATGTGCGTATCGATGAAGCCGGGCACGATCAGGCGGTTGCGCCAGTCGATCACCGGCGTGTCCGGAGCCAGTGTCGGCGCCAGGCGCGAGTACTCGCCGCAGTCACGCACGTGCCCATCGGCCACCACCAGCAGACCGTCCTCGATCCACACACAGGCCTCGTCCTCGGCCTCGACATCATCGCGAAAATACAGCAGTTGGGCGCGAAAGGCGCTGGCGGAGCCGTCGTCGGCGCCTTGTCGGGGCTTGCTCATCCACTACTCCAGGTTGGGCGCACGGCGGGCGCGGGCTCACATAATAGGCGAGGCGGCGCGCTGCGCCACCTCGGCGCGAACGCGCAGGATCTGGGCCGCCACGGCAACGGCGATCACCGCCGGCTGCTTGCCGTCGATGCCGGGCTCACCGATGGGACAGACGATGCGTTGGTAGCGCGCCTCGGAAATGCCGCGCGCCTGGAAGCGATGCTCGAACTTGCGGCGTTTCGTCAAGGATCCGATCAACCCGAAGTACGCAATGTCGTCGCGGCGCAGGAGTTGCTCGCACAGACGCTGGTCCAGCGCATGATCGTGCGTCATGATCAGGTAGCAGCTCTGGGGCGGCGCCTCGTCGATCACCGCCTCGGGCGTGTCCGTGGCCTCGATGCGGACATTGGCGGGCAGGAGGTCTGGAAACAGATCCTCGCGCTCGTCCACCCAAGTGACCCGGCAGGGCAGCGTACCCAGGATATGCACCAGGGCGCGACCCACATGACCCGCGCCGAACAGGACCACGTTCAAGGGCGCCGGCGCGATCACCTCGGCGAACAAGGGCCGGCCGTGCCCGTCCTGGGCCAGCAGTTTGGCGGGCAAGGCGGCGCCGGGCTCCAGCGGCGCATCCCGCAGGCGCACCCACGGTTGCGTCTCGCCGCCACCCAGCCCCACCTCGCGCACAGCGGCACAGTCCGCGCGCAGGCGCTCGCGCAGATCGCTCAGCCAGCCCTGATCGGCCGCGCCGAGGCGCTCGAACAGCAGGTGGACCATACCGCCGCAGCATTGGCCCAGCGACGGGCCCAGGGGCAGGCGCTCGATCCAGCGATCGGGTACGTGCGTGGCATGCAGGCGCTTGCGCGCCACGTCGATGGCAACCCATTCCAGGTGGCCGCCACCGATGGTGAACCACTGCTGACGATCGGACACCAGCATCTTGGCGCCCGCCTCTCGCGGCGTCGACCCCTGGGCCCAGGCCACGGTGACGAGCACCAGCGCCTGCCCGCGCTCGAGGCTCCAGAGGGCCTGGTCGATCCAGTCATGCATCATGTCCCGCCGCGTTTCCGCAGCTCCTCGATGGCGTGGAGGATGGCCTCCGGGGTCGCGGGCGCGTTGAGCGCCGGCTCGCCGCGGCCATCGCCCACCGCCGCCACCGCCTCGCGGATGGCGTTGTAGGCGCTGAATCCCAGCAACAGCGGCGGCTCGCCCACCGCCTTGGAGCGATGCACGGTCTCTTTGAGGTTGCCGGCCTTGAAAAGTTTGACCCGGAAGTCGCGTGGACAGTCGCTGATCGCGGGGATCTTGTAGGTGGACGGCGCGTGCGTCATGAGGCGGCCCTGCGCGTCCCACCAGAGTTCCTCGGTGGTCAGCCAGCCCACGCCCTGGATGAAGCCGCCCTCGACCTGGCCCAGATCGATGGCCGGATTGATCGAGGCGCCGACATCATGCAGCAGGTCGGCGCGCAGCAGCCGCCATTCGCCGGTCAAGGTATCGACCACCACCTCGGACACCGCCGCGCCATAGGCGTAGTAATAAAAGGGGCGCCCGTGCATGGTCGCCTTGTCCCAGACGATGCCCGGCGTCTTGTAGAAACCGTCGGACCACAGCTGCACGCGGTCCCAATAGGCCTGGTCGACCAGTTCGGCAAAGGCGATGGTGGCACCGTTGGCGTTGACCTGGCGGTAGGCGAAGGCGACCTCCTCGGGTTTGCCGCCGTACTTGCGCGCCGCGAAATCCGCCAGCCGCGCGCGCAGCCGCAGGGCCGCGTCCTCGGCGGCCTTGCCGTTGAGGTCGGTGCCCGTCGAGGCCGCAGTAGCCGAGGTGTTGGCGACCTTGGCGGTATCCGTCGCAGTCACGCGCACGCACTCGAGATCCAGGCCGAGGGTGTTGGCGACCACCTGCGCGACCTTGGTGTTCAGGCCCTGGCCCATCTCGGTGCCGCCATGATTCACCAGCACGGATCCGTCGCGATAGATATGCACCAGCGCACCCGCCTGGTTGAAGGCCGGGACATTGAACGAAATGCCGAATTTGACGGGCGTGAGCGCGATGCCTTTCTTGAGGACGGGGCTCGTGGCATTGAAGGCCCGCACGGCCTCGCGCCGGGCCCGATAGTCGCTGCTGGCCTCGAGCTCGCCGACCAGTGGCTCGAGCAGATTGCCCTCGACGACCTGCCCGTAGGGGGTCACATCGCGCGTCCCGACGCCATAGAAATTCAGCCGCCGCACGTCCAAGGGATCCTTGCCCAATTGGCGGCTGATGCGGTCAATGATGACCTCCATCACGAGCGCACCCTGCGGGCCGCCAAACCCCCGGAACGCCGTATTCGACTGGGTATGGGTCTTGCCGCACATGGCGCGCAGATCGACATCGGGGACGTAGTAGGCATTGTCGAAGTGGCAGATCGCGCGGCTGGCGACCGCCTCGGACAAATCCGCCGAAAACCCCGAATTCAAGGTCATGTCGAGCGTGACGCCGAGAATGCGACCCTCGTCGTCGAAACCCACGTCGTACTCGTAATAAAAGCCATGGCGCTTGCCGGTGATCATGAAATCATCGTCGCGATCGACGCGCAGCTTCACCGGACGGCGCAGGAGGTGCGCACAGATCGACGCCAGGCAGGCGAACAGCGCCGATTGGGATTCCTTGCCGCCGAATCCGCCGCCCATGCGCCGGCATTCGATCTGGATCTGATGGGCCTGCCAGCCCAGGGCATGGCCGACCACGGTCTGCATCTCGGTGGGGTGCTGGGTCGAGCACCAGACCAGCATGCCCTGACCCTCGCGCGGGACGGCATAGGAAATCTGGCCCTCGAGGTAGAACTGCTCCTGGCCCTTGCACTCGAAGGTGTCGCGAATGCGGTGGGGCGCCGTCGCCAGGGCTTTTTCAGGATCACCATTGTATAGCCTGAGGTCTGGCAGGACCCGGGCACCCTCCGCCTTGGCTTCGCGCGGCGTCAGAATCGCGGGCAGCTCCTCGTACTCAATCCCGCCCAGGCGCGCGGCGCGGCGCGCGGCATCCACCGTGCTCGCAACCACCACGAATAGCGGCTGGCCGATGTACTGCACCAGGCCATCGGCCAACAGGGGATCGTCGTGGATCACCGGGCCGCAGTTGTTCGCGCCAGGAAGGTCGCGCGCGGTGTAGACGGCGATCACTCCCGGCGCGCGGCGCACCGCCTCGAGGTCCATCGACACGACTCGGGCGTGCGCCTTGGCCGACAGGCCCAGGGCCGCGTAGACCGTGCCGCGCAGCTCGGGGATGTCGTCGGTGTAGACCGCCTCGCCACTGACATGCAAGGCGGCGGACTCGTGGGGGCTGGATGCGCCCGCCGCGGGCTCGCCCGGACGCGGGCGCGGGATCTGGTGATTGCCGATAGCCAGGCGTTCGAGAGCGCCGGGCGCATTGATACGCATGTTCATCGCGAACCTCCTCAGGCGGTCCCGGCCAGTACGGCCGTATTGACCTGATGCGCCGCCAGGGGCGCCCCAGGGGCCGTTTCCAAATAAAAACGGTACAGCAGATTGCGCGCGGCGGTCATCCGATAGCCGCTGCTCGCGCGCATGTCGGTGAGCGGCTGGAAGTCCCGCGCCAGGGCATCCATGGCGGCGCGCACGGGCGTCTCGTCCCAGGGCCGCCCCAGCAGCGCGTCCTCGGCCGCGCGCGCCCGGCTGGGGGTCGCGGCCACGCCGCCATAGCCCATGCGCACCGCCGCAACCGCGCCGCGCTCATCGAGCGTCACCGCGAACGCGGCGCATACCGCCGAGATATCCTGATCGAAGCGCTTGGACAGCTTGTAGACCCGGAACCGGCGCCCGGACACCCGCACCGGGACGCGCACACCCTGGACGAACTCGCCGGGCTCCGAGGCGTTCTTTTGATAGGCCAGGTAATAGTCCTCGAGCGGCAGCTCGCGCACCCGCGCACCACGACGCAGCACGATCCGCGCGCCCAGTGCGATCAGCGGCGGCATCGAATCGCCGATCGGCGAGCCATTGGCCAGGTTGCCGCCCAGGGTCCCCGCATTGCGGATCGGATACGAGGCAAAGCGCTGGCGAAATTCCGCGAACTCGGGCAGACGTGCCACCAGGGCATCGTACGCATCGTTCAGCAGCGCGCCGGCGCCGATCAGGAGATCATCGCCTTCCTCGTGGATGTCGCGCAGCGCCTGCACCTGGCCGACGTAGATCAGGTGGGACAGGTCGCGGAACTGCTTGGTCACCCACAAGCCCACGTCCGTGCTGCCCGCGAGGATGTGCGCCTCTGGATACTCCAGGCGCAGGGCCGCCAATTGCTCGAGCGTGCGCGGCGCATGGAACACGTGGCCGTCGCGCTCATAGGCGAACGTCTCGTCGCGCCGCAGGGCCTCGAGCGTCCGCGCGAGCCCCTCGCGATCGAAGGGCGCGTGAGGATAATCCTCGCCCATCCGGACGGCGGCCTGCACAATCGGCTGATAGCCGGTGCAGCGGCACAGATTGCCCGACAGGACGTCGTCGATCTCGTCGCGCGAGGGCGCGGGATCGCCGGGCTCGTGCGTCAGATACATGCCCCACAGCGACATGACGAAGCCCGGTGTGCAGAACCCGCACTGCGATCCATGACAATCGACCATGGCTTGCTGGACGGGATGCAGGCTGCCATCGGCCAGGCGCAGGTCCTCGACGGTGAACAGCGCCTTGCCGTCGAGAGTGGGCAAGAACTGGATACAGGCGTTCACCGCGCGCAGCGCGACGCCGCCCCTGTCGTCGGACTCGGCCACCACCACGGTGCAGGCGCCGCAGTCGCCTTCGGCACACCCCTCCTTGGTCCCCACGCACCCCAGGTCTTCGCGCAAATACTGCAGCACGGTGCGGGTCGTGGGCTGGTCGGCCACCTCGCGCAGCTCGCCTCGGTAATGAAACCGGATCGCCTGTGTCTCCATATCGGCACCTTTCTAGTGTCTAGACTTGTCCCGTCTCAAGATAACATCGTACCGGCCGCGGACCATTCCCGCGGGATGATGAACACTATCAGCCCCCGGGCATCCGCCCGGCGGGATGGACGCCGCCACCGGCGGCGGGAATAATGAGCCATGCAAAGACATCGCGAACCCCTGGACGCCCATCTGCTGCGCATCCTGCAGATTCTGCTGACCGAGCAAAGTGTGTCGCGCGCGGCCATCAAGCTCGGTCTGTCGCAGCCCGCCCTGAGCAACTCGCTGCGCCGGCTGCGCGACATCACCGGCGACCCGATCCTGGTGCGCGGCAAGACCGGCATGGTGGCCACCGAGCGGGGTCTCGAGCTGCTGGCCCACGCCAACGACGCCCTGGCGGCGATCGACCGCATCAAGCAGCCGACGGGCGTGTTTTCCCCCGCCACCACCCTGCGAGAATTCCACCTGGGCGCCCCCGACTACCTGGACGCGATGTTCCTGCCGAACATCGCCGAAATCCTGCGCCGCGAAGCCCCCCATGCAAAGCTCATCGTACACCCGATCAACGCCGACTTCGACTACGTCGCCGCCCTCGAGAGCGGCGCCCTGGACGTGGTGATCGGCAACTGGCTCGAGCCCCCGCCGCACATGCACATGTCGCGCCTGTTCGACGACGAGGTGGTCTGCATGATCGGCAGCCAGAATCCCCTGGCCACGCGCGGCCTCACCCTCAAGCGATACCTCGAGATCCCCCACCTGGCGCCCTTTCCCTATGTCTCCCGGCGCCAGAGCTTCATCGACGGCCACCTGGCCACGCAGGGTCTGCGCCGCAATATCCAGATGACGATCCCGTACTTCGGGCAGGTCGCCGGCATGTTGTTGCGCACGGATCTGGTCTTTACCACCGGCCGGCAATTCGCGCAACACTACGCGCGCTATCTGCCGATCACCATCCTGCCCTCGCCCGTCGACTTTCCGCCGATGCGCTTCTACCTCTTGTGGCATCAGCGCAGCCATTCGGCATCCGAGGTCGTGTGGCTGCGCCGCTGTGTTTCCAGGGTGGCGACCATGCTGCAGGCCAGCCTCACGGGCTAGGCGGCCGGGTGGATGCTGCGGCCGCAATCGGTCAGCAGGCGACGCAACCATTGATGCGAAGGCGCATGATGATTACGCGCGTGCCAGAGCTGATAGAAGCGCATCGGCGGAAAATCGATCGGCGACTCGACGATCGCCAGGGACAGCAAGCCCGCGTAGTAGCGCGCGAAATGGCGTGTGGTGGTAAAGATCAGGTCAGTGCCGGGCAGCAGGTAAGGGGCCAGCATGAAGGACTGGGCCTCGACGACTTCCGTGCGGGTGACGCGCAGCGAGGTCAACACCGTGTCGATCATCCCGCGCTGGCTGATGGAATACGGCGTGGGCACCACGTGCATCGCCGCGCGAAAGTCCTCGAGGCTCATCGGGCGCCCGGCCAGCGGATGACCGGCGGACATCAGACAGACGATCTCGTCCTCGAGCAGCACCGAAAGATGCATGCGATCAGGCGGCTCGGGCCAGTTGCCGATCACCACATCCAGCCGGCCCTCGGCCAGGGACTGCTCGAAATCGAAATCCGGCCCCAGCGCGTGCAACACCAGGCGCGCATGCGGCGCCTCGCGGCGAAAGCGCGCCACCACCGTTGCGGCGAACACCGGCGCCAGGTAGTCGGGCGAACCGATCCGGAATACCTGCCGGCTGTGCTCCGGCGCAAAGGCCTCCTCGACCTCGAGCATGCTGTCGATCGCCCCGAGCGCCGCCTTGGCGTGCTCGAGGAGGGCCAGCGCCCGGCTGGTGGGCACCATGCCGCTCTTTTCGCGCACCAGCAGGGGGTCGTGAAAGACCGCTCGCAAATTCTTCAGCGCCACGCTGATGGCCGGCTGGGATTGATTGAGCTTGAGCGCCGTGCGCGACACGCTGCGCTCGGCCATCAGAATGCAGAATACCTTGAGCAGGTAGGTGTCGAGCGTCTCATTTCCGCGCCGTATCGACATAAGCCCTCCACGAGCCGTTCGGCGCGGACGCCGCCGCGCTCCCGCACGTCTCTTTGTTCAATGCGCGATAGCATATACCACTTATACACGGCAACCGTCTTCTTTTGGCTCACGCATCACCGTACACTCGCGCCATGACGATTTCCTCCACCCCCACCATGACGCTGGCCGAACTCTCCGGACTGCCACAGGCCGAATTCACACGCGAACTCGGCGCGATCTTCGAACATTCGCCCTGGATCCCGGAACGGGCTTGGGCGGCGCGCCCCTTTGCCACGGTCGACGAACTGCACCGGGCGATGCTGAACGTCATGCTGGCGGCCGATCCGGCCGAACAGCTCGCCCTGATCGCCGCCCACCCCGAACTCGCCGGCAAGGAGGCCGCCGCCGGCACCCTGACCACCGCCTCCACCAGCGAGCAGCGCGGCGCGGGCCTGGACCAGTGCAGTCCGGACGAACTGACCCGCCTGCGCAGCCTGAACGCCCGCTATCGCGAGCGTTTCGGCTTTCCCTTCGTCATTGCGGTCAAGGGACGCAGCCGCTATCAAATCATGGACGCGATCGAGGAACGGCTGCACAATGGGCGCGACGCCGAATTCGCGGCCTGTCTCGGCCAGATCGGCCAGATCGCCCGCTTTCGCCTGGACGCACTGCTTGCCGGCTGACGCCGGCGACCCCTACGGAGCCCCCTCATGACTGCCACCACTTCCATGCGGCTGATCGCCGAGCCCCTCACGCGCGAGGCCTTCGCTCCCTATGGCGACGTCATCCAAGCGGACGATGGCGCCCAGCACTTCACCATCAACGAGGGCAACACCGAGCGCTATCACGACCTGGCCCGCATCGAGCCGGGTGCCGATGGCCGGGCCATCGTGTCCATTTTCCGCGGGTTGCCACGCGCACTGCCATTCACCATCGCCATGATGGAGCGCCACCCCAAAGGCAGCCAGGCTTTCATCCCCCTGTCGGGCCGCCCCTACCTGGTCGTGGTGGCCCCGCCCGCATCCACCCCCACGGTCGCAGACCTGCGGGCCTTTCGCTGCGAGGGGCACCAGGGCGTGAACTATGCGCCGGGCACCTGGCACTACCCCCTGATGGCGCTGGGCGAGGTGTCCGACTTCCTCATCATCGACCGGGCGGGGCCGGGCGACAATTGCGACATCGTGTCGCTGGACGGCAACGCCGTGCTGGAATAACCGGCGATTCCCTTGGCGCGCGGCCGGGCGCGACTCGTCAGCGTCGCCTCACCGCCCGCATGCTGAGCAGCACGAGCGCCGCGCCGATGAGGACCATGCCCGAGAGCTCGAACACGCCAGGCCGCTCGCCGAGCTCCAGCCACCCCGACAACACACCCACCATGGGCACACCCAGGGACGCCATGCCGGCCATGCTTGCCGACAGGTTCTGCAAGGCGAACAACCACAGGACCCACGCCAGGCCGGTGGCCAACACCGCGTTGTAGGCGAGGGCGACATAAAAATACGGTGCCGGGTCGATGGGCTTTTCGGGCACGACCCAGGCGGCGGCGCACAAGGCTATGGCACCGAACACCATCTGCCAGGTCGTCAACTGCAGCACACCCATGTCGTAGTCGCGCTTGATCCACTTCGCCACGATGGTCGCCAACCCCCAGGACAGGCCCGCCCCGATCGCCAGGACCTCGCTGAGGTAGCTGCCGCGCATCCCCCAGGGCTCGAGGACCAGCACCAACCCGCCAACGGCCATCGCCAAAGCGAGCCACTGCAGGCCGCGGATGCGCTCGCCAAAGGCCACCCAGGCCAGCGGAATCACCCAGAACGGCATGGTGTAGACGAGGATCGACGTCTTGCCCACGCCGCCCTGCAGCAAGGCGGACTGCATCAGGACCGAGAATGCCCCGGTCTGCAGGATCCCCAGCAGCAGCACCCGCAGCCAACCGCGCAGGTCCATCGATTGCCGCATCGACTGCCGCATCGCCCATAGCATCAACAACAGCGTCACAACGCCCAGCACCGTGCGCAAGGCCGAAAAGCCGAACGGCCCGACGTAGGCCAGGGCCTTTTTCAGGACCACCCAGTTATAGCCCCAGATCAGGGCCATCACGGCCAGCGCGAGCAGGGCCAGGCGCTCATTGCGCCGGGCCCGGGCTTCGCGCCCTTGGGCCCGCGTGGGCGTGGCGCCCCGGCCCGCGCCCGCTGCGGCCGAACGTCGCACGTCCGACGATTTGTCTTTCAAGATGCTTTTCGTCCTTCCCAATAACCGGGCTGCTGGTAGTGTGCGCGCAGATCATCGATAAAGTACCGCACTTTGGCGGGCAAGTAGCGCTGCTGCGGATAGACGGCCTGGATATCGTAGGCAGGCAGCGCGAAGTCGTCGAGCACGGTCACCAGCTCGCCGCGCTTGAGCTCGCGCTGGATCTCCCAGGTGGATCGCCAGCCGATGCCCAGGCCCTGACGCACCCAATCGTACAGCAGTTCGCCATCGTTGCAGGCCAGGCAGCCCCTGACCCGCACGGCAAAAGGCCGGCCCTCGCGCACGAAGGTCCAGCCCCGGTGCTGACCACCCTGCAGGTTGAAGGCCAGGCAGTTGTGGCCCGCCAGATCCTCGGGCACCCGCGGCACGCCATACCGATTGAAATACTCAGGTGTCCCGCATACCACGCGGCGATTGGGGTACAAGCGCACGGCAACGTAATTCGGATCGGTCACCTCGCCGATCCGGATCGCCATGTCGTAGCCCTCGCGCACCAGGTCCACCACGCTGTCGGTGAAGTTGAACGATAAACGCAGATCGGGATAGCGCGCCTGGAAGGCCGCCGCATGCGGCGCGACATGCTGGCGCCCGAACGAGGCCGGCGCCGACACCACCAGATGGCCGGCCAGGGATCGGCGCCGGGCCGTGATGCTGGCATCGGCCGCGTCGAAGTCCTGGATGAGCTGCTGGCATTGCTCGAGGTAGCGCTCCCCCAGGTCCGTCAGCACGAGGCCGCGCGTGGACCGGTGCATCAGCTGCACGCCCAGCCGCCGCTCGAGCGCGGTCAGGCGCCGCCCCATGATCACCGGCGTCACCGACTCGGCCAGGGCGGCCGCTGCAAAGCTGCCTTTTTCAGCAATCAATACAAAACTGCGTATCTCGGTATAGCGACTCATGGCTGCCTCCCGCCTCGCGCGCCGGTGTGGATTCCGGACGTTCTCTTTGGAAACATTGATTATTCGCCAGCGATCATAGCGCCACCGCCATCTGCTGGTGTATCCCGGGAATCAATCCATCAAATACTTATAGTACCGATAGAAAGGAGAAAACCTGGGATTCCTGGGCATCGGGGTTTTCCTTATTCTGACAGCAACCTCGAACGTTCAACCGATCAAAGGAGCAGCAACCATGGCCCGTATGAGAGCAGTCGACGCCGCCGCCGCGGTCCTCTGGAAAGAAGGGATCACGACCCTGTTCGGCGTACCCGGCGCGGCCATCAATCCGCTGTATTCGGCGCTGCGCAAGCATGGCGGCTTCCAGCACATCCTGGCGCGCCACGTCGAAGGCGCCTCGCACATGGCCGAAGGCTATACCCGCGCCAAGCCGGGCAATATCGGAGTCTGCCTGGGCACCTCGGGCCCCGCCGGCACGGACATGATCACCGGCCTGTACTCGGCCTCGGGGGATTCGATTCCGATCCTGTGCATCACCGGCCAGGCCCCCCGCGCGCAACTCCACAAAGAGAGCTTCCAGGCGGTCGATATCGAGGCGATCGCCAAGCCGGTGACCAAGTGGGCCGTCATGGCGCGCGAGCCCGAGCTTGTGCCCCGCATCCTCCAGCAGGCGTTCCACGTCATGCGCTCGGGCCGCCCCGGCCCGGTGCTGGTGGACCTGCCCTTCGACGTGCAGATGGCCGAGATCGAGTTCGACCTGGAAACCTACGAGCCGCTGCCGGTCTACAGGCCGGCCGCGACCCCGGCACAGGCGGCCAAGGCCGTGGCCATGCTCAATACCGCCGAGCGCCCGGTACTGGTGGCCGGCGGCGGGATCTTCAGCGCGGATGCGGCCGACAAGCTGCAAACCTTCGCCGAGCTGACCGGCGTGCCTGTGATCCCGACGCTGATGGGTTGGGGCGTGATCCCCGACGATCACCCCTTGATGGCCGGCATGGCCGGACTGCAGACGGCACACCGCTACGGCAACGCCAGCCTGCTCGCCTCGGACTTCGTGATGGGGATCGGCAACCGCTGGGCGAACCGCCATACCGGCTCGACGCAGGTCTACACCGAAGGCCGCCGCTTCGTGCACATCGACGTGGACCCGACCCAGATCGGCAAGGTCTTCGGACCCGACTTCGGCATCGCCTCGGACGCCGGCGCGGCGCTGGACCTGATGATCGAGGAGGCCCGCAGGCTCGCGGCCGCGGGAACCCTGCGCGAGCGCGGCGCCTGGGCCGCGGAATGCCGGGCGCGCAAGGGCGAGACATCGATGCAGCGCAAAACGCACTTTGACGTCTCGCCGCTCAAGCCCCAACGCGTCTACGAGGAAATGAACAAGGCCTTCGGCCAGGACGTGCGCTACGTCACCACCATCGGCTTGTCGCAGATCGCGGCGGCCCAGTTCCTGCACGTCTACAAACCGCGCCATTGGATCAACGCCGGCCAGGCGGGCCCGCTGGGATGGACGGTGCCGGCCGCGCTGGGCGTGGTCGCCGCGGGCACCGGCGACGAGATCGTCGCGCTGTCGGGCGACTACGACTTCCAGTTCATGATCGAAGAGCTGGCCGTGGGCGCGCAATTCAAGCTGCCCTACATCCACATCGTGGTGAATAATGCATACCTGGGGCTGATCCGCCAATCGCAGCGCGGCTTCGACATGGACTACTGCGTCCAGCTATCCTTCGACAACATCAATGCGCCGGAAACCGACGGCTACGGCGTGGACCACGTCAAGGTCGCCGAAGGCCTGGGCTGCAAGGCGATCCGCGTCAAGCGCGTCGAGGACATCCAGCCGGCCATTGCGCAGGCCCGCGCGTGGATCGCGGAATTTTCCGTGCCGGTCGTGATCGAGTTCATCCTCGAACGCATCACGAACATCTCCATGGGCAACGAGATCAATGCGATCAACGAGTTCGAGGAGTTGGCCGCGCACGGAGCCGACGCCCCCACCGCCATGACCCTGCTGGATTGAATGATTTGACTGAACGAAAGACACTGGAGCCGCATATGCCGAAATTCGCCGCCAACCTGTCGATGCTCTTCACCGAGATCGATTTCCTCGACCGCTTCCAGGCCGCCGCCCAGGCCGGTTTCAAGGGCGTGGAATACCTGTTCCCCTACGCCTACGACAAGCGCGAGCTGGCCGCCCGCCTGCGGGACAACGGCCTGGTCCAGGTGCTGCACAACCTGCCTGCGGGCGACTGGGGCGGCGGCGAGCGCGGCATCGCCTGTCACCCGGGGCGCGGCAAGGCATTC
The DNA here is from genome assembly GCF_040276065.1 of Castellaniella sp. GW247-6E4. Taxonomy (NCBI): domain Bacteria; kingdom Pseudomonadati; phylum Pseudomonadota; class Betaproteobacteria; order Burkholderiales; family Alcaligenaceae; genus Castellaniella; species Castellaniella sp. GW247-6E4. Next base: position 56,735 of record NZ_JBELOI010000002.1, on the reverse strand, counting down.
CAGGAGGGCGTGGACCACGCCATCGAATACGCCACGGCGCTGGGCTGCCCCCAGGTCAACTGCCTGGCAGGCAAGGTTCCCGAGGGCGTGAGCGCCGAGCAGGCGCGCCAGACCTTCGTCGAGAACCTGCGCTACGCCGCGCCGCGCCTGGCCGACGCCGGCATCCGCCTGCTGATCGAACCCATCAACACCTATGACATCCCAGGATTTTTCCTCAACCGCACCGACCAGGCCCTGGCGATCCTCGACGAGGTGGGGTCGCCCAACCTGAAGGTGCAGTACGACATCTACCACGCCCAGCGCATGGAAGGCGAGCTGGCGTCCACCATCAGCCGCAACCTTGCGCGCATCGGCCACATCCAGTTGGCCGACAACCCCGGACGCAACGAGCCAGGCACCGGCGAGATCCACTACCCCTGGCTGTTGCGCCACATCGACCGCGCGGGCTATGAAGGCTGGATCGGCTGCGAATACAAACCCGCCGGCGCCACCCGGGACGGCCTGGGCTGGATCCAGGCCATGGGCGCCTGAAGACCGGGCCCCGATCACGCGACCCTCACCCTCGCAACTCTCACAGGAGCATTTCACATGGCCAAGATCGGCTTCATCGGACTGGGCATCATGGGCACCCCCATGGCCGCCAACCTCATCGGGGGCGGTCATGCCCTCACCGTCCACACCCGCCGCAAGGCGCCGCAAGGCCTGCTGGACGCGGGCGCCCGCGTCGCGGCGAGCGCCGCCGAGGTGGCCAAGGCCTCGGACATCATCATCGTGATGGTGCCCGATACGCCCGACGTCGAGGCCGTGCTGTTTCACGAGCACGGCGTCGCGGCCGGCCTGTCCAAAGGCAAGATCGTCGTCGACATGAGCTCGATCTCGCCGATGGCCACCAAGGAGTTCGCCGCCCGCATCAATGCGCTGGGCTGCGAATACCTGGACGCGCCGGTCTCGGGCGGCGAGGTGGGCGCCAAGGCCGCCAGCCTGACCATCATGGTCGGCGGCAGCCAGGCGGCCTTCGACACCGTCAAGCCGCTGTTCGATCTGATGGGCAAGAACGTGACCCTGGTCGGCGGCAACGGCGACGGCCAGACCACCAAGGTCGCCAACCAGATCATCGTGGCCCTCACGATCGAGGCCGTGGGCGAGGCCCTGCTGCTGGCATCCAAGGCGGGCGCGGATCCGGCCAAGGTCCGCCAGGCGCTGATGGGCGGCTTCGCCAGCTCGCGCATCCTCGAGGTCCATGGCGAGCGCATGATCAAGCGCAGTTTTGACCCGGGCTTCCGTATCGAGCTGCACCAAAAGGATCTGAACCTGGCGCTCTCGACCGCGCGCCAGCTCGGCCTGTCGCTGCCCAGCACCGCCGTCGCCCAGGAGCTGTTCAACGCCTGCGCGGCCCATGACGGCGCCGCCTGGGATCACTCGGGTATGGTCCGCGCGCTGGAAATCATGGCGAACTTCGAGATTGGACAGTAAGCTGTCCCCGGCGGGCATGCCCGCCAGGTATCCTCGAAACGGCCAGACGCACACCATGACCTCGACGCCCCGCGACCTCCTGACCCGCATGTTCACCGCCGCCGTGCAGGCGGCCCAGCCCGAGCACTGCATCGCTCGTTTCCTGCCCGCGCCACCCAAGGGCCGCACACTCGTCATCGGCGCCGGCAAGGCTTCGGCCGCCATGGCGCAAGCCCTCGAGCGCCACTGGCCCGGTCCCCTCGAGGGGCTGGTGGTCACGCGCTACGGCTACGCGGTGCCCTGCGAGCACATCGAGATCATCGAAGCGGCCCATCCGGTGCCCGACGAGGCGGGTTCGATCGCCGCGCTCCGGCTCCTCGAGCGGGTTGCCGGCCTATCGGCCGACGATCTGGTGATCTGCCTGATCTCGGGCGGCGGCTCGTCGTTATTGCCCATGCCCGCCGAGGGCGTCACCCTGCGGGACAAGCAGGACATCAACCGGGCGCTGCTGAAATCCGGCGCCACGATCTCCGAGATGAACTGCGTGCGTCGGCACCTCTCGGCCATCAAGGGCGGTCGCCTGGCCGCGGCCTGTGCCCCCGCGCGGGTGGTCAACCTGCTGATCTCGGACGTGCCCGGCGACCAGGCGGCCGACATCGCCTCGGGGCCGACCGTCGCCGATCCCAGCACCTGCGCCGACGCCCTGGACATCGTCCGGCGCTACGGCATCACCCTGCCCCCCGCCGCGCGGACCCTGCTGGAATCGGGCGCCGGGGAAACCATCAAGCCCGGCGATCCCCGCCTGGCCAAGGTCGACACACATTTCATCGCTACCCCACAGATGGCCCTCGAGGCCGCCGCCGCGGTCGCCCGCGACGCCGGTGTGGCCCCGGTGCTGCTGGGCGACCGCATCGAAGGCGAGGCACGCGACGTGGGCAAGGTCCTGGGCGGCATCGCCCTCCAGGTCCGCGATCACGACCAGCCGGTGCCCGCGCCCTGCGTCCTGCTGTCGGGCGGCGAAACCACGGTCACCGTGCGTGGCCAGGGGCGCGGCGGCCGCAATGTCGAATTCCTGCTGTCCCTGGCCATCACCCTGGATGGCGCCCGGGACGTCCATGCGTTGGCGGGCGACACCGACGGTGTCGACGGCGTCGAGGAAATCGCCGGTGCCCTGATTGAACCCGACTCCCTGGCGCGCGCCTGGGCGCTGGGCATGCCGCCGCGCGCCCACTTGGACGACAACGACGGACATGGATTCTTCGAGCAGCTCGGCGACTCGCTGGTCACCGGGCCCACCCTGACGAACGTGAACGATTTCCGGGCCATCCTGGTCCTTTGACAAGCGCACTGTCGCCCACAGGAGACTTTCCGATGAAGACGCTTCGAGTCCCGCCCATTAGAGACGCACGGCACACGACCAGCAGGGCGCGGGCATGAGCGGGCCGCGCCGCGCCCGCATCCTGGCGACACTCGGCCCGGCCAGTTCCTCGCCCGAGCGGATCCGCGCCCTGGCCCAGGCCGGCGCCGACGTCTTCCGCCTGAACTTCAGCCACGGCAGCCATGAGGATCACGCCGCCCGCCACCGGGCGATCCGCGAGCTCGAGCAGGCGCTCGGCCGCCCGATCGGCATCCTCATGGACCTGCAAGGGCCAAAGCTGCGCATCGGCCGCATCGACGGCGGCAAGACCACCCTGCAGGCCGGCCAGCCCTTTCGCCTGGACTTGAACCCGGAGCAGGGCGGCCCCGATCGCGCCAACCTGCCGCACCCCGAAATCTTCGCCGCCCTGGAAACGGGCACCGACTTGCTGCTGGACGACGGCAAGCTGCGCCTGCGCGTCGAGCGCCACGGCCCGGACTTCGCCGAAACCACCGTGCTGGTGGGCGGCCCGCTCTCGGATCGCAAGGGCGTCAACGTGCCCGGCGTCATTTTGCCGATCTCACCCCTGACGCCCAAAGACCGCGACGACCTGGCCTTCGGCCTGTCGCTGGGCGTGGACTGGGTCGCCCTGTCGTTCGTGCAGCGACCCGAGGACATCGCCGAGGCGCGCGCCCTCATCGGCGATCAGGCCTGGATCATGGCCAAGCTCGAAAAACCCGCGGCCATCGAGCACCTGGACGCCATCATCGAGCAGGCCGATGGCCTCATGGTCGCGCGCGGGGATCTCGGCGTGGAGCTGCCCGCCCAGCGGGTCCCGATTCTGCAGCAGCGCATCGTGCGGCACGCGCGCGCCGCCGGCAAGCCCGTGGTGGTCGCCACCCAGATGCTGGAATCCATGACCAGCGCGCCGGTGCCCACCCGCGCCGAGGCCTCGGACGTCGCCACCGCGATCTACAGCGGGGCCGACGCGGTGATGCTGTCCGCCGAATCGGCATCGGGGCAATATCCGGTCGAGGCTGTCACCATCATGGAGCACATCATCCACGAGGTCGAGCAGGACCCGTCCTGGCGCGCCGGCCTGGACGCCAGCCACAGTCCCGCCCGGCCCAACACGCCCGACGCCATCTGCCGCGCCCTGCGGCAGGTGGCCGAGCTGCTGGCCCCGGCCGCGACCGTCGCCTACACGACCTCGGGTTTCAGCGCGCTGCGCGCCAGCCGTGAACGTCCATCCACGCCGATTCTGGCCCTGACTCCGGCCGTGGGCACCGCCCGCCGTCTCGCCTTGGCCTGGGGTGTGCACCCCATGCACTTTCCGGAGCAGCTCGCCGAACCCAGCGAAATGATCGCCCGCGCGACGGCGGCCGTGCGGCAATCCGGACTCGCGGCGGCCAAGGACACGATCATCGTGATCGCCGGTCTGCCGTTCGGGCACAGCGGCAGCACGAACCTGCTGCACATCGCGCAGGTGCCGGACGCTTGATTCTCCGGACATTCCATGGGGGCGGATGGCCATATTGAATTTTGAATTCAAAATACTTCACTAAATGATCCCGTTCAGGTAACATAGTGGTAGTCGGCCAAGGCTTTTTATTTATGTATGCAAAATATCACAGAAACACCTGAGACCTCATCACCCGGCCAGTTGCCCAGGGTGGCGCGCTTGCGGCTGCACGACACCGTCGTGGAGCACCTGCGCAACTACATCGTCGAAGGGGTCCTGCCTCCGGGCACCAAACTCAACGAACGCGAGCTGTGCGACACCTTGGGCATTTCCCGCACGCCGCTGCGCGAGGCGCTCAAGGTGCTGGCCGCCGAAGGGCTCGTGGACATCACGCCCAACCGGGGCGCCTCCGTGTTCCGCATGTCCGAGGCCGAGATCCGCGAGATGTTCGAACTCATGGGCGGCCTGGAGGCGTTTTCGGGCCTGCTGGCCTGCGAACGCATCACCCCGGCCGAACTCGCCGAGCTCAAGGCCCTGCACTACACCATGCTGGCCTGCCACGCGCAGAAAGACCTGCCGGGCTATTACGCCAAAAACCACGAGATCCACGACAGGATCAACCTGGCGGCGCGCAACACCGCGCTGCGCCAAATCTACGTCGCGACCAACCGCCGCCTCCAGGCCTTGCGCTTTCGCTCCAACCTTCAGCAGGCCAAATGGGACAAGGCGGTAGAGGAACACAGCGGCATGATCAAGGCCCTGGAGGCGCGCGACGGCGAAGGCCTGGCCTCGATCCTGCGCGAGCATCTGTTGAAAAAACGCGATGCCGTCCTGCGGATGTTGGCCGCCGAAGACCGCCTATAATCTTATATAAGACCTTGTACAATCCTTCAAGGCCCTAAATGCTTTAACTCTCTAGGATTATCATGACTGACCGCATCACCTGCCACGGGCTCCAGGTTGCAGCCGTGCTGCACCGTTTCGTCGAACAAGAGGCCATCCCCGGCACCGGCCTGCAAGCCGATGCCTTCTGGAAGGGGTTCGCCGGGATCATCAATGATTTGACGCCCAGGAATCACGCCTTGCTCGCCGAGCGCGGCCGCCTGCAAGCCGCACTCGACGACTGGTATGGACAGCATCCGGGCGCCATCGCCGATCCGGCCGCCTACCGCGCTTTCCTCAAGGATATCGGCTACCTCAAGGACGCGCCCGCAAAGGTCACCGTCACCACCGCGAACGTCGATACGGAAATCACCGAGCAGGCGGGCCCCCAGTTGGTCGTGCCCGTCATGAACGCCCGCTACGCCCTGAACGCCGCCAACGCGCGCTGGGGCAGCCTCTACGACGCCCTGTACGGCACCGACGCCATCTCGGATGACGGCGGCGCGGCCCGTTCGGGCAGCTACAACCCGGTGCGCGGTGCCAAGGTCATCGCCTTTGCGCGGCAGTTCCTGGACGACAGCATCCCCCTCGCCCAAGGCTCGCACCGCAACGCCACCAACTACACCGTGGCCGAGGGTGCCCTGCGCGTGACCCTGGCCGATGGCCGGACCACCGGCCTGGCCGACACCCGGGCGCTGCTCGGATACCGCGGCGATGCGGCCCGGCCCGAGGCGCTGGTGCTGTCTCACAACGGCCTGCGCTTCGAGGTGCTGTTCGACGCCACCCACCCCATCGGCAAGACCGATGCCGCCCACATCAAGGATGTCATTGTCGAGGCGGCCCTGACGACCATCATGGACTGCGAGGACTCGGTGGCGGCTGTCGATGCCGAGGACAAGGTTCTGGCCTACTACAACTGGCTGGGCCTGATGAAGGGCACGCTCACCGAGGACCTGACCAAGGACGGCAAGACCTTCACTCGCCGCCTCAACGACGATCGGCAGTACACCGCCCTGGACGGCAGCGCCGCAACCCTGCACGGTCGCTCGCTGATGTTCGTGCGCAATGTCGGCCACCTGATGACCAACCCCGCCATCCTCGATGCGCAGGGCCAGGAAATCCCCGAGGGCATCCTCGACGCCGTCATGACCTCGCTCGCCGCGATCCATGACCTCAAGGCGCGCAAGAACTCCCGCAGCGGCTCGATCTACGTGGTCAAGCCCAAAATGCACGGCCCCGACGAGGTGGCCTTCGCCAGCGAGATCTTCGCCCGCACCGAGGCCCTGCTGGGCCTGGAGCCCAACACGATCAAGATGGGCATCATGGACGAAGAGCGCCGCACCAGCATCAACCTCAAGGCCTGCATCGCCGCGGCCACCGAGCGCGTCGTGTTCATCAACACGGGCTTCCTGGACCGCACCGGCGACGAAATCCATACCTCCATGCGCGCCGGCGCCATGGTGCGCAAGGGCGACATGAAGACCCGCGAATGGATCGATGCCTACGAGCGGAACAACGTCCAGACCGGCCTCGAATGCGGCCTGCGTGGCCATGCCCAGATCGGCAAGGGCATGTGGGCCATGCCCGATCTGATGGCCGCGATGCTCGAACAAAAGATCGCGCACGTCCAGGCCGGCGGCAACACGGCCTGGGTGCCTTCGCCCACCGCCGCCGCTCTGCACGCGCTGCATTACCACCAGGTCGACGTGGTCGAGGTCCAAAAATCCCTGGAAAGCCGCCACGAGGACTTTCTCGACCGCATCCTGACGGTGCCCGTGGCCCTCCAGCCGGACTGGACGCCCGAGCAAATCCAGCAAGAACTCGACAACAACGCCCAAGGCATCCTGGGCTATGTCGTGCGCTGGATCGACCAGGGCGTGGGTTGCTCCAAAGTGCCCGACATCCATGATGTCGGCCTGATGGAGGACCGCGCCACCTTGCGAATCTCGAGCCAGCACATCGCCAACTGGCTGCTGCACGGGATCGCCACGCGCGAGCAAGTCGAGCAGACCATGCGCCGCATGGCCACGGTGGTCGACAAACAAAACGCCGGCGACCCGCTCTACGAGCCCATGGGCGGTCATTTCGACACCTCGTGCGCCTTCAAGGCGGCCTGCGATCTGGTCTTCAAGGGACTGGAGCAGCCCAACGGCTACACCGAGCCCCTGCTGCACCACTGGCGCCAAACCAAAAAGGCCGAACAGGCCGCCAAGGCTTAAGGCCCACCCCCGTCCCGGCGATGCCGGGACGGGACTCCGCATGCGGCCCACCATCCACAGCCTGTATAGCTATCCGGTCAAGTCTTGCGCCGGGATTCCCCACACGCGACTTCGCATTTCAGAGGCGGGCCCGGCCTACGATCGCCACTGGGTCGTCGTCGACGACCAGGGGATCTTCATCACTCAACGCCAATACCCGCGCATGGTCCTGATCCAGCCGGAGCCGCAGGCGGACGGCCTGTCCCTGCGCGCCCCCGGTCAGGCGGACTGTTTGGTGCCGGCATCCGCGGCCGATGCCCCGGCCGTACCCGTGGTCATCTGGGGCGCGGCCACATGGGGCGTGGACCAGGGCGAGGACGCCGCCCGGTGGCTTGGTGGTTTTCTAGGCGTGCCTTGCCGTCTGCTCCACCTGCATCCCCAGGCGCGACGGCCGGCCAGTCCACCGCATGTGGCGCACTGGATTCAGTCCCACCAGGACTGGCCGCAGCGCTTCTCGCCGGCCGGCGGGCACCAGTTCGCCTTTGCCGACGGCTTCCCCTTCCTGGTCGCCAATCGGCACTCGCTCGATGAATTGAATGGGCAATTGGCGGCCCAGGGCGCCTCGCCCGTGGACATGATCCGCTTTCGTCCGAATATCGTGCTGCAGGGACTGGAGCCCTACGACGAGGATCATCTGGCGGGATTTCAGGTCGGCGACATCGGATTCGCCTTCGTCAAGGCCTGCGCTCGCTGTCCCATCCCCAATGTCGATCCCCGGACCGGGCAAACTGCGCCCGAGCCGGGCCGCACGCTGGCGCGGCACCGCGAGTTCGAACAGGGCGTGCTGTTCGGCATGAATGCCATTGCCGCCCTGCCCGACGGCGAGGCCTGCTTGCAGGTCGGCGATGCCGTCGAGCCGATGTTCGATTTCTAGGCTGGGCGCCGACCCAGCCCCCGATCAGGCGGCGACTACGGTTTGGCGCTGTTCGCCAAGCCCCTCGATGCCCAGCGCCATGGTGTCGCCCACATTCAAGTACAGCGGCGGCTTCATGCCCATGCCCACGCCCGGCGGCGTGCCGGTGGTGATGATGTCACCGGGATTGAGCGTCATCATCCCGGACACATAGGCAATGAGCTTGGGCACATCGAAGATCATCGTCGCGGTGGAGCCGGTCTGGCGGCGCTGGCCATTGACCTCCAGCCACATCGCAAGATTGCGCGGGTCCTGCACCTCGTCGGCACTCACCAGCCAGGGCCCCAGAGGGCCAAACGTGTCATGGCTCTTGCCCTTGGTCCATTGACCAAGCCGCTCGATCTGGAAATGGCGCTCGGACACATCGTTGCACACGGCATACCCGGCGACATGCCCGAGGGCGTCCTGCTCGCTGACATACTTCGCGCGCGTCCCGATGATCACCGCCAGCTCGACCTCCCAGTCAAGCTTGGTGGAACCCCGCGGCTTTTCAACCGCATCGTAGGCACCGCACAGGCTGCTCGTCGCCTTCAGGAACACAATGGGCTCGCCCGGAATCTGCATCCCCGATTCCTTGGCGTGATCCGCATAGTTCAAGCCAATGGCGATGAACTTCGGAGCCCCCCCGACCGGCGCGCCCAGGCGCGGCGTGCCCGCCACGAGCGGCAGCGACTGGACATCCAATTGCCGAACCTTGGCAAGGCTCGCGGGGCTGAACGCCTCGCCCGCCCAATCCGCAAGGTGCGCGGACAAATCCCGAATGCCGTCCTGGGCATCCAGAATCCCGGGCCTTTCCTGCCCCGCTTCGCCGTATCTAACCAGTTTCATGAATCAACACCTCCTCTAGAAGCCGAGAGCCCGGCCCTCCAGAACGGAGCGCCGGGCCTCTGTCACACCTCGGTGGCTTATTGGCTGCCGCCGATGTAGCCGCTGCAGTTGATCTCCACACGCATGGGCGGGTAGACCTTGGGCGATCCAACCCGCGCAACCTCGATCAAGGTCGAGCACGGGAAATCACCCTTGAAAAACTCACGGCGCGCCCGCCACACCTCGGTGTTCTCATCGAGGTTGTTGACAAAGATCTGGATGGTCATGATGTCATCCATCACCCCACCGGCCGCTTCCACCAATTGACGGATGGACTCGAACACCGCTTTGGTTTGCTCGTACATGCTGTCGCCCTCGGCGACCATGCCGGCGATATAGAAATGCCCGTTGCTGTGCACCTTGATGTTCGACCAGGTGTTCAGGGGGGGGGTGGGCAGATCGCTGGGATTGAAGACTTTATAAGCCATTCGATTCTCCTTGTTGGTTGATTTATGAACCTTCGTAGACCCGAACTCGGATGTCGGTAAGCCGGGCCCCCCCAATCGGGTTCAAATCCATGGGGCACGCGGAAACCGCTCCGACGATATCGGTCAGGGCTTTCAGTAGAATGAAATCACCCGCCGCGGTCTTGCATGGCTCTTGGACGAGCGTGCCGTCCTGTTCAATGTGCGTGCTCTGAAATATATTGAACGGATCCGGAAACGTCTCGCGGCCGATCCCATACGGTGCCAGCACCTCTTCGAAGTTCGCCACACAACTGCGGTGCTCGGCGACGCCATAATCCACCAGATATCGTTGCTCGTCGCAAGCCGCAATCAGTATGTCATGCGACGGCGACCGATCCTCCACGATCTCGAACATCGGCTTGCGCATGCTGGAGCGCAGGGTATCCCCGACTTTGAGAGTCAGGGATTTCAAGGAAATGCGGGTATGCGTCGGAGAGAGTTTTTCGGAATGATCCTTCTGATTGAAGGCGATGAAATCCGCCACCTGCCCGCCCTCGGCGTCGATGATCTGCAGCAACTGGCCCTTTTTGACCTCGAAAGCCTTGGCATGGCCGCCAGGAACCAATACCTCTGAAACCAATACCTTGTCATCTGTCATGAAATTACCCATTATTCAAAAGCCAAGCGCCGAATTATCTACCGATGGTGTTGGGCAGCCAAAGGATGATATCCGGGTAAACAACGCAGAGCGTGATCACTGCGACTTGTATCCCTATATATGGCAGAACCGATATATAGATGTCCCCCATGGTGATGCCCTTTGGCGCGATTCCCTTGAAATAAAAGGTCGCCAGCGCAAACGGAGGCGTCAGATACGAGAGCTGCAGCACGACGATGATGAGCGTGGCAAACCAGATCGGATCGAATCCGAGCGTCGCGGCAATGGGGGTGTACAGCGGCACCACCACCAGCACGGTCGGGATCCAATCGAGGAACATCCCCAGGATGACCACGATCAGGAGCATCACGAACAGCACGCCCCATTTGCCAAACGGCAGGCCCAGCATCAGGCGCTCGACGACCTCGCCACCGCCAAAGGACATGAAGGTCGACACGAACAAGGTGGCGCAGGCCGTCATGGTCAGGATCATCGCCGTGATCCGCAAGGTGGACTCGGAGGCCTCTCCGACCATGGCGAGGGTGAATCGCTTGTAGAAAACAGCAAGCAGCATCGCCGCAAACGCCCCGACCGCCGCCGCCTCGGTGGGCGAGGCCACGCCAAAGAAGATGGAACCCAGCACCGCCAGTATGATCACGACTGGGGGAAAGAAGGACGTCCCCATGATCTTGAACTTTTCTTTTGCGGGAATCGCAGCCTGCTCCTCGCGGGACATGGGCGGGCCGAGCTTCGGATTCAGGGTGCAGCGGATGAGCACGTACAGGATGTAGCCGGCGGACAAGATCAGGCCGGGGCCTGTTGCGGCCATGAACAGATCGCCCACGGGAATCCCCGCCACCGGGCCATAGATCACGATCATGATGCTCGGCGGAATCAAGACCCCGAGGCAGCCGGCCGCGCAGATCAGGCCCGACACCATCCGCTTGTCATAGCCGCGCTTCAGCATGGCCGGCAAGGACAGGGAACCCATCGTAACGACCGAGGCCCCGACCACGCCGGTGCAGGCGGCAAAGATCGTCGCCAGGACTGTGGTCGCCACCGCCAGCCCGCCGGGCAGTCGGCCGGCGAGGATATAGATCGCGCCGTATAACTTTTCACTGACCCCTGATCGCTCCATGACGTTCCCCATCAGCACGAACAGGGGAATCGCAAGAAGCACGTAGTTCTTCATGACCGCCATGAAGTTCAGCGTGAATGAGCCGAGAAAATTCATGCCGAACAGGCTCAAGCCGAATGCCAGACCGATGGCACCCAGGACAAAGGCGATTTGATAACCGACCAGAATCCCAAGCAGCAAAAATCCAAACATCAGGGCGGTGTTCAACTCTGGGGAGAATGCCGCCATGATCAGCGCTCCTTGGAAAATATGATCCGCACCGCCCTCAGGAATACCGCGATCCCTTGAAGGAGAAGCAACATGATGCTGATCAGCAGCACCGTTTTGAACGGATAGATCGGCGGCCGCCAGAAACTTTCGAGCGATTTCTCGGAAACCGCCCAGGAGTCATACACGTAGGGCACCAGATGGTACAGCAGCAAACCGAAGCACGGCAGGAACAGGCAAAGCGTCAACACCGCATCGACCATCGCCTGCGTGCGTGGGGAATACTTCTGATAAAAAATATCCACTCGCACATGATCGTTCTTGAGCAGCGTATACCCCATTCCTAGCGCAAAGAATGAACCGCCAAGCATATAGCTGATGTCGTAGGCCCATATCGTCGGACTATTGAACACATAACGCATGATGACCTCGAACGTCAGAACGAGCGTCAGCAGCGCGACGAACCATTTGCATATCTCGCCGGCCCAAAGATTCAGCCGATCCACGAGTGTTAGAAAATTATTCAAGCGTCGTCTCCTTTGCGAGGGAGCCTTGTTTTTCAGGAGTTTCCGACAAATCCATGCCAGGTTCGCCTCACGGGACATCAGGAAAGGGGATCGCCCATGCCACCGGCCACATCCCCTTCCCTGACGCTACCACTGAATGGATTAGATTTTCGGCGGCAACATGTACTCGGCCCAGCCGTTGTACTCTTTTATGACCTCTTGCTGCGAGTTGAACACCCTCGCGAAGAACGGGTCGCTCTTTGCCTTTTCCGCATAGTATTCATCCGCCAGTGCCTTCAGCGACGCGATAAATTCCGGAGAAAGCTTGACGAACTCGGTGCCGTATTCCTTGAACTTGGCAATGGCCTTGTTGTCCTCGACGATGCAATGGCCCCAGCTCTCGAACGTGGTGGCCTTCGCGGCCTCCTGAACGATGCTCTTGAGCTCGGGCGTGAGGCTGTCCCAGGCTTTCTTGTTGATGATCAGCTCTGAAACCGAGGCCGGCTGGTGCACCCCGGGCACGTGGACATACTTACACACCTGGTGGAAGCCCATGACGTAGTCCGCGGACGGATTCGCGAACTCGGCGGCATCCAGGATCTTGCGGTCCAGCGCGCCGTAGATTTCGCCACCCGGCAAGGTCACGACCCGGGCGCCGATCTTGGTGACGATATCACCCCAGTAGCCAACCGTCCGAATCTTGAGTCCGTCGAAATCCTTGAGTTCGCGGATGGGCTTGTGGGACCACAGGAAATCCTCGGCGGTGTTCAGCCCGCAGGGGCCCACCCAACCGAAGTTGTACTTGGAGTACATCTCTTTCCAGAGGCTCAGGCCGTCCTTTTGGTAGTACCAGATGGAGTACTGGAGCGGATCCATGCCCAGGGGAATCGCGGCGAACATCGGCGCGGACGGCTCCTTGCCGAGCCAGTAGGAGGCAAGGCTGTGTGAGGCGTCGATCACCCCTTGATTCACCGCATCGAACACGTCGAGACCGCCGACGATGGAGCCGGCCGTGAGGCTCTGAATGGTCAGCCTGCCGCCACTGAGCTCGGTGACCTTTTGTGCGAAAGTGTCCGCATGGTACTGCGACTCCACCCCTTTCGGCCAACTCGATTGCAAGCGCCAGGTGATCTTTTCCTGGGCCTTGACCACGGCGGGGACTCCGGCCATCGCGGCCACCGGGGCCACGCCAGCCAAGAATTTACGTCTATTCATGATGTCTCTCCAATTTGAGGCAACTAACGGAAGGAATCGGTGTATTTACCCATGAATGGCAATAGCACCGGCTGCGAATGGCACTGCGTCAATGACTCTTGTTATTCGAGGCCGGACGCCGATCCGCGCTAAAACACGGATCGGCGCCATGGACCGGCCTCTGGATTTCAGCCTGCCTAGACGCCGGGAACTCATCTGACACCCAAGGCATCGCCGAACTCGGCTTCTTTAGGGCACGTGGACAATCGCCTCGACCTCGAGCTGGAAGTCCTCCTTCACGAGCCTGTCGATGACCAGCATGGTGTTGGGCGGAAAGTTGGGCCCCTTGAAGATCTGTGGGAAAAGCTCGGCGCGCAGCTTCATGAACTTTTCGATATCCTGCGAGTGCACGAGATACGTCGTGAACTTGATGACATTGTTGAAATCCCCGCCCAAGCCCTTGAGCACGTCGCCCAGGTTGCTGAAGATCTGCTTGAACTGAGCCTCGAAATCGTTCTTGCCCACCACGCCGCCATCGGCACCGACGGACAACTGGCCCGCGACGAACATCAACTTTCCATCGGCCGTCCCCACGTGCGAGTACAGGCCCTGCGCGGGACATGCGCCCTCGGGGTTCAGGTACTTTACTTGGCTGCTCATATGCTCTCCAGTCTATCGAGTGAGGTTGCGCGACGAGGTCGCGCGCTAATAAAGAAAAAGTGCCCTCCGGACACATCGCCCAGGCCCGCGTCGCGGCCTGACAGGTGCCTATCATTTTTGTATAAAATACATAATTTCCACAAAGTATAAGTAATTTCTGGGCCTAATAAATAGGTAATAACCCCAGCACCTTCTCTCCTATCATATCACAATGTGAAATTATCAAGCCCTCCGAACAATCGATTCGGTAGTTTACAGTATATTTTATCTGCAGCTATTACATCGTAATTTTCCATTAAAATCTTTTATCTACATTGAAAATACGTTATTTTCTTGATAATAATGATTTTTCGGCGCTCTTTTCCCATTTCAACCATGACCTGCGGTATCTCGATCCATCAGGGCACGCACGTCGGTGCCGGTACACTTCGGCTGGACTTGGTATTTTTTATAAAATTTGAGGTATCATGGTTTTTATACAATTAAGAGCGCTTGAAATCCAGAGCATCCGAGATCGCCACGCAGCGTCCTCCACACCCCGGAATGAATTCCATGACCCAATCCGAGCCCTCATCGAACACGACCCTGCCTAGTCTGGTCTACCAAAAGCTCCGCGAGGCCATCCTCAACGGCTCATTCAAGCCCGGCCAGATGCTTCGCCAGGACGAGGTCGCCGCGAAACTCGGGGTCAGTCGCAGCCCGCTGCGAGAAGCGCTGCCCCGGCTCGAGGCCGACGGTATCGTCGTGTCCTATCCGCATCGCGGATATGCGGTCGCCAGCCTCGACCCCAAGCAGATCATCGAGGTCTTCGACCTGCGGCGGCTGCTCGAAACCGAGCTCGCACGCCGCTCGATCGCCAAGCGCACCGAGGCCGACATCGCCGCCATCTATGGGATCGTTCACGAAATGACAGCCCTGGCCGAGCGCACCGATGACGAGGGCCTGTCCCGGTGGTTCAGCCTCAACATGCGCTTTCACAGCACCCTGCTCACCCCCTCCGACTGTCCGCACCACCTGGACGCGCTCTCTCACACCAGCAATCTGGTCGAGGCTTATATCCGAACCGAGAGCCGGCTGACCGGCGGCCACATGCAGGCACAAGAAGAGCACATCGAACTGGCCAGGGTGTTCGTCATGGGCGACGTGGAAAAATTCGTCACCCTCACCCGGCAGCACTCCGAGCATACGCTCGAGCGCCTTCTTTCACGCCTTCCCCCAACCGATTCCTCCGCCCTGAATAAGGAAGCACAGTGAAGCTAGCAACTCTCTCGCATAATGGAGCCTCCCTGGTCGCCGCCATCGACGAAACCAGCCAGACGTTCCGACCCCTGCTGATCGGCGACACGCCCGTCACCGACATGGTTTGGCTGATCGAAAACTTCGATGCGTCCACCCCTTCTTTCGCATACGGCGAGCCGGCCGCGCTGGCGGGAGCCACCTTCCTCGCACCGATTCCGCGCCCGCGGCGCAACATCATGTGCGTCGGGAAAAACTATTTCGATCACGCGCACGAATTCACCCGCAGCGGCTTCGACAGCAGCGCGTCGTCCATCGCGGACAGCGTCCCCAAGGCGCCCATCATCTTCACCAAGATGCCCGAGTCCGTGACGGCGACCAACCGGGACGTGGCCTATCCGAGCCCCGAATGCACGCAACTGGACTACGAGGCGGAACTCGGCGTCGTCATCGGCAAGCCGGGGCTCGGCATCAAAAAACAGGATGCCATGGGCCACGTCTTTGGCTACACCATCATCAATGACCTGACCGCGCGCGACCTGCAGGCCACGCACAAGCAATGGTTCCTGGGCAAGTCCTTCAACACCTCATGCCCCATGGGGCCATGGCTGGCCACCTCGGACGAGGTCGACGGAGCGAATCTCGACATCAAGTGCTGGGTCAACGACGAGTTGCGCCAGAACGCCAACACCCGGGACTTGATTTTCGACATCCCGACCTTGATCGAGACCTTGTCCCGCGGAATAGAACTGCTCCCCGGCGATGTCATCGCCACCGGCACGCCCGTGGGGGTCGGCATCGGCTTCGACCCACCCCGCTTCCTGCAGTCGGGCGACCGCATCGACATCACGATTTCGGGTCTGGGCAAGCTATCCAACCGCGTCGGATAGCGAGCCGCCGCCACTCAGCCGCGCGTCTGCGCGAGCAGTCCATCCAGCCATGCCAGCGCCGTGTCGATCTCGTCGGCGCTGACATTCAAGGCGGGCATGAAGCGCAGCAGGTTGCCGCGCGGCGCGTTCAACAGCAACCCCTCGGGGGACCGGTTGCGCGCCGCCTCGACCAGGGCCGGACCATCATCCCGGTCCAGCACCAGCGCCCGCAGCAGGCCCTCGCCACGCTCGCCACCCAGGCCCCATTTGGCCGACAGCGCCAGCAAACCCTCGGACAGATGGCGCCCGCGCGCAACGACGGACGCCATGAAGCCCGGCGCGGTCAAGGTATCAAAGATCGCGACGCCGACCGCCGTCATCAGGGGGTTTCCGTTGTACGTACCGCCCTGGTCGCCATGCTCGAAACAACTGACGGCCTCGCGGGCGCATAGCGCCGAAAGTGGCACGCCACCGCCGATTCCCTTGCCCAGCGTCATGATGTCGGGCTCGATCCCGGCGCTCTGGTGCGCGAACAGGACCCCGGTGCGGCCCATGCCGGTCTGCACCTCGTCGACGATGAGCAGCATGTCGCGCTCGCGCGTCAAGGCGCGCAGGGCCTGCAGGAATTCGGTCGTCGCCGGAATCACCCCGGCCTCGCCTTGTACCGGCTCGAGCATCACGGCGACCGTCTGGTCGTCGATCAGCGCGCGCACCGAATCGAGATCGTTGAGGGTCGCCTTGGGAAAGCCATCGACCTGCGGCGCGAACTTGCGATCCCAACCCGGTTTTCCCGAGGCCGACATCGTGGCCAGCGTGCGGCCATGGAATCCGTGATCGAAGGTGATGATCTTGTAGGCGCCCTTGCGATGCAGTTGACCCCATTTGCGCGCGAGCTTGATCGCGCCCTCGTTGGCCTCGGCCCCGCTATTGGCGAAGAACACCCGGTCAAAGCAGGACGCGCCCACGATGCGAGTGGCCAGGTCGATCGAGGGCTGGTTATAGAATGCCGGCGAGGGATTCATCAGCAGGCCCGACTGGCGCGTCAGGGCGGCAACGATGGCCGGATCGTTGTGGCCCAGCGCGTTCACCGCCCAGCCCTGGATGAAATCCAGATAACGCTTGCCGTTGTGATCCTCGAGCCAGGAGCCCTGCCCTCGGACAAAAATCAGCTCGGGGCGTGAAGTGATCTCCATCAGGGCATCGAGCCCGGCGCGGTCTAGAGTCGTCATTGCATCCCAGATAAAAAAAGGCCGGCGCGCAATCCGCCAGTCAAACGCTTATTCTAAGGCCGTTCGGCGTGGGCTTCAAAACCTTGTGCGAACGCATCGAACAGATAATCGAGCAAAGCGCGCACCGTGCGCGGAGCCCTGGCCGAATACGGGCGCAAGGCAAAGATGTTGCGCCCGAACGCGCCCACCGGTCGCCATTGCGGCAGGATTTCCACGAGCTCGCCGAGCTGCACCGCGCGCTGCGCCGAAAAATCGGGCAGCAAGGCGACGCCGACCCCCGCGCAGGCCATGTCGCGCAGCACCTCGCTATTGTTCGCCACGAAGCCGGCCCTCACCGGCAGGGTCACGCGCGCGCCGGGTGCCCGCGACCCCACGCGCTCGAAAGCCCAGGTCGCCATGCCCTGCTGCCTCGGATAGTGCAGGTGCCGGTGGCCCTCGAGCTGTGTGGGATGGGTCGGCGTGCCGCGCTCGGCCAGATAGCCCGGGCTGGCCACCAGCAGCGTGCGCGTGGGGCACAAGGCCCGCGCCACGTAGATGTCCGGCGGCGCCTCCACGTGACGCAGCGCCAGGTCGAAGCCCTCGGAGGCCAGCGACACCAGGGCGTCGTTCATGTCGAGCTCGAGACGGATCTGGGGATAGCGGCGCATGAACTCCGGCAGGCGCGCCACCAGTTGCTGGCGCGAGAACGCAACCGGCGCGGTGACGCGCAGCAGCCCGCTGGGCACCTCGGCCATATCCTGTACGTCGGCGAAGCTGTGCGCGATGCACGCGTACGCATCGCGCGTCTGGTCCACCAGCCGTTGTCCGGCCTCGGTCAGGCGCAAGGACCGCGTCGTGCGTTGGATCAGGGCCACGCCCGCGGCGCGCTCGAGCTCGACCATACGCTGGCTCATCGCCGCCTTGCTGACCGACAGGCGCCGCGCCGCCGAGGTGTAGCTGCCTTGCTGAGCCAACACGGTCAGCCAGTGTATATGCGGCCAGAGCCGATCGATATTTTTAGCATCCATGAGGCAATTGTTCACTAAATTGAACAATCATTCCAGTCCCCATGCCTATGCAAGCCCTCGTCGCGCCCCCTACACTGAATCATCGCCGGAACTCCCGGCGCCCCTTTCATGCCAGGAGACACCTCATGCAACCCTACACAGACACCGCCGACGTCGGCCATTTCATCCAGGGCCGTCGCGTCCCGGGTGAGGGTACCCGCACGCAAGCCATCTACAACCCCGCCACCGGCGAGGTCACGCGCCAGCTTCGTCTGGCCAGCCTAGAGGACGTCGAGGCCGCCGTGCGCTCGGCCGCCGCCGCCTTTCCCGCGTGGTCCTCGACCCCGTCGCCGCGGCGCGCGCGCGTCATGTTCAAGTTCCTCGAACTGATCAATGCCCACCGCGAAGAGCTCGCCGCCATCATCACCGCCGAGCACGGCAAGGTGTTCAGCGACGCGATGGGCGAGCTGGCCCGCGGCATCGACATCATCGAGTATGCCTGCGGCGTCCCGCAACTGCTCAAGGGCGACTACACCGAACAGGTCGCCACCGGACTCGACAACTGGACCGTGCGCCAGCCCCTGGGCGTGGTCGCCGGGGTCACCCCCTTCAACTTTCCGGCCATGGTGCCCTGCTGGATGTTCCCGCTGGCCATCGCCACCGGCAACTGCTTCATCCTCAAGCCTAGCGAGCGTGACCCCTCGGTCAGCCTGCGCATCGCCGAGCTGCTGAGCGAAGCCGGCCTGCCCGATGGAGTGTTCAACGTGGTCCAGGGCGACAAGCAGGCCGTCGACGCCCTCCTGACGCACCCCGAGGTCCAAGCGATCAGCTTCGTCGGCTCGACTCCGATCGCCCGCTCGATCTACGAACAGGGTGCGCGTCACGGCAAGCGCGTCCAGGCCCTGGGCGGCGCCAAGAACCACATGGTCGTCATGCCCGACGCCGATCTCGAACAGGCGGTCGACGCCCTCATCGGCTCGGCCTACGGCGCGGCGGGCGAGCGCTGCATGGCGGTGTCCGTGGCCGTGCTGGTGGGCGACGCCGCCGACCGCATCATGCCGATGCTGGCCGAGCGCACCCGTACGCTCAAGGTTTCGCACGGCATGGACGAAGCGGCCGAAATGGGCCCCGTCATCACCAAGGACGCCCTGGAGCGCATCCGCGGCTATCTCGACATCGGCACCGCCGAAGGCGCGCAGCTCGTCCTCGACGGCCGCGACCTCACGGTGCCGGGCCACGAGGACGGTTTCTTCATCGGCGGCTGCCTATTCGACCACGTGACGCCTTCGATGCGCATCTACCAGGAAGAGATCTTCGGTCCCGTACTGTCGTGCGTGCGGGCGCCGGACATCGACTCTGCCATCCGCATCATCAATGAGCACAGCTTCGGCAACGGCGTCGCCTGCTTCACCCGCGACGGCCACGCCGCGCGAGAGTTCTCGCGCCGCATCCAGGTGGGCATGGTCGGCATCAACGTGCCCATCCCGGTGCCGATGGCCTGGCACGGCTTTGGCGGCTGGAAAAACAGCCTGTTCGGCGACATGCACATCTATGGTGAAGAAGGCGTGCGCTTCTACACCCGCCAGAAGTCCGTCATGCAGCGTTGGCCCGACAGCGAACCCAAGGGTCCGGAATTCGCATTCCCGACGCACGACTGAGCACGCACCAGGCTCAGTACAGCTCGAGCTGCACCGGGCGATGCTCCGCATCGCCCCGGTCGGGCTCGAGCTTGCTGACGCGCACCCCCAACAGGCGCAGACGCCGATCCAGCGCGACGCGCTTGAGGCATTGGCCCGCCGCCCGGTGGATCGCATCGGCGTCGTTCACCGCCTCGGGCAGCGTCAGGTCGCGCGTCACAATCCTGAAATCCTCGAACCGCAGCTTGATGCCCACCGTGGCGCCGCGCACGTGCTTGCGCCGCAGATCCTCGGCCAGGCGCTCGCACAGCTCGCGGAAGATTCCAGACAGCAGCGAACGGTCGCGGCGCACGTGCAGATCGCGCTCGAACGTGGTCTCGCGGCTGAGCGACTTGGGCTCGGACACCGTGACGACGGGCCGCTCGTCGATGCCGTGGGCGGCATCCACGAGCCAGCGTGCATACGTCAGGCCGAAGTTTGCCTGCAGCAGGTCGGGCGGCGCGGCGGCGAGCTGCGCGATGGTCTCGATCCCGAGTGACTGGAGGCGGCGCGTCGCCTTGGGCCCGATACCGTTGACCCGCGAGACTGGCAAGGGCCAGATGCGGCGCTCCAGATCACCGGGCCCGATCACTGTGATCCCGTCGGGCTTGTCCAGTTCCGAGGCGATTTTCGACAGCAGCTTGTTGGGCGAGATGCCGATCGAGCAATTCAGGCCGGTCGCCTCGCGCACCGCGGCCTTGATGCGGCGCGCCAGCGCGTCGGACGGCGCGTCCAAGCCGCTGAGATCGATGTAGATCTCGTCGATGCCGCGGTCCTCGATACAGGGCGCGATCGCGGCCACCGCCGCCTTGAACAGCCGCGAATAGTATCGATAGGCGGGGAAGTCCACCGGCAGCATGACCGCGTCGGGCGCCAATTGGGCGGCCTTCATCATCCCCATTGCCGAATGCACGCCCAATGCACGCGCCTCGTACGTCGCCGTGGTGATCACGCCGCGGCCCACGTAGTCGCGCAGGAATGCATAGCGCCCATCGACCGGCGCGTCGCCCCGACCGCCGATCACCACCGGCCTGCCGCGCAGATCCGGATAGCGCAGCAGTTCCACCGAGGCATAGAACGCGTCCATGTCCAGGTGTGCGATACGGCGTTGGGCGGGAGTTTGCATGGATGCGCAATTTCTCGAGCGGTACTGCTATACTAGCCCGCACAAAAGATATATTTAATTTATATCTATAACCCTGCCCGACTTGTGGGCTTTCCAGACCCCCCGAGGAACTCATGCAAAGCGAAGCCATCACCCGCACCCGACAGGACACCGAGATCATCCGCATCGAAGGCCTCCAAGGCCCGGCCTGCGCCGACAAACTGGACGCCGCGCTATCCGCCCTCAAGGGAGTGACCAGCGTTTCAGTGTCGCTGGACACCGAAAAGGCCACCGTCGCCTTCGACCCGGAACAGGTCTCGAAACAGCGCCTGCGGGTCGCCGTCGAGGACGCCGGCTACCACGCCCTCAAACCGGTGCACGGCGAGGACGGCAACTGCTGCGGCGGCTGCGGCGGCTAAAGCCCGCGTGCGCTCAAGCCGGGGCGTGCCCCTCGCGCAGCTCCGAGCCCGCGCGGGGCGCGCCACGGAACGAATAGTGCATGAACACCAGCGACACGCACACCGAGCCATACAAGAGCATGAAGGCGCTGGAATAGATGCCGGTGAGATCCAGCAGGGCGCCGAACATGATCGGCAGCACAAAACCGCCCAGGCCGCCGGCCAGGCCCACCATCCCGGACACCGCGCCGATGTTTTCGGCGTAATCATCGCTGATGAACTTGAACACCGAAGCCTTGCCGATGGCCATGGCGACGCCCACGACGAACAGCAGCGCGGTGAACGCCCACGCGTTCAGCCCGATGGACAGCGTCACCTCGCCGTGCTGGGTCTGGATCGCCATGCGGGTCTGCGGGTAGGACAGGATAAAGAAACACACCCAGCACACCCACATCACCCACCAGGTCACCGTATAGGCGCCGAACCGATCCGAAAACCATCCCCCCAAGGCCCGCAGCAGCCCGCCAGGCAAGGAAAAAATCGTCGCCAGCAGCGCCGCGAGCTTCAGGTCGAAGCCATATTCGGCGACATAGTATTTGGTGGCCCATAGCGCCAAGGCGACATAACCGCCGAACACCACCGAGTAGTACTGACAATAACGCCACACCCGTGGATCCCTCAGCACCCTGAGCTGCTGCGAGAACGGCACGCCCGAGGGGACGCGGTGCGCCGGATCGCTGTGGCTAAACATCCAGAACAACACCGCCGTGCCCAACATCAAGGCCGCATAGGCTTGGGGCAGCATGGCCCAGCCAAAGGCGCCGATGATCGCCGGCCCGACGAACATGGTGACCGCCGAGCCCGAGTTCCCCGCCCCGAACACCCCCATGGCAAAACCCCGGCGCGCGGGCGCGAACCAGCGCGCCACATATGGCGTGCCGACCGAGAACGTGCCGCCGGCCAGGCCGACGAACAGCGCCAGCACCAGAAACTGCGTATAGGTCGTCGCATGCGCCATCAGGTACAGCGGCGGCACGCACACCAGCATGACCGCCAGAAAGACGACGCGCCCGCCCAGCCGGTCGGTCAGGAAGCCCAGCGGCACGCGCACCAGCGAGCCCGTCAGGACGGGCGTGGCGATCAACAGGCCGAACTGGGTCTCGTTCAGGTCCAGCTCGGCCTTCAGCGGAATCCCCAGGACCGAGAACATCGTCCAGACGGCGAAGCAGACCGTGAACGCCAGCGTGCTGGAAAACAGGACCCGCAAGGCCCGGCCATTGCCCGGTGCCGACGGCACGGATGAATGCTGCGCCATAAGATCGCCTCCGTTTCTGGGTTGGCCGCAAGGGCGTACTCCAGGATATTAACCATCCCTACAAGAGGGTTTCATGATCTATATCTAATCCCCGCACATCAGCCTTTCACGCCGCCAATGGTCCGAGCCGGACAAGACATTGTCGGAAAAGCGACAGCCTCGTGGAATATCGTGTGATCAGCCCAAGGCCGGGCTTGATTATCGGTTAAGGTGTATCCACAAAGGTTCTTCTCAGCAGCAACATGCCCCCCACGCCTTCCCCACAGACCACGCTCGGCCGATCACCCTTTGCCGGCATCGCCTTGGTTGTGCTGTCGTCCTGGTCGCTATCCACGCTGGATGCCTCAGGCAAATGGATCATGGCCGTCGGCCTACCGCTGACTTTTCTTTGCTGGGTGAGGTTCTTCGTCCACATAGTGCTGGTGCTGGCGCTGATCCGCCCCCGCAGCCTGAGCAAACTGCTGCAGACGCAACGGCCCTATGCGCAAGTGCTGCGGGGCATCGTGATGTTCAGCTCCACCTTCACGTTTTTTTCCGCCCTGAGCTACCTGCCGCAAGCCGAGGCGACCTCGATCAATTTCCTGGCGCCCCTCATCATGCTCGCCTGCGCCCCGTGGCTCCTCGGCGAGCCTCCGCGGCTGTCGCGCTGGCTCGCGGCGCTGGGCGGGTTCATGGGCATACTGGTCATTATCCGGCCCGGCAGCGGCCTGGATCCCATCGGCGTGGCGCTGGGCCTATGCACGGCCCTGCTGTTCGCGACCCAATATCTGTGCACCCGCCGAGTCGCCATCGACAATCCCATGACCACCATGGTCTGGAGCGGCGGTGTGGGGGCGACCTGCATGACCTTGGCACTGCCCTTCACCCTGCCGAACGCTTGGCCGGTGCTGCGGGAATTCGGCGTCCTGGAGTGGTCGGTGCTGCTGAGCACCGGTGTCTGGGGCGCGCTGGGCCACCTCATGCAGATCCAGGCCTATCGCCTGGCCCCGGCCTCGATGCTCGCCCCGTTCATCTACCTGCAAATCGTTGCCGCCGCGGCCCTGGGCTGGATGGTTTGGGGTGATTTCCCCGACGCCCTCACTTGGCTGGGGATCGCCGTGGTCTGCGGCAGCGGCATCGCGATCGGCGCCGTCGAGTGGCGCCGGCGGCCGGCGCCGGTCCCTAAGGCCAAGGTGAGCTGAGGCCCGCTGCCGCCGCGACGGCGGCGCGGACACGGGCATTCAGGCGTCGCCCCAGACCTCGCGGGCGGTCTCGACCACCAGCCGCAGCTTGGCGCGCTGGTCCTCGACAGCCACGTTGTTGCCGTGCACCGTGCTCGAGAACCCGCATTGCGGCGAGAGGGCCAACTGCTCGAGAGGCGCGTATTTGGCCGCCTCGTCGATACGGCGCTTGAGCTCGTCCTTGGATTCGAGGGCGCCGAACTTGGTGGTGACCAGGCCCAGCACCACGATCTTGTTGGCCGGCAAAAAGCGCAGAGGCCGGAAATCCCCGCTGCGATCGTCGTCGTACTCCATGAAATACGCATCCAGGTGCATTTCCGACAGCAGCGCCTCAGCCACCGGCTCGTAGTTGCCCTCGGCCGCATACGTGCTCTTGAAATTGCCGCGACACAGGTGCATGGCCAGCACCATGCCCTCGGGCTTGCGCGCCACCACGCGGTTGATGAACTTGGCATAGCGGTGCGGCAGTTCGTTCGGATCGTCGCCGCGCGCCTTGGCCGCCTCGCGCATGCGTCCATCGCACAGATACGCCAAGTTGGTATCGTCCATCTGCACATAGCGGCAGCCAGCGTCGAACAGGCTGCGCAGCTCCTGGCCATATGCGTCGGCCACGTCCTCGTAGAAATCAGGCTCGAGCTCGGGATAGGCCACGGCGTCGATGCCGGCGCGTCCGCCCCGGAAATGCAGCATGGTGGGTGAGGGAATAGTGACCTTGGGCGTATGACCCGCCGAGACCTGGCTCGCCAGGTATTCGAAATCGGCGCGCTGGATGTCGCGCGCGTGGCGCACCTTGCCAGTCACGCGGATCGTCGGCGGAGCGAGATGTTCTTTGCCGTCCGCCCCCGTCACCACGCCGGGGGCATCGGTTGCCACGCCGTCGAGCTGCTCCAGGAAATCGAGATGGAAATAGGTGCGTCGGAACTCGCCGTCCGTCACGGATTTCAGGCCGATGTCCTCTTGGAAGCGGACGACTTCGGCAATGGCGCGGTCCTCGACCGCACGCAGGGCGGCGGCATCGATCTCACCCTTGGCGCGGCGCTCCCGCGCCTCCAGCAGATAGACGGGCCGCAAAAAGCTGCCGACGTGGTCGGCGCGAAACGGCGGAATGGTGCGTGTGGACATTCAGGTCTCCTTATGAGGGCATTCAGTCTACTGAAGAACGATCCCCGAATTCTCCGTCAAGCGCCGGCCGCTGACAAGGACGGCGTGGCGAATCCATGACCGCCGCCGGAAATGGCCCGGCCGGGCAAGCCGCGAGGGCGGCCGCCCGGCCAGGGATCCCGCTGGGTCACACCACCGTCAAGGTCACATCGATGTTGCCGCGCGTCGCATTCGAGTAGGGGCAGACGACGTGCGCCTTTTGCACCAGGCCCTCGAGGGTCTTGCGGTCGACGCCGGGCGCCGAGATCTTGAGCTCCACCCGGATGCCGAAGCCCGTCGGGATTGGCCCGATGCCCACGGCGCCATCAATGCTGGTGTCGGTCGGCAGAGTGACCTTTTCCTGCCCGGCGACGAGCTTCAGCGCCCCCAGAAAGCACGCGGAATAGCCAACCGCGAACAACTGCTCGGGATTCGTGCCGGCGCCGCCGGCGCCGCCCAGCTCCTTGGGCGTGGAAAGCGTGACGGTCAGGCGGCCGTCCGAGGATTTCGCGCTGCCTTCGCGGCCTCCGGTGGCCTTGGCATGCGCGGTGTAGAGGACATTTTCAACTGTCATGGGGTTCTCCTTGTGGTGCGGGTTGAGGACACTGCCCGCACCACACCACGGCAATGTCCCAGGCCGAGCGCCTCGCCACCGGTCGCGGCGGCGGGGCAATCACTCCGGCCGCATCAAATTCAAGCGCAGGGCCTCGAGCCCGGCCTTCAAGCCTTGCAGGTGCTCGGGCGCGCATCCTGTCGCGCAGATCACACCCTGGGGCACGGCCAGCGCCCGGGCGCGCAATGCGCGCCCGGCCTCGGTCAGGCGCAGCAGGACGCGGCGCTCGTCCTCGGGGCAACGCTCGCGCGCCACCAACCCCGATGCCTGCAAACGCTTGAGCAGCGGCGTCAAGGTGGCCGAATCCAGGTATAGGCGCTCGCCAAGCTGGGAAACCGACAGGCCATCTGCCTCCCAGAGCACCAGCATCACCAGATACTGCGGATACGTCAGGCCCAGATCGGACAGGAAGCGGCGATACACCTTGCCCATCGCCAAATGAGTGGAATAAAGGGCAAAACAGAGCTGGGCGTCCAGGGCGAGGAGCGCATCGGATGCCGTGCGGAGGTCTTGGGTCTGCGAGCTCATGGCCTGCATTGTAAATTGCACACTATTAAATAGTAAACTATTTATTTGGGCCCTGCGGAGCCCACCTGGCAACCCGTGCCGTGAGCCCCGGTCGGTGTTCAGTCCGCGAAAATCGTCTCGAAATCCGGTGCAGCCTGGAGCTCGCCGTCCAGGTCGAGCGTGTGCTCGATGTGCAGGAGATGGTTGAGCATGTGCTGGCTGGCGCCCTCCGCGTCGCCGGCCTCGATCAGGTCGACGAGGTCCGTGTGCTCGCTCTGTGGGCAGGCGGGCGCGGTCGGCTTGTCGTACAGCGTGATGATCAGGCAGGTCAGGGAGGTCAACTCGCGGATCACGCGCTTGAGGATACCGCTGGACACCATATCGACCAGATGGATGTGGAACTCGCCCGACAGCCGGATGATGCTGCGCAGGTCATCCCTCTGGCGGGCGGCCTGTTCCTGGGCAATATGGGCGCGCAGCACCGTAATGTCCCCAGGAGTCGCCTGGCGGCACAGTTTGGCCACCAGCGACGGCTCGAGCAGACGGCGGGTCTCGAACATTTCGCGCGCCTCGTCGACCGACGGCCGGGCAACGTAGGCCCCGCGGTTCGGGATCAGCGTGACCACCCGCTCGTGGGCGAGGCGCGCCAGTACTTGCCGGATCTTGGTCCGGCTGACACCGGTGACCTCGGCCAGCCGTTCCTCGGCCAGCTTGGCACCCGGCAGTAGCCGCCGCTCGAGGATGCCGGTCTGGATGCGCTGGTAGATCGCCTCGCTATCCATTCCGGGTTTCGCCGCCTTCTGCCGAGGGGCCTTTTTCACACTATGTGGGAGCATATTGATGATCGCGATGAGTCTCGAATTGGCGGGATGGTGTGCCGTGCCACCCAAATTGTACGGCTATTTCGAGGGTTTTGCTCAATAGTTGTACACAATCAATCCATTTTCTATAAGACAACCATCCTAGCCACCTCCCCCTTCCAGCCGTTCATCGGGTTCCCGGGAGGTCCCGCCCGATCCTGGCCTCCCACGACAGCGCCCGCAAGCGGCGGCGCGCCCTTCCCCCATGTCACCAGGCTTTGACAAGGATAAAACAAGGCAGTATTCTACTTGTATGCAAAACAATATGTGATTGGAGACAATAAGGCTGAAACTACCTCTGGCTAGCCAGAATCCAGCCTATCTGCCAATCGTTGTCCGAGCCCGTCACACGCCACAGGAGACCGATATGTCTGAAGGCAAGAAATTACGCTTGGTGGATTTGAGCCTGCCCATTCGCAACGCCTCCTTCGATACGCAAGAGCAGCATATCGAATACACCGACCATATCGAAATGGGCCGACTGCGCGCCAAGGCCTACGGGATCCAGCCCGACGACCTGCCCCTGCCCGGGGTGCATGCCGCCATGGAGCGCGTCACGCTCTCGACACACGCCGGCACCCACATGGACGCGCCGATCCACTACGGCCCCACCTCCGAGGGCAAGCCGGCCAAGACCATCGACCAGATTCCCCTGGAATGGTGCTACGGCGACGGCGTCGTGCTGGATTTCTCGTGGATGGAGGCGGGCCGGGTCATCGGGGTGGACGACCTGAAGGACGCACTGAAAAAGATCGACTACCAGCTCAAGCCCGGCGACATCGTCCTGATCCGCACCGACCGGTGGCTCGATTTCGACAAGGTGGACTGGGTGATGCGCCACCCGGGCATGGGCCGCGAATCGACGCTGTGGCTCATCGAGCAGGGCATCCGCATGATGGGCACGGACGGCTGGGGCTGGGACATCCCCATCCCGACCATGGCCGAGGCCCTCAAGAACGGCGACAAGGCCGCGTTCTTCCCCGGGCACTACGCCGGACGCGACAAGGAATATTGCCACGTCGAGAAAATGGCCCGCTTGAACGAGCTGCCCGCGCATGGCTTCAAGATCGGGGTTTTTCCAATCCTGATCGAGCGCGCCTCGGGCGGCTGGTGCCGTCCCGTGGCCTTCGTCGAGGAATGAGGCACGCACCGGACAAGGGCATGCCCATCGACGACATCACCCTCGACGGGGACGGGCTCTGCCGCATCGACGCCACGGCCCTGGCCGCGGCCATTCGCGAGCGGCGGATCCGCTCGCGCGACCTGGTCGACGCCTGCCTGACCCGGATCGAGCACCGCGACGAGCGGCTGCAGGCCTTCATCACTGTCTGCGACGAGCAGGCCCGGGCGCAGGCGGACGCCGCCGACCGGGCCCTGGCGCGCGGCGACACCCTCGGCCCCCTGCATGGCATCCCGGTGGCCGTCAAGGACAATACCGCGACCGCCGGAATTCGCACGACCTACGGTTCGCGTATCCGCGCGGACCACGTGCCCGAGGCGGACGATCTGGCCGTCGCCCGTCTCAAGCAGGCCGGCGCCATCATCCTGGGTAAAACCAACACGCCCGAGTTCGCCTGCGGCGCGGTCTGCACCAACGCGCTGCGCGGCCCGACGGCCAACCCCTGGAACCTGGACTACTCCAGCGGCGGCTCCAGCGGCGGCTCGGCCGCGGCCGTCGCCGACGGCATGGTCCCGCTCGCCCAAGGCACCGACCTCGGCGGCTCCGTCCGCACGCCCGCAAGTTTTTGCGGCATCGTGGGCTTGAGGCCCACACCAGGCCGCATCCCGGGCGTCCCCAAGGCCCTTCCGTGGAACGGGCTCAGCACCCACGGCCTCCTGACGCGCACGGTGCGCGATGCGGCCCTCATGTTCGATGCCCTGTCCGGCCCCGACCCCCGTGACCCACTCTCCGCCGGCGGGCCGGCGGACGGCGAGGCGCCGGTCCGCGGCCTGCGAATCGCCTACTGCGCGGACATGGGTTTCGCGACTATCCATTCCGAAGTGCGCCGGGTCTTCGACGACGCCATCGAGCGCATGCGTGCCCTGGGGCTGGCCCTGTCCGCCGGCGCACCCGACACCAGCGATGCGCAGAGGGCCTTCGAGACCGTGCGGGCGGCCAACCTGCATTTCTCATTCGCCGACCTGTGCCGCGAACATCGCGCGCTGTGCACGCCGTCCTTCGCATGGAACGTGGAGCGCGGCGCGAGCATCAGCGCGCACGAACTGCTGCGCGCCGAGGCCGCGCGTGGCAGGGTCTACCAGTCCTTTGTGCGATTCTTCGAGGACCACGACGTGCTCGCCGCGGTCAGCGCCTCGGTGCCGCCCTTTTTGAACTCGCAAGAGGACGTGCTCGAGATCGAGGGCACCCCGATGGCCAACATCATCGACTACCTGCGGGTCACCTACCTGATCTCACTGGTCGGCTTCCCCTCGATATCGATTCCCTGCGGCTTCACCCGGGACGGCCTGCCGATCGGTCTGCAATTGATCGCCCGGCCCCGTCACGAAGGCATGCTGCTGGCGCTGGCCGCCGAGCTCGAGCAACACGGCTTCGCCTACCAGGTCCCCGCCACCAGCGCGGGCCTCTGAGGCCACGACCAGGGCGCACGCCGACGCCGGGCTCGTCCCCAGGCTGGCGCCCGCGCGCTCAGGACACCTTCTGAAAGAGGCTGCCCCACCCCTTGACCGCACGCACATCGAAGCCGGCCATCAGCAGCGACTTCCAGACGACCGTGGACACCGAGTCATACAGCGGAATTCCGGTTTCCTCCTCGATGCGCGCCGCGAGCTGCGCGCCCTTCAGGTTCGTGCACATGACCGTCATGGCGTCAGGACGCTGCGCCGCCACCTCGCCGGCCATCTCGAGGATCTGCGCCTCGGTGACCTCGGCGAACGAATAATTGACGTGCAGGCCCAGGTGACGCTCGGCCGGGATCCGGATCCCGGCACGCCCGTAGTTCTCGATAATCTTGTCCTGGACGGACTTCAGGTAGGGGCTGATCAGGCCCAGGGTCTCGACGCCGGTCTTGTGCAGGATCTCGTTCAAGGCCAGCACCGACGTGGTCGCGGGAATGCCGGTGGCCTCGGTGATGCGCCGGCAGAGCTTTTCGTCGGCATCGAAGCCCAGCCAGCTCGCCGCCGTGCCGCTCCAGCCGATCACATCGACCCGCGCATCGGCCAGCAGCTTGGCGGCCTCGAGAACCTTGGTATCGTCGAACTGCCCGAGGGCGCGATCCTCGAGCGAGATCTCGGTGACCGTGAAGCGCGAGAAATGCGCCGACACCCCGGGCAGTTCGCTGACGATGGCGCTGGTCAGCGGCTCGAGCGAGGTATTGGACGAGGGCGTCAACATGCCCAGCAAAATGCGTTTACTCATGACGAATGACCTTTAAACAATGGCGTTGCGCGCTCACGCGCGCAACGTTTCGCCCCGGGGCGGTCCTATGAAATCTTGCTCGGCAACCACAAAGCGATGCCGGGGAAATAGATAATCAGCGCAGTCAGCACCAGCATGACCAGCACAAACGGCATGGCGCCACGGATGACGTCAATGACCGAGCCCCCGCCGCGGATGCCCTGCACGACATACAGGTTCATCCCCACGGGCGGCGTGATCAGGGACAGCTCCATCATAATGACGAGAAAGATCCCGAACCAGACCGGGTCATAGCCCAGGGACACGACCAGCGGCACGATCACCGGCACCGTCGCGATCATCATCGACAGGGTCTCGAGGAAACAACCCAGGATCAGGTAGAAGATCACCAGGATCCAGATGGTCTCCAGCGGCGAGGTGCCCAGTTCGGCCACATAGGCCGACACGGTCTGGGGCACGCCCAGCATCCCGATCACATAGTTCAGGAAAAAGGCCGCGACAATGATCAGCAGCACCATGGCGGTGGTGCGCATGGTCGCGAGGAACGCTTCGTGCAGCATCTGGATGGTCAGCTTGCGGTACCAGGCCGCGACCAGCATCGACATCACCACGCCCAGCGCCGCCGCCTCGGTCGGCGTGGCCCAGCCCAGGTAGATGCCGCCCATGACGACAAAGAACACGAGCCCGGGGGGAATAAAGCCCGCCAGGTTGCGCAGCTTCTCGCGCATCGGCTGCGGCGGCTCCTTGTCGCCGGCCAGCGAAGGCTTGATCACGCACATCACCAAGATCAGCAGCATGAACAGTCCCGCCAACAGCAGACCGGGCACGATCCCGGCGATGAACAGCTTGCCGATCGAGGTATTGGTGATGGCGCCGTAGACGATCATGTTGATGCTGGGCGGAATCAGGATGCCCAGAGTGCCGCCGGCGGCCACGGAGCCCAGCACCAGTCGCTCGTCGTAGTGGCGCGCCTTCATGGCCGGCAACGCAACCGTGCCCATGGTGGCCGCGGTCGCGACCGACGACCCCGAGATGGCGGCAAAGATCGAGCACGCCCCGATGTTGGAGTGCAGCAGCCCCCCCGGCAAGGGGGCCAGCCAATCGGACAAGGCCCGGTACATCCGGTCGGTCACACCGGCGCGCACCAAGATTTCCCCGAGCAGGATGAACAAGGGAATACACGTCAAAATGAAGTCGTTGAGCACGCCCCACATCGTGTTGCCGAAAGACAGGAGCGTGGGCAGGCCCAGGTAAGCCAGGGCGCCCAAGGCGGCGGTCAGAAACAGGGACGCGGCGATGCTGATGCCCGTGAGCATCAATGCGAGCATCAATAGAAAGCCGATGACGGCGCTGCTGAATTCGATCATCGCGTTTCTCCGGAAAGGGACGCGGGCGGCGCCGGCTGATGGTCGTCAAGGCCCTCGACGTCCATCCGCTCGCGTTCGATCTCCTCTGCGAGGGTCTGGGGGCCGTAGAGTTGCAGCGAGCGGCGCGACTGGCCACGCAGGACCAGCCACAGCGCATGGATCAGCAACATCAACGAGACCACCCCGAAGAGCGCCAGCCCCGCCACCCAGATGGATTGCGGTATCCACTGCGGCGTGTGCAGCGGCGTACTGGCGACGCTGCCGAACTCGATGCTCTCCATCAGCGTGCCCCAGCCGCGCCAGGCGATGAAGCCCGCGAACAGGAACAAACCGCCCATGGCCATCAGATTGGCGGCCACGCGCACCGGCGTGGGCATCCACTGATAAAAGACATCGATCCGAGTGTGCGCATGCTGCAGCAAGGCGTAAGTGAAGCCGAAGGCCGCCATGGCGGCCACGATGTAGCCGCCGATCTCATCTGCGCCGACCGACGAGGTGTTGAACAGCTTGCGCATGATCACGTCATACGTGATCAGCACCGACAGAAAGAGCAGCGCGTACCCCGAAAGGATCGCCGCCCCGCGCGCCACGGGCGCGCACGCCCGGGCGACAGGATTATGTCTGACCATGGGAACTCTCCTGCATGGACGTCACTTGGCGGTGATCTCGTAGCCCATGGCCTTGCCGACCGTCGCATTCCAGCGCGCGGCACAGTCCGGGATGACAGCATTGCAGCTCTTGCCCCACTCGGGCAGCACCTTATCGCTGACGACGGCCTTGAGGCGCGCTTGCTCGGCCGCGGAAATCGTGCCCAGCGTCATTGTGTACTTCGTGTGCTCCTTGCACGAGTCCTTGCCGGTATTGCAGGCGGTGGCGTCATCGTCGATATTGGCGGCGAGGGCCCACATATCGTCTTCCATCTTATTGAACGCGGCCGTCAGTTTTTCCTGCTGTTCGGGGGAAAACTGCTTCCAGGTGTCCAGGTTGATGAAATGGCCCTGCATCGCGCTGGACACCGCCATCGGCAGCAGATAATTGGTCACCTCGGGCCACTTGCCGCCATTGCCCGCCGAGGACGCCGTCACGCCGCAGTCCACCACACCGCGCTGCAAGGCGAGATAGACTTCGCCGTACTGCAGGGTGACCGGCGAGCCGCCCAAACCCTCGATCATGGTTGCCATCGAGGTCGTGAAGGTGCGCACCTTGGTGCCCTTGAAATCGTCCATGCTGGCGATTTCCTTTTTGCAGAACATGATCTGCGGGCCAAAGGGCCAGAGGGTCATGACCTTGGAGTTGAACTTGGACTGGACCTCGCGATCGAACGCCTCTCGCATCGCGGCCACCACCTTGCGCTGGTCGACGAGGTTCGTGGCGACGCCGGCGATATCGATCCCCTCGAGGAATGGATCATCGCGCGCCACCAGCCCGATCTGCACCGAAGCCACGTCAAAGGCGCCCGATTTCAGCAGGCGCAGCGCGTCGGCCGCCTTGACGTTGACCAGATCCATGGGGCTGTAGCCCACTTTCGACGAGATCCCGGTTTCCTTGGCCAACCCCGTAAAGAAGGGCTGCTCGACCAGTTCGACCTGTTTCTTGTTGCCTGTGAAGTTGCCCAGCACCTTGAGGGTCTCGGGATCGGCCCATGCGGCCGTGGACGTGACGCAAACGAAGGCGAGCGCCGTAGCCTGGAATAGCCGTTTCATGTTTGTCTCCTTTACCTAATTGGCTCATGGATGAGTTGTGACTTTGGCATCACCGGTGGCCCGAGGGCCGGCAAGCGACGCGCCGCCATCTTTTGGTGACTAAAGCATATCTAAGTTGTGTACAATAAGTCAAAGAATTTTCGTGAAAAAACAGCATAAATTTCTTTATTCCCTATTTTTCACCTTTTCAGATCACATGGAAAGATCATTAATAAATAGTATATCTATCTGATAGATATACATAAAATACTAAATTTACTAAAATTCCCGCCGCACGGAAAGTTGTCTTGATTAGTGTAAACACTTATGTAGACAATAAATCCAAGGCAATATCATGATCGGGTTGAATGCCGGGGCCGGTGGGCCCTCCGCCTACCTCCACGGCCCGCGGCCGGCACATGCCTCCAGGAGTATCCATGGCCTCCACTTTCGATTTGCTCATCACGAACGCCGACGTCGTCACCGCCTCCGACCGCTTCGTGTCCGATATCGGCATACGCGACGGCAAGATCGCCGCGCTCGGCCACAACCTCGGCGAGGCCGCCCAGACCGTGGATGCGAGCGGCCTGCTGACGCTGCCCGGCGGCGTCGACGGACACTGCCACCTGGACCAGCCCATGGAGTTCGGACTGCGCATGGCCGACGATTTCGCCAGCGGGTCGCGCTCGGCGGCCTGCGGCGGCACCACGACAATCATCCCTTTTGCCGCCCAGATGAAGGGCCAATCGCTGCGGGCGGCCGTCGAGGACTATCACCGCCGCGCCGCGGGCAAATCCTGCGTGGACTACGCCTTCCACATGATCGTCTCGGACCCGACCCCGCAGGTCCTGAACGAAGAGCTGCCCGCGCTGATCCGCGAGGGCTACACCTCATTCAAGGTCTACATGACCTATGACGACCTGAAGCTCAACGACCGGCAGATCCTCGAGGTGCTCGACGTTGCGCGCCGCGCCGGTGCCCTGGTCATGGTGCACGCCGAAAACTCGGACTGCATCTCATGGCTGACCGACCGCCTGGTCGGCGACGGCAAGGTTGCGCCCAAATACCATGCCGTATCCCGCCCGCAGGCGGTCGAGCGCGAGGCCACGCACCGCGCGATCACCTTCTCGGAACTGGTCGACGTGCCCATCCTGATCGTGCACGTCTCGGGCAGCGAGGCCATCGAGCAGATCCGCTGGGCCCACGGACGCGGCCAGCGCATCTACGCTGAAACCTGCCCCCAATACCTGTACCTCACCGCCGAGGATCTGGGGCACGACGGCTACGAGGGCGCCAAGTGCGTGTGCAGTCCACCGCCGCGCGACGCGCAGAACCAGGATGCCGTCTGGCGCGCGCTCGCCCACAACGTGTTTTCCGTCTTCTCGTCGGACCATGCGCCGTTCTCCTACGACGATCCGCAAGGCAAGAAGCTCAACGGCAAGGAGCAAAAGTTCCAGTACATCCCCAATGGCATTCCCGGCCTCGAAACGCGCCTGCCGCTGCTGTTCTCGGGCGGCGTGGCGACGGGGCGCATCAGCCTGCACCAGTTTGTCGCCCTGACCGCCACCCAGCCCGCCAAACTCTACGGGCTCTATCCGCGCAAAGGCTCGATCATGATCGGCGCCGACGCCGACATCGCCCTGTGGGATCCCGGCCTCGAGGTCCAGATCCGCAACGAGCGCCTGCACCACAATGTCGACTACACACCCTACGAGGGCCGCACGGTCACCGGCTGGCCGGTCATGACCTTTTCACGCGGCCGGCTCCTCAGCAAAGCCTTCGAATTCACGGGCCAGGCGGGCATGGGGGAATTCATGCCCTGCGGTACACCCATCATCTGAGGGGGCCGTCGAGGGTCGCGGCGATCTGGCGGCACAGCACCGCTGTGATGTCTTTGCTCGAGTTCGGGTTCAGGAACAACGTCCTCATGGCGCCTCCACGGCCGGCGGA
The DNA here is from genome assembly GCF_040276065.1 of Castellaniella sp. GW247-6E4. NCBI lineage: Bacteria > Pseudomonadati > Pseudomonadota > Betaproteobacteria > Burkholderiales > Alcaligenaceae > Castellaniella > Castellaniella sp. GW247-6E4. The sequence continues at coordinate 21,245 of NZ_JBELOI010000002.1, read as the reverse complement.
TACTGCGCACGCCAGAATTCCGCGATATCCCGCCTGCGGCAGAACCAGACCTCGGGCAGCGCCACCGCCTCGAGCAGGAACTCGCGCAGGGCCTCGGCGCGCGCGGGCCTCCCTGCCAGGCGCAAATGCAGGCCGATCGACATCATCTTGGCCCCACGCACAGTCTCGCGGCGCAGGCCATCGAGCGCCCGCCGTAGATGGCTCGTGAAATCGTCCGGCGTATTAAAACCGGGCGCCGACGCAAAACGCATGTCGTTGCAATCAAAGCTGTAGGGCACCACCAGGTGCGGCATCCCATTGACCCTCACCCAGTAGGGCAAATCGTCGTTGTAGGCATCCGAGTCGTACATCAGACCGTTGCTCTGCACCAAACGGCGCGTGTTCAACCCAATTCGTCCCGTGTACCAGCCCACCGGCCGCTCACCACACAGGGCCTCGATCACATCCAGGGACTCGACGATGTGTGCGTTCTCGGTCTCGGGATCGATCAACTCATAATCGATCCAGCGCTTGCCGTGGGACACCACCTCATGGCCGGCCGCCACGATCGCACGCGCCGCCTCCGGATTCTTTTCCAGGGCGCTGGAGATCGCGAAATACGTCGCCGGGATCCCGCACTCCTCGAGAATGTCCAGAATGCGCCAATGCCCCACCCGGCTGCCGTATTCGTAGTGCGACTCCATCACCAGGTTGCGCCGCCCGGGACGCGGCGGCGTACCCGGCATATCGCTGTTCAGAGTCTCGGAACACGCATCCCCTTCGAGGATGCAGCTCTCGCCGCCTTCCTCATAATTGACCACCACGCTGACCGCCAGGCGGCGGCCGCCCGGCCAAGTGAACACTGGAGGCCGGCGCCCGTACCCCACATAATCCCGCTGCGGTTCGATCACGATTCCCCTGATTGATAAAAGCAATTGCTGAAAGTGTGCGAAACAAATGTAATTATGTGCACACTAACGGGATGTGTCCAGAGTCATGGACCCCAACATCACTTCCCAATACAAAAACTGGAAAAAATCTCTCCCAGCAGATCATCGCTCGTGAACTGCCCCGTGATGCCGCACAGTGCCTCGTGCGCCAGGCGCAATTCCTCGGCAAACAGGTCCAGGACCTGGTCACTTTGCGCCGCGTGCCCGGCCGCCGTCCGCAGATGGCCGCGCGCAGCCTCCAGGGCATGCACGTGGCGCTCGCGCGCGAGCCAGGGGGACTCGGAACCCGGGGTCCAGCCCGCAATCGTCAACAGGCGCGCCCGCAGGGCGTCCAAGCCCTCGCCGGTGTGTGCCGACACCAACACTGTGCCTGCGAGTGCCGCGCGCGCCGCCTCGGCCAGCAGATCCGCCTTGTTGCACACCGCCAGGACCGGTGCGCCCGGCGGCAGGCGGCGGGCAATGTCGGCGTCCAGCGGATCGCCGGGGCTGCGCGCATCCTGCAGGTGCAGGATGACGTCGGCGCGGGCGATCTCGGCCCAGCTGCGCTCGATGCCGATGCGCTCCACCGTATCGTCGGTGTCGCGCAGGCCGGCGGTGTCGACGATGTGCAGGGGCACGCCCTCGATGTGGATCTGCTGCACGACCTTGTCGCGGGTGGTGCCGGCGATCGGCGTGACGATCGCCACCTCGTCACCCGCCAAGGCGTTGAGCAGGCTGGACTTGCCGACGTTGGGCTGGCCGGCCAGGACCACGTGCAGGCCCTCGCGCAGGACCAGGCCCTGGCGCGCCGTGCGCAGCACGCCGTCCAGCGCATCGGCCACCTCGCCCAGGCGCTGCGCCGCCTGGTATTTCTCGAGGAAATCGATCTCCTCCTCGGGAAAGTCCAGCGTGGCCTCGACCAGCATGCGCAGCTTGACGATACGTGCGGACAGGGCGCCAATCTCAGCGGAAAAAACGCCCGACAACGAGGCCATGGCGCTGCGCGCGGCCGCCGCCGAGCTGGCCTCGATGAGGTCGGCAACGGCCTCGGCCTGGGCGAGGTCCAGGCGATCGTTCAGGAAGGCGCGCTGGGTAAACTCGCCCGGCCGGGCGAGGCGCAGGCCGATGGGGGCACCACGCTCGAGGCAGTCCTCGAGCACGCGGCGCAACACAGCCGGCCCGCCGTGGCCCTGCAGCTCGAGCACATCCTCACCGGTGTAAGAATGAGGGCCCGGAAAATACAGGGCGATGCCCTCGTCCATGGGCTCGCCCGAGAGATTGCGAAACGGCAGGTAATAGGCATGGCGCGGCCGCAGCGCCCGGCCGAACAGCGCCTGGGCGTAGGCCGCCAGATCGGACCCCGAGAGGCGCAGGACCCCGATGCCGCCGCGCCCGGGAGCGGTGGCGATGGCGATGATGGGATCCGAGGAATGAGCGGCCATGGCTGCGTGCGAACGGCATCGGGCGCCCGCCGCGCCTTGCGGCAGGCCCGCGTCAGCCCCTCAGACCTGCAGGCAGAGGTACTTGATCTCGAGGTACTCGTCGATGCCGTAATGCGAGCCCTCGCGACCCAGGCCGGACTGCTTGATGCCGCCAAAGGGCGCCACCTCGTTCGAGATCATCCCGGTGTTCAAGCCAACCATGCCGTATTCCAGCGCCTCGCCCACGCGCCAGGCGCGGCCGATGTCGCGGGTGTAGAGGTAGGCGGCCAGGCCGTACTCGGTGTCGTTAGCCTGCGCAACGGCCTGGGCCTCGGTCTCGAAGCGGAACACCGGCGCCACCGGGGCGAAGATTTCCTCGCGCGCCACCCGCATGTCGAGATTGAGGTCGCGCAGGACGGTGGGCTGAAAGAACGTCCCGCCCAGCGCATGCGCCTCGCCACCGACCACGACGCGGGCGCCATGCGAACGGGCATCCTCGATCAGCTCGAGGGCGTGGTCGAGCGCATCGCGGTTGATCAGCGGCCCCTGCTGCACGCCGTCCTCGGTGCCATCGCCGACCTTGAGGTCGGCGACTCTGGCGCGCAGTTTCTCGACGAAGGCGTCGTAGACGCCCGCCTGCACCAGCAGGCGATTGGCGCAGACGCAGGTTTGGCCGCTGTTGCGGTACTTCGAGGCCATGGCGCCTTCGACCGCGGCATCCAGGTCGGCATCATCGAACACGATGAACGGCGCATTGCCGCCGAGCTCCAGCGACAGGCGCTTGATCGTCGGCGCCGACTGCGCCATCAGCAGGCGGCCCACCTCGGTCGAACCGGTGAAGGACAGCTTGCGTACATCGGGGCTCGCGGTCAGCACACCGCCGATTTCGCGGGCATCGCCCGTGACCACTTGAAAGACCCCCGCCGGGATGCCCGCGCGCTCGGCCAGCACCGCCAGCGCCAGCGCCGTCAACGGCGTATCCTCGGCCGGCTTGACGATCATGGCGCAACCCGCGGCCAGCGCGGGCGCAGCCTTGCGGGTGATCATGGCCGCCGGGAAGTTCCAGGGCGTGATGGCCGCGCAGACGCCGACCGGCTGTTTGATGGTGATCAGGCGCTTGTCCGCCGTCGGCGACGGAATGACGTCGCCATAGGTGCGCTTGCCCTCTTCGGCGAACCACTCGATGAAGGAGGCCGCGTACTTGGCCTCGCCGCGCGACTCGGCGAGGGGCTTGCCCTGCTCGAGCGTCATCAGGCGGGCGATGTCCTCGGCATTCTGCAGAATCAGGTCGTTCCAGGCGCGCAGCAGGCGGCCGCGATCCGCGGCGCTGCGGGCGGCCCAGGCGGCCTGGGCGCGCACCGCGCCCGCAATGGCGGCCCGCACCTCGCCGGCATCGAGGCTCGCGACCTCGGCCAGGCGGCCGCCCGTGGCGGGATTGAACACCGGAAATGTCCGGCCCGAGGCGGCGGCGCGCCAACCATCGGCGACATAAGATTCGGTGCGCAGCAAACCGGGGTCCCGCAGGCCCGCCGTCTCTTGATCGTTCGACATATTGGATACCATCCCTTGAGTTGAATAATCGATCCTATCGAACGCGATGGTGGTACGTCAATCGACCGCCCCGGAAAGAAGGCGCCTCGCGGGCGCCTTCCGGGAAACGGGACCGGCGCCGGCGATCAGCTCGAGGCCGAGGCCGCCTTTTCGCGATCGAGCCGAGCCATGATGACGCGCTGCTGGATGATCGACACCGCGTTGTTCACGCACCAGTACAGGACCAGGCCCGCCGGGAAGAAGAACATCATCCCGCCGAACACCAGGGGCATGATCATCATGATCTTGGCCTGGGTGGGATCGGGCGGCGTGGGGTTGAGCTTGATCTGCAGGAACATGGTGGCCATCATGACCGCAGGCAGGATGAACCAGGGATCGCGCACCGAAAGATCATGGATCCACAGGATCCAGGGGGCACCGCGCATCTCGACGCTGGCCAGCAAGACCCAGTACAAGGCAATGAACACGGGAATCTGGACCACCATGGGCAGGCAGCCACCCAGTGGGTTTATTTTTTCCGTGCGGTACATCTCCATCATGGCGGCGTTGAGCTTGGCCTTGTCGTCGCCGAACTTCTCGCGCAGCGCCTGCATGCGAGGGGTGACGAGTTTCATCTTCGCCATCGAGCGGTAGCTGGCCGCCGAAAGGGGATAGAACACGAGCTTGATCAGGAGGGTCAGGGCCACGATGGTCCAGCCCCAGTTGCCCAGCATGCCGTGGATCCAGGTCATGAGGCTGAACAGAGGCTTGGCGATGATGGTCACCCAGCCGTAGTCCACCACCAGCCCCAGGCCCGGGGCGACGTCGCTCATGGCGTCCTGGTCCTGTGGACCGATCCACAGCTGGGCATCCACGCTGCGATGCTCGCCCGGCGCGATGGCGCCGACGGACTGGATGGTCCGGATGGCGTATAGATTGTCGGCCACACGCAGGGCCTGGTTGGTGCGCACGACGCCCTGGGACGGCACCCAGGCCGAGGCGAAGTAGTGCTGCACCATGCCGATCCAGCCGTTATCGCTCTGCTGGATATAGCTGGCCTTGCCCTTGCTGATGTCGTCGAAACTGATCTTCTGGAACTTATCCTGTTCGGAATACACCGCCGGGCCGGTGAAGGTGCTGTAGAAATGCGAGGTATTGGGGGGATCGTTGCCGTCGCGAGTCAGTTGCAGGTACACCGAGGGGTCGATCGGGGCGCCGCCAAGGTTGGTGATGTCATGGCGCACCTGGATGTCGTAGCTGCCCTGGTGCAGGATAAATTGCTTGACCACCTTGACATCGCCGGCCGTCGCCTCGAAAGACACCGTCAGGGTATCGCCCTGCATCGTCGGCTGGGGCGTCATCAGCGTGAACGGCGTCAGATGGGTGGGATAGCCCTGGCCCTGGGGCGCGCCCACCACCCCGGTCTGGGCCAAGTAGGTACGCCCGGGCTCGTTGTCCAGCAGCATCATGGGGCCACCCGAACCGTCCAGCGCCTTGTACTTGAGCAGTTCGACGCGCACGAGCTGGGCACCCAGGGTGTCGAAGGTCAGCTCGTAGACGTCGGTCCTGACGCGGACCTCCTGCCCGGCCGGCTCGGCGGCTTGCGCCGGCACCTTGGCCTCGCCGCCCTGGACGGCGCCCGCGCCGGGCTCGGCCACCGGAACGCCGGCGGGATGCGCATCCGGCGCCTTGGCCACGTCGGCCTGCGTCGCGGTCGGCGACGTCAGGCCGAACAGGGACGGATGGCCGTTGTGCACCTGCCAGTTGTTCCACAACAGCAGCAGTGAAAACGAGAAAATCATCCAGAGGATCGTGCGTCGTATGTCCATGGCGCCTGTTCTATGTATGGTGGGGCGATGCGAAAAGCCTATCAGTTTAACTTAGCTATCCTGACTAGCGGATGAGCGTGCAAAGCGCGGCCTCATGCGGGCGGCGTCCGGGGCCCGGGCACCGGATCATGGCCGCCCGGGCATCCCGGGTGGCAGCGGGCAATGCGCCGGACCCCCAGCCACAGGCCACGCCACACGCCGTGCGTCTCGATGGCCTCGATGGCGTAGGCCGAGCAGGTGGGCGTAAAGCGGCACTGCTGCCCCACCCAGGGGCTCAGGAAATAGCGGTAAAAGCGGATCGGCGCAATGAACAAGGCCCTGATCATGGCGCAATCCTGCGCAGCAGCGCGTCGGCTTCGGCGCGCGCCCGGCGCTTGAGCACGGTCAGGCTGGCGGGCTCGGGCCGGGCGACCAGGCGGAATACCAGGTCTCCGGGCGGCAACTCGGCGCGCCGCAGCCGGAACGCCTCGCGCACGACGCGCTTGATCGCATTGCGGGTCACGGCCAGCGGTGCCTGGCGCTTGGGGACGACCATGCCAAGGCGGGCGGGGCCAGTTTGCGCTTCGCGCGGCCGCGTGACAACGAACATCGCCCCTCTGGCCACGCGCGGGCCTTTCAGGGCCAGAGCGTACTCTGAGGGGCGATGCAGCCGGGCCGCTGGCGGAAAAGCGGATGGCATGGCGATCGGGCCGTCCAGCGGGCGGCCGCGCGGCAAAGCCTGCGCGATCAGATGGCGAGGCGTTTGCGGCCCTTGGCGCGACGCGCATTCAAAACGGCGCGACCACCACGGGTCTTCATGCGCACGCGAAACCCATGGGTGCGCTTGCGGCGGGTAACGGAAGGCTGGTAGGTGCGTTTCATGGCAAATCCAAAAGAGCTTGCGGCGTTAAATCTTGAAAAGCCCACTATTTCAGCAAATTTTTGCAAGCAAGTCAAATGCTTGCGATCCGGACCCAGGTCGCGCGAGGGGGCGCTGTGGATAACTCTTGGCGGTAAAGGGTAGAATCGAGGTTTAGCGAAATGACCCCTATGAACGAATTTTGGCAGGCCTGCCTCCAGCAGCTTGAGCAGGAGCTTCCCCCACAACAGATCAGCGCCTGGATCCGCCCCCTGGTTCCTCTCGAGTTCGACGAGGACTTGGCCGTGTTGCGCATCGCCGCCCCCAACCGCTTCAAACTCGACTGGGTGCGCAAGAACTTTTCCACCCGTATCGAGGCCCTCGCCAGCGACTGGTTCTCGCAGGCCGTCCAGGTCTGCTTCGAGCTGCCGGCGGGCCCGGCCCGAGGCGCCGCACCGGCGCGCGCCGCCGCCCCAGCCCCGGTGCCCGAGGATAATCCGGCGCCTGCGGCCCCCGTGCCGGCCCAATCCGCCACCGACGACGCCGTCCAGGACCGCTCGCGCCTGAACGTGGACCTGACTTTTGAAAATTTCGTCATCGGCAAGGCCAACCAGCTCGCCCGCGCCGCGGCCATGCAGGTGGCCGAAAACCCCGGCGTCTCGTACAACCCGCTGTTCCTGTACGGCGGCGTGGGCCTGGGCAAGACCCACCTCATCCACGCCATCGGCAACGCCCTGATCGCCAAGGGCGCCCGCGCCCGCGTGCGCTACGTCCATGCCGACCAGTACGTCTCCGACGTGGTCAAGGCCTACCAACGCCGCGCCTTCGACGATTTCAAGCGCTATTACCATTCCCTGGACCTGCTGCTGATCGACGACATCCAATTCTTTGCCGGCAAGAACCGCACCCAGGAGGAATTCTTTTACGCCTTCGAGGCCATGGTCGCGCAACGCAAACAGATCATCATCACCTCGGACACCTACCCAAAAGAGCTCGCCAACATCGACAGCCGCCTGATTTCGCGCTTCGATTCCGGACTGACCGTGGCCATCGAGCCGCCCGAGCTCGAAATGCGGGTGGCCATCCTGCTGCGCAAGGCCCAGGCCGAGGGGATCACCATGCCCGAGGAGGTCGCGTTCTTCATCGCCAAGCATCTGCGCAGCAATGTGCGCGAGCTTGAGGGCGCGCTGCGCAAGGTCTCGGCCTTCGCCCGCTTCCACGGCCGCGAGGTGCTCACCGTCGAGGTCTGCAAAGAAGCCCTCAAGGATCTGTTATCGGTATCCAATAGCCAGATCACCGTCGAAAACATCCAAAAGACCGTGGCCGATTTTTATAAAATCAAGGTCGCCGACATGTATTCGAAACGGCGCCCTGCCAATATTGCTGTTCCGCGCCAAATCGCGATGTACCTGGCCAAGGAGCTCACCCAGAAAAGCCTGCCCGAAATCGGCGACCTCTTCGGAGGCCGCGACCACACCACGGTGCTGCACGCCGTGCGCAAAATCACCGACCTGCGCGGCAAGCAGACCGAACTGAATCACGCACTGCACGTTTTGGAACAAACCCTCAAAGGATAAGAACATGCAACTCATACAAGCGACTCGTGACGCCGTGCTCAAGCCCTTGACGATGGTTGTGGGGATCGTCGAACGCCGCAACACCTTGCCGATCCTGGCCAATGTATTGATGCGCAAGGATGGTGAGCGCATGGCGTTCGTCGCCAACGACCTCGAGGTCCAGATCACCACCCACGCCTCGTTCGGCGTGGGCACCGAGACCGCCGCAACGACGGTGGGGGCACGCAAGCTGCTCGACATCCTGCGCGCCCTGCCCGAATCCGGCGATGTCAGGCTCGCCCTGGACGACGGCAAACTTTCCGTCCAGGCCGGGCGCAGCCGCTTTGCCCTGCAGACGCTGGCTGCCACCGATTACCCCACCGTCGCCCTGGCCGACCAGTGGGACGCCTCGTTCTCGATGCCGCAAAAAACCCTGCGCCACCTGTTCAACATGGTGCACTTCGCCATGGCCCAGCAGGACATCCGCTATTACCTGAACGGCCTGCTGTTCGTGCTCGAGCCCGGCCACGTGCGCACCGTCGCCACCGATGGCCACCGCCTCGCGCACAGCGGTGCGCAGGTCGAGGGCATCGACGCGCGCCACGACGTCATCATCCCCCGCAAGACCGTCCACGAAATGCAGCGCCTGCTCTCGGACGACGACGATGCCATGGTGCGCATCGACGTCGCCGCGACCCAGATCCGCTTCAGCTTCGACGACATCGAAGTCATCTCGAAACTGGTCGAGGGCAAGTTCCCCGATTTCACCCGCGTCATCCCCACCGGCTATACGCGTCACTTCAGCATCTCCCGCGAAGCCCTGCAGGCCAGCCTGCAGCGCGCGGCCATCCTCACCACCGACAAACTCAAGGGCGTGCGCCTGCAGCTCTCGGACCACCTGCTGCGGATTTCGTCCTCGAACGCCGAACAGGAGGAAGCCCGCGAAGAGATCGAGGTCGACTATGCCAACGAACCCCTGGACGTCGCCTTCAACGTCGGATACCTGCTGGACGTGCTCGGCAACGTCAAGGCCAGCGCCGTGCGCTGGTCGGTCCAGCCCGACGTCAACGCATCCGTCCTGATGACACTGCCGGACGACGACGAGTTCAAGTACGTCGTCATGCCGATGCGTATCTGAACGCGCCCAGCCCACCGACGGATTCAATCATAGGTTTCAAATGTCAGAACAGACCTCCCAGAACGCCTACGGCGCCGATTCGATCAAGATGCTCAAAGGCCTCGAGGCCGTGCGCAAGCGCCCGGGGATGTACATCGGCGACACCTCCGATGGCACCGGCCTGCACCACATGGTGTTCGAGGTCGTGGACAACGCCATCGACGAGGCCCTGGCCGGCTATTGCGACGACATCGTGGTCGCCATCCATGCGGACAACAGCATTTCGGTCACCGACAACGGCCGGGGCATCCCCACAGCCATCCACAAGGACGACGAGCATCACCGCAGCGCGGCCGAGATCGTCATGACCGAGCTGCACGCCGGCGGCAAGTTCGATCAGAACTCCTACAAAGTCTCGGGCGGCCTGCACGGCGTGGGCGTCTCCTGCGTCAACGCCCTGTCCGAATGGCTGCGCCTGACCATCTGGCGCAACGGCAAGGAACACCAGATCGAATTCCGGCGTGGCGCGCGCACCGCGCCGCTGGCGGTGATCGGCGAGTCCGAGCGCACCGGCACCCGCGTCCAATACCTGGCCGACGGCGAGATCTTTTCCAACATCGACTACACCTACGAGATCCTCGCCCGCCGCCTGCGCGAATTGTCCTTCCTGAACAACGGGGTCAAGATCCGCCTGGTGGACGAGCGCACGGGCCAAGAGGAAAACCTGGCCTTCCTTGGCGGCGTCAAGGGCTTCGTCCAGTACATCAACCGCAGCAAAACCGTCCTGCACGACAACATCTTTGCCGTCAGCACGGAATCCGATGCGGGCGGCACGCGGGTCGGCGTCGAGGTCGCCATGCAGTGGAACGACGGCTACGCCGAAACCGTGCTGTGTTTCACCAACAACATCCCGCAGCGCGACGGCGGCAGCCACCTCACGGGTCTGCGCGCCGCCATGACCCGCATCCTCAACAAATACATCACCGACAACGAGCTGGCCAAGAAAGCCAAGGTCGACACCTCCGGCGACGACATGCGCGAAGGCCTGGCCTGCGTCCTGTCGGTCAAGGTGCCCGAGCCCAAGTTCAGTAGCCAGACCAAGGACAAACTCGTATCCAGCGAGGTCCGCCCCGCCGTCGAAGAGGCCGTCAGCCGCACGCTCGAGACCTGGCTGCTGGAAAACCCCACCGACGCCCGCGCCCTGTGCGCCAAGATCGTCGAGGCGGCAAGGGCGCGCGAGGCGGCGCGCAAGGCGCGCGAGATGACCCGCCGCAAGAGCGTCCTCGAGGGCGCCGGCCTGCCCGGCAAGCTCGCCGACTGCCAGGAAAAGGACCCCGCGCTGTGCGAACTCTACATCGTCGAGGGGGACTCGGCCGGCGGCTCCGCCAAACAAGGCCGCGACCGCAAATTCCAGGCCATCCTGCCGCTGCGCGGCAAGGTCCTGAACGTGGAAAAAGCGCGCTTCGACCGCCTGCTCTCGAGCGAACAGATCACCACCCTGATCACCGCCCTGGGCACCAGCATCGGGCCGGACTTCAACATCGACAAGCTGCGCTACCACCGCATCATCATCATGACCGACGCCGACGTGGACGGCGCCCACATCCGCACCCTGCTGCTGACGCTCTTCTACCGCCAGATGCCCGCCCTGATCGAGCGCGGCTACGTCTACATCGCCCAGCCCCCCCTCTACAAGGTCAAAGTCGGCCGCGACGAGCGCTATCTCAAGGACGATGCCGAAGAGGCGGAATTCATGCTGCAGGTGGCCCTCAAGGACACCTCGCTGGTGCCGCGCGCCGAGGCCTCGCCCATCGAGGGCGAGGCCCTGAACGCCCTCGCCCACCAGTACGTGCTGGCCGACACCGTCATCGCCCGCCTGTCGCGCGTGCTTGACGTCGAGGCGCTATCGGCCATGGCCGAGGGCGTGAACATCAGCCTCGTCGACGAGGCCGCGGCGCGCGACTCGGCGCACCGCCTCGGCCAAGCCCTGCATGATCCCGCCGACCCCGAGGCCGTGCGCGTCGAGGCCCAGTTCAACGAGCTCGACGAATCCTGGCGCCTCGCCGTGCAGCGCATGCATTACGGCAACGTGCGCGTCAGCATCTTTGACCGCGCCTTCGTGCGCGGCGGCGACTACGCCACCCTCGCACGCACCGCCAAGACCTTCCTGGGCCTGATCGGCAAGGGCGCCCTCATCCGCAGGGGCACCGGCGACAAGCTCAAGGAAAAGCCCATCGCCGACTTCCGCGAGGCCATGCAGTGGCTGCGCGCCGAGGCCGAACGAGGCATCGGCAAGCAACGCTACAAGGGCCTGGGCGAAATGAACCCCGGGCAGCTCTGGGAAACCACCATGGACCCGGCGGTGCGCCGCCTGCTGCGCGTCCAGATCGAGGACGCCATCGCCGCCGACGAGGTCTTCGTCACCCTGATGGGCGACAACGTCGAGCCGCGCCGCGCCTTCATCGAGGCGCATGCCTTGCAGGCGGGGAATATTGACGTTTGATCTCTGTCGGTTTTCGGAAAAGATGGCCAAGTTTTACGGGAAAAGTTGGCCATCTGTAGTGACTGGGAAAATGACCGCCTAATTGGCGGTCGTTTTTTGACTGGACACGGTTCTCATCTGAGCAAACGCTCATCAAAGACGGCTATCGATTGCCTAGAGAAGTGGGAAGTTGACACGAGCGCACCAGTTATGGCCCAAGTCTATAAGAATACTGCCACAACCGACGTACAAAAAATCCCAGGGCGGTTCAATTGCTACTTGGTCATACCAAGCTCGAAAGCGCGGTGCGATACCTTGGTACCGAAGTCGATGACGCGCTGGAAATAGCAGAGCAGACAGAGGTGTGATATTTACTTACAATCAACCAGGGCGGCAGCCGAGATGGTCGCTGTCCGGCCAGAAGCAGCCCTTCGTGCGCTGTTTTACACAGCGGAAATTGAGCTATCTGGCGGGGCTCGCGCCACGACGCTGTCAGCAATATCTCAGTTGTTATGCGGTCCTTCGTCTCATAAATTCCTTGCCGGTCAATTCATTACGCGCGCATAATCAGCGTCATCGAAACGGTGGGACCTTCAATTCTTCCGCTTCTAATCACGCAGACTAATTATGGAGGGTAAACATGACCACAAAAAAACGCGTCTTTATCAGCTTCGACTACGACAACGACGAGGGGGCCAAGATCATGCTCGCCGGACAAGCGAAACTGGAAGACAGCCCTTTTGATTTTAAGGACGCCTCTGTCAAAGAGCACATGACGGGCGACTGGAAGGAGAAAGTGAAGCGCCGCATGGACAACATCGATGTAGTAGTCGTTCTCTGTGGCGAACATACCCACACGGCTGCAGGTGTGTCTGCAGAGTTGAATATTGCAAAAGAAAAAGACAAGGACTATTTTCTGTTAGCCGCATACTCGGATAAGACCTGCACAAAACCCAATAGTGCCTCGTCCTCTGACAAGCTTTACAAATGGACGTGGGATAATCTCAAGACTCTAATCGGCGGTGGGCGCTAGGAGAAAACCATGCGCAAAGCACTTGTTGTTGGAATCAACTACTACCAACGAGTCGGATGCCTTTACGGATGTGTTGATGACGCACATTCAGTAAAAGCAGTGCTCGATCGAAACAGCGATGGAACAGTCAATTTCGGCACGAAGCTATTAACTGGGACTGGGTCGTCTGACATGGTCACTCGTGCAACTCTGCGCGATAGCATCAAAGAGCTTTTTGCGGGTGAGTCAGAAATCGCTCTCTTTTATCTCGCCGGCCATGGGTATATTGAAAGCACTGGTGGCTATCTAATTGCGAGCGATACGATATCTGGGGACGAGGGACTGCCTTTAAACGAGGTATTAACCTTCGCCAATCAATCAGGCGCGAGAAATAGAATTATCGTTCTTGATAGCTGTCACTCGGGAATAGCAGCCACTTCCAGTGTTGCGAGCGCATTCGCCGAAATCAAGGAAGGCACAACAATCCTCACTGCATCCACGGCAGAACAATATGCCACCGAGGAAAATGGCGCTGGCGTATTTACTACACTATTCGTTGATGCGCTGGGCGGCGCAGCGGGGAACCTAGTGGGCGAAGTGACTCCCGGAAGCATTTATGCCCATATTGATCAGTCGCTCGGCCCTTGGGATCAGCGCCCTGTCTTTAAAACCAACGTCAAAAGCTTCGTCTCACTCAGACGCGTTCAGCCGCCTATTTCGTTGGCGGAACTTCAACGAATCACTGAGTTTTTCCCAAGTCCAGCCCATCAGTTTCCACTAGATCCGTCATTCGAGCCGGAACGGCAAGGAACTGATTCAACGATTTCAGCCCCAGACCCGGTAAACACTGCGAAGTTTGCAGTGCTTCAGAAATACAACCGCGTTGGCCTAGTTGTCCCCGTAGATGCTCCCCATATGTGGCATGCAGCTATGGGGAGCAAGGCATGCCGTCTTACCGTCCTAGGGGAACATTACCGCAGACTTGTTGAGCGCGGTCGTATCTAAGACAATACAGAAGCTTCAACGGATATGCCCGACAGTTCGCCCTACGCGAACGTGCCAAAGTGGCGCTTCGCTCTTTTTTACATGCCGGTTGTCGCTTTACGTCTGCTCTTTCGTGTCGCCGACTCCCCCTTGGGATCGATTTCAGGCACCACTGACAGACTCTAGGCGGCCAGAAGCCGTCACTCGGTCACTAGCATTTTGTTTCTCCCATACTGCCGTTAGACGGCGCAAAAAATGCCTCGACTCGCCATCGCACGAAAAACACTAATATCACTCTTCGCCAAATCTGGAAATGTCTGCGCATTCCCGGGATGCACTCACGAGCTCGTGACAGCGAGGAATCTTTTTGTTGGTCAGATTTGCCATATTGAAGCAGCGAACCCAGGCGGCCAAAGATACAACTCCAACTCAACAGACGAAGAACGCAGATCTGCAGCAAACCTGATATTGTTATGCTATCAGCACCATAAGGAAACAGACGATATTGCGGCATTCGACGCAAACGCACTTCGCTCGATGAAACAGCGGCACGAGAGCGATTATGGGCAGAAGCCCTTCAAGGTCAATGAAGCCTTTCTCCACAGACTAGAAGCCGAGATGCAGGCCTATTGGAGCGGCCTAAAAGATGCCAACGAAAGACTTCACGTCGCCCCGGAATTCGCTGTAAAGCTGAGTATCGGAACGAGCGCTGTGGATCAATTCGCGGAAGCTAAGAAGGCCGTGAGTCGGCTCTCCGAAATACTGAGTGGCTTTGCTGAGGCAGATTCACTGCTAAACGAAGAAATAAAATCACACCTCCTCGCTCTTGGCTATGACCTCACCGCATACGATAACGTGCCTTACTACAGGAACCCATTCTTTAACCGGAACTGGGAGATGCACGCTCTGGCAGCGAACAACACACTCACTGACTTAGTTGTTGTTCTCAAACAGGCGGAGGTCAGATTCCTGGAGGAGTACGTGAAAACTCATTCAAACGAAGCCGAGGCAATTGTACGCCTTGAAACCGCAAAAGAAGAGTTGCATGAGATGGCGGTTTCAGCAGGTTATGCCGATTGATCCGTCTAACACTTCCATCGAGAGGACTCTGTCCAGTAAGTTGGTCATCTCCTCTCCTCTCATGTCAAACGTTAGTGACTGTCTGTTCTGGGTCGGATAGCGACCATCCACCATCCGTAGGTGCACACTCAATCTTCCTTTATCCGAAAGGGGATTGTCATGAAATTCGAGAATGTCACCGTCGGCCATCGCGTGCCATGGAACAAGGGCAAACTCATTGGGCAGAAGCCGCCGCTGAAGCTCCGAGAAATTTGGGCGATCCGAACGAGACTTCAGATGGCGTCGAACGTCCGGGAACTTGCGATGTTCAATCTCGCAATCGATAGCAAGCTTCGAGCGTGCGATCTCACGCGATTGCAGGTGCAGGATGTCCGCCACGGAAGCCATGTGGCCGCGAGAGCCACCGTCATGCAGCAAAAGACCCAGCGGCCGGTTCAATTCGAGATCACGGAACAGACTCGTGAGAGCCTTGACGCCTGGATCGACGCGCGAGGGCTGAAGGCCGCGGATTTTCTGTTTCCGAGCCGGTTGCATACGTCGCCGCATCTGTCGACACGGCAGTACGCCCGGATGGTACATCGCTGGGTCGCATCGATTGGTCTCGACGATACCGCATATGGTACCCACACTATGCGCCGCACAAAAGCTTCGCTGATCTACCGTCGGACGAAGAATCTTCGCGCGGTACAGTTGCTGCTCGGACATACGAAGCTGGAAAGCACGGTTCGCTATCTCGGCATCGAGGTCGACGATGCCCTTGAGATGGCAGAGCAAACCGAGGTCTAATGTACCTTGGCCGGCGAGCGGTCGCTTGCCGGCCAGAATACGTCATTCAACGGTCGGATCGCTGAGACATTCGGGAGGCGGTTGTTGCCTTGTAACCGGTCACTCGGTGGCATTGGCAAAGTTTTCCGCTCTTGCATAAAGTCGTAGGGCTGCGAGGCACTACAACACTTCAAACATAACATCCAGTACAAAATAAAAACGGAACGGATTATGGCCTTAAATATTTCGAACGCGTCACTTGATTGGGCATTGCTAAACGCAGAGAACTACGGCGATACCGATATCTTCCCTGCTGTGTTTGAATTCGCTGCAATTCGACATGATTGGGATGCAGTTAAAGCAACGATAATAAACACAGACCTTCTTGCGTGGACGATCCGAACCAGTCGTACGACATTCGCGCCAAAGCATCAGTATGGATTCCGCCTTTCTACGCAGCTCGACCCCTTTGACTTCCTGGTTTTTACCGCACTTGTGCATGAGATCGGCGCCCAGTTGGAAGCGAGCCGCATTCCTACGAACGACGGAAACGTCCATTCATATCGTTTCAAGCCGGGTACTGACGGTCGGATGTTTGACGATGCGTTTTCATATAGAAGTTTTCAGCAGGCGTCGCAAGATTGCTGTAACGCATCTCAGCCTTCGCATGTTCTCATTGCTGATATCGCTGACTTCTTTCCACGGCTGTACTTACATCGTGTCGATAATGCTCTCGAATCAGCCTTGGGCACGGGCCACATGCACGCCATCGCCCTGCAGAAGCTGATCAACCATTGGGCGGGATCGTATTCGTACGGACTTCCGGTCGGTTCTGCTGCATCACGGTTGGTCGCAGAGATCACTATTTCGGATATCGACCAATTATTGCTGTCAGAGGGCGCGAACTACGTTCGGTACTCTGACGATTTTCGGGTGTTCTGCAGTTCCGAGGCGGAAGCGTACAAGTTTCTGACCCATCTCGCGCGGTGGCTGTTTGATAACCACGGTCTTACCCTCCAGCAGCACAAGACTCGCATTGTATCGACAGAGATTTTTCGGCAGCAGTACCTCAGAGAGAATGAAAACCGCGAATTGGACACTTTGTCTGAGCGCTTCCACGAACTTCTGTCAGAACTAGGCATCGATGATGCTTACGGCGAGATCGACTACAACTCGCTTGACGAGGCGCACAAAGAGGCCGTCGATCAACTGAATCTGGAAGGGATCCTTGAAGAGCAAATTGCGGAGACGGAGCCCGATCTTTCTCTCCTTAAATTTGCTCTCAGAAGACTTAGGCAACTGAAAGATGCAGATGCGGTACCTATCATTCTGGATAATTTCAGCAAATTCGTTCCGGTTGTTCGCGAGACGATCGAATACCTGCTCGGGCTCGATGACATACCAGCTGGCAGCAAAGCAGAAATTGGAAGCAGGCTTATTGCGATATATCGTGACCCAACGGCAACTGCATCGCACTTGGAATACGCCCGTATGTACACGTTAATGCCGTTTGGAAAGAATCCAGGCTGGAATTCCGAAAAACAATACATCCCACTACTCAATGACGCCATCGACGACCTTTCTGCCCGCGAGATCCTGCTGGCCATGGGAAGAAGCAAGCAAGATTTTTGGTTCCGAAGTAAGAAACAGAGCTATCAGCAGATGAGTCCCTGGTTACGACGCGCATTTCTTTACGGTGCATCCTGCCTTCCTGCGGACGAGTACAAGCACTGGGCGCGAGGCATTGACGCACAGATTGACGACCTGGAGAAAGCAGTAGTGAAGTGGGCTCGGCGGTTCCCGATCGGGACCTGATCGAACCCAGACCTGGTCTAGTAGGGCTGTCCCCATCGGGCGGCAGTCGGCCAAGAGCTGTCGTCTGGTGCGTGACCGCGAACGGCTGATCGAGGCTGAAAGCGGCCCCCTGGAAGCCAGGGAGCGCCGGGGCGCATCCCTCAGACCGTGATGCCTCCATATGGAGCAAATCATCAATGCGCGCGGCGGATCAACGCGTTAGCGTCCCCGCCCAAGCTTGAGCAATAGGGTTCCTTTTCTCGCATGGGCGTCCCGATAAGCAGGTCCATCTCGCTGGGATGTCGGCTATCCTTCTTGCGCCGTATCGACCAGCCACCCCAACTCTTCGCTGTCCGAGACGGCATCGCCCTGCGCGTCGGTGCTATTCGCATCCACCGCGATTCGCCGAACCGCAGCAACAGCCGGCAAAGACTCGCGCACAAGTCTTCCTGCAAGTTCTTCGGACCGTGTCGGCCAGGTGTTGACATGCAGCGTCATGGGCAGATCGGGAATCGGCGTAGGGTCCCAGAGCACTCTCCGATGCACAAGGCGATCGTCGACGAACCATCGTATCTCGTCAGGGGCCCACTCAATTGCGTAGGTGTGGAACGCCTTAGAGGCGTCGAACCCAAGCTCGATGGCAAAAGGTGTCCCCCGGTAACCGTAGTCAAACTTTGCGGCATCGCAGCCTGGGTTGAAGAAGACATTGGCCAGCATCTGGTCTGGACGGTTACCGGTGATCTCCACATCGATCTCCTGGCGCGGAAGATTTCTGTGGAGGAAGAAGCCCGAGACCAGGCCAGGAACGTTGGTCGCTCGCAGAGTTGCCTCAAAGCGTCCATACAGGAACCGGCCTCGGCTGGAAACAGCACCTGCGCTCAGCTCACGAACACCAAGCGACGCACTTGCGACCACCAGTTCTAAACCACCAGAAGGCAGAACTCGCACGCTGCCAGGCCTAAAGAGTGCAAGGTTCCCGGGGAACGTATCGTCGCGCGACAGCCAACGAGACGCGTCTAGTTCGCTCAAATGGTCGTCAAACCGGGCGCGAGATGCCTCCGACCACGGCCCAGGCTCGCATAGCTCCACGTCGATACCGTGCCAGTGGCGCGATGGCGGGGCAACCCACGGCGAAACATCGTGCTCCAGCCGCTTGCCTCTAGCCAGTCTTTCACCTGCGGGCGGAGGAGGGCGAAGACGACGAACGCCTCGCTCCGCAGCGCAAGGATAGCTAGCACTGGGTGGCGGCAAGCGCAAGTACTCGCACAGTTCTACCCAGCCCTCGGGAAAGGCACACTGGTGCAAGACGCTCTCAGGGGACAGCGGTAAGTTCTTCGGGATCTCGCCGACGAAGATGAACTTCGCCCCGGGATACCTTTCCTTGAGCTGCGCGATGTGGGGCTCAAGCGCCGCGACATTGACGTAGGCATCGAAAACGCGTCCACGCTGACCTCGAAGCAAGCGACTTCTCTCCACAGGCGGAAGGTCGTCCAAGTCGCTGCAGCAGCGATAGCCCAGCATAGACAAGGCCATAGCCAGGGAGGATAGGCCAGTGTTCCGAGAGCCAAAGGCAAACACCGGTGTTTCCGTGGGACGCTGATGGAACGTCCCAGGCGTTGTATCGGAAAGAATCCCGATCTGGCTCAAGACGGGGAGAATTGAGTAGGAGTTCGTGGACAGCAGATCGACGCGCTGAGGGATGACAGAGCGGCGCAGCGCGCGAACGTCCGTCACTGGGAACTGCTGGTTGATCCAAAGGTCGACTGGTCCGCGGCACGGCAGGCGCGCAAGAAGCCGCTGAGCGCCGCGCTTGGACAGCACATAGCCCGAGAGATACCAAAGCCCGCGCTCCGGTCGAAAGACGCTGCGCGAGAGCGCAACCTTGGGAGCACCGTGCTTCACCTCTTTGAACGACAGGTAGAGCACGTCAAAGTCAGGATCGGTCCCGTCGCTCTCCCGCATCTCCTGCCACGCCGTGTCGACAAGGCGGCCAAAGCTCTGTTCGAACCAAACGTCATCCTCCAGCACCAGCGTGTATGGCGCCTTAGAACTGGCTATCTTCTTCCAGATGTCAATGTGCGATTGAGCCACCGCAATTTCTGCATTGCTCATTCGGATCTCGCGAGTCAGATCGAACGTGTCCGGTAGAACCTGTGGGTACGGGTCGACGGACAATTGATCCGCAAGCGTGTAGTAGGGCTCTATATCGACACCAGCAAGCGTTGCGGCCGGTAGGGCCCGCGCGTCGCAGGCTGCGTGCCGGATAAGTCGCTTTGACAGTGGCTGCCCCGTGCAATCCACGATGCGGTCCAGCTCTCGGGAAACAGCCACCAAGCGCTGCGGCTGCCGATCTAGATTGATCACATAGATGTCGCTGATCCTGCCCGGGTAGGCTCCGCCCACGGGGCCGAACGCGTAGGCCTTTTGTTTCGGCAACAGCACGCGCAAGCGCAAGAACATGGTGTGCAATAGGTGGCGGATGCCCCTCAGCGGCTCGAAGAGGTTCATGGTGCCCCCTCCCCATCAAAGTCAAACCGCTTCCCATTTGATATTCGCCAGTTTCTCCCGTCGGCACGATAGCTCAGCGGCCACTTGGATATGCCGATCGAGTCCCAGGTCCGAAGTACGGTCAGCCGGTGCTCATCAAGGCATTGCGCGCACATTTCGAAGATGATGCGCGACAGGTTGCCCGGGCCGGTAGTTGATTGAATCTCCAGCAGCTCACCCTCGGCTGCGAAGTTCAAGCGCAGGGTTGCACGCTCAAGTGCTCGACTGATGATGGGGTGGGTATTCCGGTTGATCGTGACCAGCGATTCCGGCATCGTGACCACCCAGTCCGGCATCGTGACCAGTGATTCCGATGGTCGTGACCACCTGGGCATGGCGGGGTGGTCAACAACGCAGTCTGGATTGTACTTTGAGCCCATTTTCCGCTCCCCAACCCGGTAGTCGGGGAGGTCAGGAACGAGCGTCAGTCATCGTCCTGGGGGGCTGCAGCCTGGCGCTTGGTTGCGCGCATGGATTCCCCTTTCAGAACGATACGGTGCGCCTGCGCCAGCAAGCGATCCAGCATGGCGTCAGCCATGGCAGGGTCGCCGATCCAGGCGTGCCAGTGATCGACGGGCAACTGGCTGGTCACGAGTGTTGCGCGGCTGCCCGCGCGATCATCGAGCAGCTCCATCAGGGCCTCGCGGGTCAGCGCATCGAGCCCGACCAGCCCCCAATCGTCCAGGACCACGACCTCGGTTCTGGCCAGCTGCGCCAGCCATCGGGTGTAGGTGCCGGCGGCCTGCTGGGTGCGCAGTTCTTCGGACAGGCGCGGCACGCGCAGGTACCGGGCGCTGTGGCCCCGGCGGCAGGCGTATTGGGCCAGCGCACAGGCAAGCCACGTCTTGCCGCAACCTGTGGCGCCGGTCAGGATCACCGTCTGGCCGGTGGTGATCCAGTCGCCCAGCGCCAGGCCCATGAAGCGGGCGCGTTCGACCCCGCGCCCTGCACGGGTGTCGAAGTCTTCAATGGCCGCCTGGGGGTATCGCAGCCTGGCCTGCGTGAGTAGCCGCGCACAGCGCCGTGCGTGACGGCTGTCGCATTCGTGCTGCACGAGCAGCGCCAGGCGTTCCTCGAAGGCCATGTCGCAGGCCGCAGGCTGTTCGATCTGGCGTTGCAAGGCGGTGGCCATGCCTTGGAGTTTCAGGGCGTGCAACTGGGTGATGGTTTGTTGGATCAGCATATTCGGTTCCCTGCGTTCAGTGGTAGGAGCGCGCACCGCGCAGATGTTCGTGTTCGGGACTAGTCCAGGGCGCCTGGGCGGCATCCGTAAGCTGATCGCGGCCATTGGCGAGGATGTCGCGTACGGTCCGGTAGTGACAGGCTCGCAAGGACAGCGCCAGCGCGCAGGCCGTCTCCAGGCGATCCTTGCCATAGCGCTT